>JANQFG010000216.1 GCA_028277985.1 bacterium | reverse complement strand
TTCGCATCTTCTCGACGCTGTCCGGCTCGATGCGCAGGATCTCCCCGGGTGCCAGATCCCTCTCGATCCGGAATCCCATGTTGCTGAAGGAGCAGCTCTCGCTTGCAACGCCCCAGTCCCCTCCGCGTTTGCCCAGCACGAGTGGGGAGCGGCCCAGGTTGTCCCGAGCAGCGTAAAGACTGTTCTGGGTGACGAGAAGGAGCGAACAGGACCCTTCGATCCGTTCCAGGGCTTTCGCGATTCCGTCGACCGGATCCTTTCCCAATGCGATCAGGCGGGCTACGATTTCCGTCCGGTTGATGCCCGACTCGGAAATTTCGGAAAAGGCCGTGCCCTCGCTGTGGAGCTCGTTTACAAGGGTTTCGGCGTTCAGGATTCGACCCATGGTGGCTACGGCAAACTCCCCGAAATGGGTGGAGATCAGGATCGGCTGAGGGTCGAAATCACTGATCACACCGATGCCGATCCGGCCGATCATGGACTTGTATTCATTGGCGAACTTGGACTTGAACTGGGTCAGACGGATATCCCGGATGCGGCGATGGATCCGGTTGCCCACCACGACCAGCCCGGACATCTCGGTTCCCATGTGCGAATGGTAGTCAGTTCCGTAAAACAATGTTTCTGAGCAATTACCGGTAGAGACGATTCCAAACAGACCGCTCATAGGATTCTATCCCTCTTCTTGGATTGAAGGTTTACGGTTCATTCGGGAATTTGAGATGCTGTTTCGAACCTTGGAGGGTTGGGAGAGCACATATTAGCGAATCGATCCAAGGGCGTCAACGAAGAGGAGGGCGCTTGTGGTAGCAACGGGAAAATGTCCTAGTTAACGGCAAAGGTAAAATGTCCTCCATTATGAGAGAGACAATTGCCTTGAGCCAGAGACAGTTGAGACGATGGCACCTGCTGAAGCTGGAGCAGGAAAACAGGATCACGCTTAAGGAGGCTGCGGAACGGATGGGCCTCAGTTACCGGCAGGCCAGTCGGCTGAAGGAGAAGGCGGCGCGGGATGGTCCGGCCGGGATGGTGCACGGCAACCGGGGCCGCAAACCCGCCAATGGACTCGATGGACAGATCAGGGAGCGGATCCTGGAGCTGAGCCGCTCCCAGTACGAGCTGTTCAACGACGGCCATTTCACCGAGAAGCTGGCCACGGAGGAAGGGATCCAGGTCAGCAGGGAGACCGTCCGTCGTATCCGCCGCACAGGCGGCATTGCACCCAAACGCCGCCGAAGACCCCCGAGGCATCGAAGACGGCGCCCCAGGCGTGCTCAGGAGGGCATGATGGTACTCTGGGATGGTAGCCCCCATCGCTGGTTCGGCCCACAACGAGCTCCCTGCTGCCTGATGGCGGCCATGGATGATGCCACCGGCAAGTGTGTCTCGGCCCGCTTCTTCCCCTTCGAGTGCTCTGTGGCCTATCTGTGGTTGCTCAAATCGATGATCCAGCACTACGGCATCCCCCTGGTCATCTACCAAGACAGGCACAACGCCCTTAAACGCAACGATGACCACTGGAGCCTGGAGGAACAACTGCGCGGGGAACAGGACCCAACGCAAGTCGGTGGAGCCCTCAGGGCCTTGTCCATTGAGGCCATCTATGCTCTGTCCCCGCAGGCCAAGGGGCGTATCGAGCGGCTCTTCGGCACCTTCCAGGACCGGCTTATTGCCGAGTTGAGCCTGGCCGGCATCACCGAGATCCCCGAAGCCAACGCGTTCCTCGATGCCCACTTCCTCGCCTCCTTCAACGCTCAGTTCGCTCAGCCTGCGGCCAAGAGCCAAAAAGCCTGGCGCCCTCGGCCTCGGGGCCTGGATCTCGATCGGATCTGTTCCCTGCGGTACGAAGCCACCGTGGGCAACGATAACGCCGTGCGCCTCGGCGGCATGGTTTTCGATATCCCTGAGGGGACTCACCGACGCTCCTATGCAAAAGCAAGGGTCGAAGTCCGGCAGCTGCTCGACGGCTCTTGGAGAATCTACTACGGCGACAAAATCATCGCGGATCATCCAGCGACGGAACTCAAGGAGCCGGCAAAAACCCTCAGAAGAAGAAAGAAATCAGCCAAAGCCGCTTCAAAATATCACTGGGTCTATGCTGCTTCGGCACCAAATCCAGTGCCTTAGCCAATAGGACATTTTCGCGTTGCAGTTAGTAGGACATTTTGCCTTTGCTTAAACATATTGCTGCCCCTTGAGCCTGCATATTGCACGAAACCGGCTGAATCCTCTCTGAAAGATTCGCTACGGGAAGCCTTTCGAAATCCGGCGCCTCAAGGCAGAGAAGGAATCAGATCGAGGGCCTTCACGAGGTCCTCGGCCTCCTTCAGCTTCTCCTGGACCTCTTGCCTTCCGGGATCGAGCCTGAGCGCCGTCTTCCAGTAGCGGCATGCGTCTTCCGGGGCGGAGTTCTGGAACGCCTCATCGCCCAGCCTATCGAAGTGAGAAGCGCCCTCGGCCTTGCACGCCTTCATGGCGTTTCGTGCCTCCTTCCGGTAGGTGGAGCCCTTCGGGATGGAAGCGAAGGCATTGCATGCATCTTCGTACTCACCCTTCGCCAGCGCGCGGTTGCCTCTCTTGATCGTTTCTCGATCCTTCTTGCTCGTGTCCTTCTTGCGCGGTGGGAACACCGGAATCTTCAGGGAACTCCCCTTCTCGAGAGACGCGGGATCCTGGATCCGGTTGTAGTCGGCCAGGAAGTAGCTCAGCTTCTTGTCTCCGTAATGTTTTGCGGCGAGCGCTTCCAAGCTGTCTCCCTGTTCCACGGGATGCAGAACGATCTTCGTCGGTCGAGAACTGCCGAACAGCTGGTTTCCGAGCCTGCCCGCCTCATCTTTGCCTTCGTCGCACGGCGGCAGCCATGGAACCCGAAGGCGATGGTAGCGCATCAGCTTTTTCGGGGATGAGATTCCGTTCGCATGAGCGATCAGCGTCCACTTGTCCCCGTCATCGTAGTAGTAGTCTGCGATCCCGGAAAGGGTATTGCCCGGGTAGACGGTGCTGTAGAGCCTGGCGTTCACCTTCTCCCAGTAGAGCCGTACCTCCGCATGGTCCGGTCTGGCCTGCGCGACTCCCTCGAGAAGCTCCCGCGCCGCTTCCACCTCTCCCTTCTGCAGGTGCTGCCGGCACTGCGCGAGAATCGCATCGATCTCGGCCGCCTCCCGAGCTTCCGCCTGCCTTCTCAGCTCTTGTTCCCGGATTCGCTGCTGCTCCCCGGTTACGCAGCCAAACAGGCCGACTCCGAAGGCGAGCAAGATACCCAGAATTGTCACTTTCTGGAAATTTTTCATGGAGAATCCTCCTCAAAACACGTACCTTTCAGGCTCAGGGGAAGCGCACCTCCCCCCTCCAGACTGTCCTCCCCTGTCTTTTCGGACATTTTCTCCAGATCCTAAAGCCCTTCCATAACCTGGCATCAAACTTGCAGAAATTGCCAGAACGTGGTTTCCGAGCACCGATTCCACCCTTTGTTTGTGCCGTTTGCCAGGAGTCGAGTCCATCTAACAGACCGGATCGCGAGCCATGATCGGATACAACAGTCGAGAGACCGTACAGGACGCAACCTACGATGTTCAGACACAGGAGCTGAACAACCCGGAGAGGTCGATCGAGACACACGTGTATCGCAACGGGAAGATCGTGGCTACGGTTCGATTCGACGCCCCGGAAGACGCCGGCCCCGACTCACTCGAAGAGAAGATGTCCCAACAGCACGAGGAGGTGTGCGGGAAGGTTCGAGAGGGAACCTATGAGCTGGTCTTTCTCTGGATTTCGCGCGGCATCATCGCCTTTGAGTCTCAGGA
The DNA here is from genome assembly GCA_028277985.1 of bacterium. GTDB lineage: Bacteria > Desulfobacterota > DSWW01 > DSWW01 > DSWW01 > S015-6. The sequence goes on along the minus strand of JANQFG010000216.1, from coordinate 48,054 downwards.
CCACTTCCAGGCCCTTGAGTGTTTCGAGTCCGTCCTCGCCATGGAGGAGACACATGCCGAGGCGAACGCATACCTGGACAAGATTCAGGCCTCGCTGAAACAGGACGCGCACGGCAGGCGGAGGGTCCTGGAGGGATATGAGAAGCAAATCGAGGCCCTCGAATCGTCCGGACGGATCATGGAGGCCAGCCGGAAGCGGGCGATCCTTAACAGGATCTGCAAGGCACCGCAGTCTTCGGATCAGGGACCCGCTGTGAAGAAGAGGGCAGCAGAAGACCGCCCCGCTCACGTGGTCCGGCTGAAGAACTCCCTATCGGGACTCTGGGTCGACCTGCTTCCTCGGCTCAAGCAAGGCATGCTGCCCTATATCAGGGAAGAGCTCTTCCCAAAGATCAAGCAGGGCATTCCGTCTGGAATCAGCGCAGAGTGGCTGGGTCGCTTCAAGGAAAGCCTGCTCCCGAAAATAAGAGACACACTGCTCCCGAAGATTCGAGAGAACCTGTTCTCCAAATACGTGCTCGTGACGTTTTCAACCCTTCTGCTCACGGTCCTCTCCGGCCTGATCGCTGCCGATTTCCAGGTCAAGCTGGATCCTGCTTATCACGCTTCGCTCGGCAAGGAATACCTCGAGGGGAATCGGATCTCCCAGGCACGGAATCTTTTCTACGGGGTGCTCCGGCAGAATCCGGAATCCGGGGAAGCGCTCGATGGTTTCTGGCAGACCTTCCGCAAGGAGGGTGACTTCCAGAAGGCCGGAGAAATGCTGGAAGCCCTGCTCGAAGCCGACGATTCGCACCCTCAACTCCGCTTCCGCCTCGCGGAGGCCAGGCGTCTGTCATCGCGGTACGCAGAAGCGATCCCCCACTACGAGGAGGCTGTTCGGAGAGGCTTCGCCGAAGTGCCTTGCAAGATCGGGATCGGGTTGTGCCTCGTGGAGCAGCAGAACGTGGCGGGCGCGATCGACCTCTGGGAGGATCTGATCCAGCGTGGCTCGGACGACTACCGGGTGGACTACTGCCTGGGCACGGCCTACCAGGCGAGCGGTCGCCTGGGGCGCGCTTCCGTCCACTACTCACGGGCACTACAGAAACGTCCGGAGTCGAGTCGGATCTACCGGGCCCTCGGAGACTGCCTTTACGGCCTGCATCAGCAGGAGAAGGCTGAAGGCCTGTGGAAGAAAGCGGCAAGCCTGGAGGCAGCAGCGGGTGCTGCCGAACGATGCCCCGGCCCCCAGGGATCGGCCGAAGACTCGACCCAGGGGTCCCTCGGCAGGTGCTTTCCCTTCCCCCTGATCTGAGAGGCTCTCCGGGAGCCATGTCCGCTACGCTTGCTCCCCATTCCCCCCTTCTCCGGCACCCCGACCGGACCGTTCCGTGATTGACTTTGGACCCCGATTTGATTAAGGTGAATCTCAGCCAGTAGCACACCTATCTTTGCCGAATCACCCAACGGCTGCGAGGCATGAGATGCAAACCAGCAAATGCCATTTCTGCAATACGCCCATCTACCCGGGAGAGAAGAGATGTGGGATCACCATCCGGATCTTTCCCGACCAGGAAGAGGATTTTCTCTGGGAAGACCCCTGCCCTGAGAACGGCGCCTGCATGGAAGAATGTCTTTCAGGAATCTGTGGCTGGGAGGAGGGGGATGTAGAAATGGAGGAAGAGTTCTTTCAGGAGGCTCACCTGGTTCTCTGCAAGGGTTGCCAGGATCAGTTCCTGTCGAATCCCTCTATCAAGGAGAGCCTGTTCTTCCTGCGCAAAGAGCCGCCTCACAAGACGGTCCACTGAAGCAACCGCACGCACCAGGACGTCGCCCGAGAGGCAGGCAGTTCAAACCACGCCGCAGCCTTTCTGTCCACCCCGGTCGTACTCGCTCCGTTCCCTGTGTTGCGCCTCGGCCAGGGGCAGCGTAATCGTGAAGGTCGTTCCTTCACCGGGCAGGCTTGTCACCTCGAGCATTCCTCGATGCTCGTTTACGATCTGGTAGGAAATCGACAGGCCGAGACCCGTCCCTTCATCCTTGGTCGTGAAGAAAGGATCGAAGACCTTGTCGAGATAGTCGGCAGGAATCCCGGGTCCGGTGTCCCGGATCTCGAGGGCTACACGAGGCCCCTCCTGCCTGCCTTCCGCCAGGTAAGTCCGAAAGGTGAGCTCCCCTGAACGCTCCATCGCCTGAAGAGCATTCATCCCGAGATTCTGCAGGACCTGGGTCATCTGGTTCGGGTCTGTGAAGGCCATCGGAAGAGAAGGGTCTTTTTGAAAGGTGAGCTTTATCTTGGTTCTTCTCGCCTGAAACTCCAGGAGCTGCATGGTCCGGTCCACCAGTTCGTTCATATCGCAGAGCCGAAGAACCGGGCGGGCCGGGCGGGCAAAGGAGAGCATGTTTTCCAGGAGCTTCTCGATCCGATCCGCTTCGCCCTGGGCAATCCGGACATAGCGGCTCAGAAACTCCTTGTCTTCCATCTTGCGGGGCATGAGTTGCAGAAAGGACTGTATGGCCACCATGGGATTCCGGATCTCGTGTACCAGTCCTGAAACCATGGTCCCCACTGCAGCGAGACGGTTCGATCGGACCATCTTCTTCATGTTCTCGATCTTCTCTGCCTGGAGCCGCTCCCTCTCTCTCGCGCTGTGGTAGTGCTCGATCCCGCGCATGACCCCGGTCCGGATATCCTCGTGTTCCCAGGGCTTCTTGAAGTACCGGTAGACATTCCCCTTGTTGATGCTGTCGATCACGACTTCAATGTCCGCATAGGCGGTAATCAGGATTCGGAGGATGCGAGGGTCGACCTGCTGGGTCTGCTCGAGCACCTCCACTCCACTCATGACCGGCATCCTTTGATCGGCAAGAACAAGTGCGATGGGCTCCCGGGTCAGGAGGTTGAGGCCCTCCTCCCCGGTAGGAGCCGTGTGGATCGTGAAGTAGTCCTCAAACTCGTCCTGGAACGCCTCCAGGTTCTCCACCTCGTCATCGATGTAGAGAATCGGATATCTTCTGTAATCCAGGTGCTCGGTTGTGTCGTCCATGCAGATTCTCCACGGGGTGGACAGACTCGGCGTAACGCAGCCCTGGGCAAAATGGGGCCTCTGCCGCCTTCCGGCCTCTTCTATCCTCTTTCTATCGTCACTTAACCTCCTTTTCTTTATGTAGAAGTTCAGGGAATAACGAGAACCAGGAGGCAGCCACCGCCCTGTCCATCCGGGACGTGATCGTGGGTTCGATCAGACTCCTTCCGGGTCAGACCTGTCGGGCCTCATCGGCCTTCTTCTTGTTCGGATGTTTCTTCGGCAGGAATATACGGAACTTGCTCCCCAGGCCAGGCGTGCTCTCCACCTCGAACCGGCCGTCGTGATCTTCGATGATCTTGTGGGAAATACTCAGCCCCAGGCCGGTACCTTTCCCGATATCCTTGGTCGTGTAGAAGGGCTCGAAGATCCTCGACAGCGTTTCCTCCGGGATACCCTCGCCGGTATCCTCGATGGTGATGACAACATCATCGCCGGCCTCTTCGGTGCGGATCCGTATCTCCCCATCCCCGTCAACCGCCTGAAGCGCATTGATCAGAAGGTTCATGAAGACTTGGTTCAGCTGTCCCAGATGGCAGTAGACGGTTCCCTTGAATCGGTAGTCACAGTGGATGGGCACATTCCACCCCGGCTCCCGGGGCAGCAGGGCCACCGTCGAATCCAGGCCCTTGTGAATGTGTTCTTCCTTCTTGCCCTCGATGTCCTTTCGGGAGAAGTCTTTCAGCCCGGCGATGATCTCTTCACATCGCTTCAATCCCAGGAGGGCACGCTGGGATACCCGCTCCATCTTCTCCTTCGCCTCCAGGGGCGATTCCACACCCTTCTGCAGGCGTTCCAGGGACCGGGAAAGCGTGCGAATACTGCTTGTAGCGGCGTTCAAAGGATTGTTGATTTCATGGACCAGCCCTGCCGACAGGACGCCGAGAGACGCCATTTTTTCCGAGTGGATGAGTTGGACCTGTGCATTCTTCAGGTCCTGGATCGCTCCCTCGAGCTCAAGATTCCGCTGTTGGATCTCCTTCTCAAGTTTACGAACCCGGATCAGGTTCTTTACGCGGGCGACGAGTTCCCTGGGATTGAAGGGCTTGGTCAGGTAGTCATCCGCCCCCTGCTCGAACCCCTCCACCTTCATCTCGATTTCGCTCTTCGAGCTCAGCAGCAGCACTGGCACGCGACAAAGCCTAGGGTCGTTCTTGATGGCAGCGCACAGCTCATAACCGTTTCTATGGGGCATCATGATGTCAGAGACGACGAGATCGGGGGAGAGGGTCTGCACCTTCTGCCACCCGTCTTCTCCGTCGAATGCCGTTCGCACATTGAAGTCCTTGCTCAAGCTGTCGCGGATGAATCCGCGCATATCTGCATTGTCTTCCACCACGAAGACAAAGGGGCGGTCCGCCCGCACTTCCGGCGCGGGTCCTTCCTCGGATGCCGCTTCAGCCTCCAGAACCTGCTCCGACTCTGGTGGCTTGTCTCTTCGATCTACATCCTCCACGTAGTCCGCCTGACGGAACAGGGACTTTGTCCACCCGTCCTGCGACAGGACCTCCTCTTCGTCATCCACTTCCTTTGCGTCCAAGGGCAGGGTAAAGGAGAAGACGGCGCCACCTTCCGGCCGATTGGCTGCCTCGATTTGCCCCTTGTGCAGTTCAATAATCTCCTTGGCCAGGGACAGTCCGATCCCGGTCCCTCCATACTTCCGGCTCATCGAATCGTCCGCCTGCACGAACCGATCAAAAACCTTGTTCAGGGCTTTCGGTGCGATGCCCGGCCCCGTGTCCTCGACGAGAACCCTGACGAATTCACCTGCCAGCTCCCAACGGACATGGACCGAGCCCCCCGAGGGGGTGAATTTCAGGGCGTTTCCGATCAGGTTGATCAGAACCTTTTCGATCTTGTCCCGATCGAAGAAGACCGGCTGAAGATCGGTGCTTCCCTCTGCCAGAACCTCGATCTCCCGCTTCTCCCCAGCCACCTTGAAGGAGGCTACGATTTCATGGATGTAGTCGGGTACGCTGTATGCCCCGTATTCCAGAGCGACCTTTCCCTCTTCCAGCTTCGCCAGGTCGAGCAGGTTGTTGATCAATTTGAGCAGACGCATCGAATTGGTATGTATGTTCTGAAGGTACTCCTTCTGCCCCTCATCCAAACGGCCCTTTTCCCCTTGCAGCATGGCCTCCACAGGGCCAATCGTCAAAGCAAGCGGGGTTCGCAGCTCATGACTGATGTTGTTGAAGAAGCTCATCTTCATGCGGTCGAGTTCCTGGAGCTTCTCGTAGGACTCTTCGAGCTCGGCCTTGCTCTCGGCCAGCTCCTGGGTTCTTTCCTGCACCAGATCTTCGAGATGATCCTTGTGTTTGGTGAGCTCTTCGTGTGCCGCCTCGAGCTCTTTCTGAGAAGCCTGCAACTCCACGTACTTCTCAGAAACGGAGTTGACGGTGCTCTCCAGGGCCTCCTGTTGTTCCCGACTGACCTGCTCGTTCTGCTTGAGGGCACGACGAAGGCCAAACACTCTCCCTGCGAAATAGCCGAGCAGGGCAAACACCGGACTCGTCACGATGAGGCTCATGCCGGAGGTCTGGTGATTCAAATCGTGAAGAAGGAGGGCAAGACTCCCTCCAAGGACCGCTCCGAGAGCCGGGTAAAGGTAAGACGATTTCTCATGCCATCGAAACTCATAGGTGCATGTGTTGCCACCATCTACAAGGCAACTGACCTCCTTGCACTGGGCTTCGGGTAAGCCCCAGATCGTCGGCACAGCGGCAAACTGACCCATACGGTAGAGACAGAAGAGTTTGTCCTCTTCAATGAAGTCCTTCTCTGACTCATATTCGAGGACCAGTTTGTTTCTCCTCACACTGACGATCCGAAACGCTCCTACCCGGTTGTAGACCTTGGAGTGGCTCACCGTCGTCTTGTAGACCAACGCGGGTGTCCCAATCGACTTCAGCGTAATCCAAACCGCGCGGCCGAGGCTTTCGGATCGAACTCCGTACGTCCCGGCCTCCCAACACGCCTTCTCCGTCCCCAGTTTGTCGCGCAGGGTGGCCAGAATCGTGTGAGCGAGAGCAAAGGAAATCCAGTTGTTCGGGTCTTTCAGGTATTCCCGGGATAGACCATGCGATTCCAGAAGAGTATCCACCTCGGCTCTTCCAAGGCGATCCTCCATGTAGAGCAGGGCAGCCCTCATGGCCACACCTGACAACTCCGGCTTCCTATGGTCTTCGAATTGGACCATTTGTGGGGACCCCTCCCATATGCTCCAGTTCTACTATCGTCAGGGACTCATCTTTTCTTTATTAGAATCGACCACTTCGTGAGGTTGAATTCAATTGGGATTCCGCCCAGGATTCCACTGGTAAGACGGGGAGGCCATGTTCATTCGGATCAGATTGCTGGGGGGGGGGAAGACCGCAGCCTCAGGACGTCCCCTGCACAATAAAGAATAGATTGTGGAGTAAAACGTCTTCTCTATGAAGATCCGCCATGAAGCGATCTTCCAACTCTCTCGCTTTGTCACGGGAGCCGAAGATCCGATCAAACTGCTCCTGCAAGATCGCCATCTTCATCTCCCACACGCGGACCGTCGTGGGGTCCGCCCTTCCTGCAATCAAGTAGTAGGGAAGAAGATCGACGCGAATATCTCTGAAACCTGCCTTGAGAAACATGCCATAGAGCTTTCTTCCGATGAATGCATCGAATCCGGCCGGTTCCAGCTTCTGCAGGAGAAAGTCGAGGGCCTCCTCCCGTATCGGATCCAGGGGCCACCGGTAGAGGCACACCCCGTCTACGTCCGCGACGACAACACGCCCTCCCGGCCGAACGAGGGACTTCATCCTGTGCAAGGCCTGCTCCCCTCGTTTCCCTGGAAGATACTGAAAAGTACATCGAGAGTAAGCTATGTCGAATTGCTCTTCCTTGAGCCCGGGGGCAAGAAGATCACCACACACAAAACGGATATTCTCCTTTCCTTCCTCCTCCTTGATACGCGTCGCGACGGCCAATCGATCCGGGCTCTGGTCGAGCCCTATGATCCGCCCGGGAAGAACCTGCTCCGCAAGGATGCGGGTAACCGCGCCGGTGCCGCATCCGACGTCCAGGACTCGCTGACCCGGCCGGAGGGAGACATACTCCAACTCTCGAGCGATCTTGTCCCTGTTTGTTTTGATTTCCAGGCGTTCCGCCTCTATGGGATCTTCCATTAGGTACTTAGGCATCGAGCACCCCGTTCGCCATCGATCGGGAAGGATCTGGACTGCCTCTTCGAATTTGTTCCAGGCTCCTCATGGTTGTGGGGACCGGGCTCCAATCGAATGAATTCTGAAAGAGGCTTGAATCTACCGTAACGGGATATAGAAATCTTGTCAGGGACTCAGGTGGAATAGACGAAAGACGGCATCTGTACAGGAACCGAATGCAGGCTGAGAACAGAGCTTTTGGAAGAGGAATCCGGCGAACGCGAAGGAGACGACAGACTTCACTCAGCGGCACAGCGTCTGTAGGGCCAATATTGAAGACACCGGAGATGTCCTTCTTGACCGTAAGATAGAGCACATGGGCCATTTCTCGAACACTGATGGCTTGCATCATGGGGTCGTACCCTCTTACCGAGAAAAGATATCGTTTCCTCAGCAGAGAGACATAGGTGTTCTTGAATCCGGGGCCCACAACAAGAGTCGGCCTTAGTATACAGAGGATCACGTCTGGATTGGCTTCACGGAATTGCTGAAGTCTGTTCTCTACGGCCACCTTGCAGACGGAATAGACATGATGAGGATCAGGCCTCACAGGGGTTTCTTCCCGCATCCTGACCGGATTCTCAGGCCTACTTCCGTACACCGCTGCGCTGCTGGCGAAGACGATTTTCTTGACCGAATGGACTTCGCAGGCTCTGAGAAGGTTTTCCGTCCCGGCTAGATTTGTTTCTCTTGTCTTGGCGTCATCGTGAATGTTCTTCACGACGAATGCCAAATGCATGAGGCAGTCCGTCTCCTGGAAATGCTTGTGGACCTCTGGATCTCTGATATCCTCGCGAATCGGGGTAAATCTGGGGTGAGGGAGAGCCTGAAAAGGGGCAATGTCGATTCCGCATACATGAGAGATCTCGGGATCATTCAAGAGAAGCGGGACGACCTGAGAACCGATGTCCCCCGCCGCACCCGTCAAGACGACTCGCTTGGCTGTCATGTGCCGATTCGCTTCTTTCTAGATTCGGATCCACTCTTTTCGGAGCGACGAGGCAGAGAGCCCTCGGTCGAGTTCCCCGGTTTCCTCTTTGCAGGGCCGCCCAATCTCCTCTTTCTAGAAGAGTCCTTTCAGAGACGGAGTCAGAATAGCAGGCACGAAAATTGGGTGTCAAAAAGGATTGCCGCACGGGGACCTGCCGAATCACACGCGTCCGGCGGCATCGGGTTGACACCTACAATGGCGGCATCAGAACAGAACGTTCTCCCGGCATATGGGGCGAGTTCCCGACCCATTTGCCCATCAAAGACCCTTGGAAATCCGCGAAGGCGGAGCGGCTAGCAATGGACTCCGATCCGCCTCATTCTCATAGGCGCCCATCGAACAACTCCCTGAACGACACCAGCATGTCCTGACTGTCGAGTTGCCCTTGCATCGCCTTTTTTGCAAACCTGTGTCTACACCTCACGAACTCCTTCCTGCCCTCCCGGCCCAGATCAAGGAGCATGTCAATGTTGTCTCCACCGTACCAGGGCCCCGAATTGTCGAGTTCCAGAAATGCCTCGACCACGTGTCTTACCGCCTCGTCAGAGTCCATCGTGCGATGCTTCCAGTTCTGCATGTATCCAGTCAGGCCGGCCCGCTTCCTTGCATGAGACTCGTAGATCGGGCTCAACGGCGCGAAGATGAAGGGGTAGATGGCCCACGAGAAGACCCCTTCCAAATCCAGAGATTCGATACCCTTTATAAAATCTACCGTCCTGCGGACCGACTCATCCGTCTCGCCGGGAAATCCGAAGACAAAGCAGGTTTGACAATTGATTCCCGCCGCAAGCACGTTTCGAATAACCTCTGCGTAAAGCTCGGGGTCGGCTTGCTTGTCCATGTTCTGCAGCATCTGCGCGTCTGCAGACTCGAGACCCATCTGAACTTCCATACAACCGGCCCGACTGAGCAAGTCTAGGTCAGCATTTCGAAGCGTGTTCGCCCGAATCATCGTCATCCAGTGGACCGGAATCTCCTCATCGGCGAGGCGTTTGGCAAAGATGTCCAGATCTTCGCTGCCCAGCCGGAAATTGTCATCCACAAACCTTATGTAACGCACACCTCGGCTCACCACTTGCCGTATCTCGCGCAGGAGTTGGTCGATCGGCTTAACGAACATCTGTCCGCGGTCCTTCACGAAATTGCAGAAGGCACATCGGTAAGGGCAGCCGTTGCTCGCCTGCATCGTTACAGAACCCGATTCAAAAACAGCATCCGGGAGGGCCATCCAATCGACCTCAAGCTCTAGAGGAAGCGAGTGATCGTCAACACGCCTGGAAAACGAATAAGATTGCCCATCAAATGTCGCCGTGTTCGGCAGATCCCCGAAAGACCGCCCCCGCCGTATCCTATCGAGCGCGTCACAAAGGATGTGTTCTCCACGCCGGCTGACAATGTAGAGATCAACGTCCGGTTCGCGACCAACATCTAGGAACAAGTACGAACCTTTGGGAGACTCCGTGTCGTAGTCCGGTTGATCTGCCTTGCCGAGCAGAAGGTAGGAGGAGTAGACAAGGGGACCACCTGCAATAATCGGAAGATACGGAGCCATGGCGCGGACCTCTTCGGTCAGCCCCCTGAGTTCCTTTTTGTTCAAGATGTGAGTCGTCGACAAGATCAGGGCTCGCGGCTGTTCTTCGAGAAGTCCGGAAAAGAAGTCCCTCTGTTCGTGAAAGCTGTCTATCAAAGCGACTTCGAATCCGTTCTTCTTCAGGAAATTCGCGAGGAAGATGCCGTTACATCTTGGTGCGGAAGCCCAACTCATGGCCTCGTCGCCCTTGATGGGAGGAACGATGCGGCCCCCGTTCTCTACATAGTTGGCCGCCACCTGCACGAGAGCGACCCTTCCTTCCATGTCGAGCCGCAGCGGGCTCGAGCCGGAGAAGGATTCTTGGCCGGTGTCTGCTATGATGATCGCGTCCAGGCTCATGCCTTCTTCCTCTCCTTTTTGAAGAAGATCCATTCGGGCAGCCAGGGCATCTTCATCCCCCTGGTTCAAGGATGTCTCTGAATCCCTCGACCAAGCTCTGTCGATCGAGCCGGCCTTGCATTGCCACTTTGGATAGCCTGTGCCGGCATTTGGCGAATTCTCTTCTCTGGTCGGGACGGAGGGCGAGGAGCATTTCGATGTTATCCCCGCTGTGAATGGGGCCCGAGCCCTCCAGCTCTGTGAACGCCCGGATCACATGCTCCATGGCCTGATCAGAGTCCATGGTGTCATGTTTCCAATTCCTCATATATCCGCTGAGGCCATATCTCTTTCTCGATTCGACTTCATACACCGGGCTCAAGGGAGCGAGAAGGAAAGGGTAGATGGACCAGGAAAAAACGCCTTCGTGACCGAAGGATTCCACCGTCTTGATAAAATCGATGGTACGGCGAACCGATTCTCCGGTTTCTCCAGGAAACCCTACGACAAAACAACTCGAGCAGTTGATGCCCGCCCCCAGGAGCTTCTGAACGACTTCAACGTACATACCTGGATCTGCCCTCTTGTTCATGTTGCGAAGAACCTGTGGATCGGCAGATTCAAGCCCCAGTTGGACTTCGATACAGCCGGCTCGTCTGAGCACCTCCGCATCGACACCCTTCAGAGTGCTCGCCCGAATGAAGCTCATCCATCGAATCGGGATTTGCTCGTCTGCGAGACGCTCGGAGACGGCACCTAGATCATCGCTACCCAGGCGGAAGTTGTCGTCCACAAAGCGAACATAGCGAACGCCCCGGTTCGCAGCATCTCGCATCTCGTTCACGATCTGATCCAAGGGCTTGACGAACGCGAGTCTTCGGTCTTTGACGAAATTGCAGAAGGCACACTTGTACGGGCAGCCGTTGCTGGCCTGCATGGTTCCCACGCCCGTCTGAAAGACCCTGTCCGGCAGCGAACTCCAGTCGATAGGGGTCTCGCCGGATCCCGAGACATCGTCGATACGGTTGGTAAAGGTATACCGATTGCCATCGAAGGTGGCGGAATTGGGCAGGTCCCGAAAGGACCGGCCCTGTTTGACTCTTCGGAGCGCTTCGCACAGAGTCTGCTCTCCGCGCCGGCTGACGATATAGAGATCTGCTGGAGGCTCCTGGTCAACGCTCAGGAACAGGAAGTCATCTTTCGCAGAATCGGTATCGTAGTCCGGCTCATTCGATCTTTTGCGAAGCAGGTAGGAGGCGTACACGAAAGGACCGCCGACGATGATTGGGGTGCCAGGAGCCGACTCACGCAGCTCCGCTGTCAGGTCCCCGAGTATCTTCTTGGACATGATGAACGTAGTGGAAACGATCAGCGCAAGGGGATTCTCTCTTAGGAGCCGTGAGAAGTTGCCCCTCTCCTCATAGAAGCTGTTGATCAGTTCGACATCAAACCTCTTTCCTTTCAGGTAGTTGAGGAGAAATATACCGTTGAACCTGGGCGCGGACTTCCAACTCATTTCCTGATCGCCCTTGATGGGATGCACAATGTGGCCATCATTCTCCAGGCAGTTGGCCACAACCTGAACGAGCGCCTCTCGTCCATCGATCTCGAGCCGCAACGGACTCGATCCCGAAAACGTGTCCGTTCCCGTATCCGCGATCAGGATCGCATCAAGGCTCACTCTGCCTGCCTCCCTGTCACCTTGCCGTCCCTACCCGGAGAAAAGACCCTTCGGAGAGCATTGGGGGATAGAGCTTGGTCGGAGCCGACCCTCAAGGGTGAGAAACCTCTGTTGAATTCCTCTGTTTCCTCTCTTCGAACCGACTGAACCTCTCCTGCACGTAGTCATAGTAGCTCTTGATCGTACGTCGGCTCCAAGATAGGCAAATGTATTCCTTCTCCTTCCTGAAGCCCGCGTCAATATAGTCGCTCAGATTGTCCTCATCGGTCAAGCAGATGGCCACTCGAGTGCGCCAGGATCGATAGCAGTCCAGGGTCGCTTGGAGAAGGCTCTGCCTTACATCGCTTATGGCTTCGTCAGTGGGGTCGACGGTGTAAATCGAAAAAGTATTGAGCAGACCCGAAAGATTGATGCCGGAGGAGGACTTTTCAAGGAGGGCAAAGGCGACCAGCCTCCCCCCCTTGTTTGCCGCCAGGCAGGACCTCTCCCGTCGAAGCCCCCGGGCACGAAACATGGCCGCCGTCTCCGGCAGATGCAGAACATCCTTGTTCAAGCTTCGGGAGCGGATCAGGAGCGGATGGAGATGCTTCTGAAAGTACTGATCCACGAGTTCCTTGTCTGCGTCCGTCGCGTGCCTGATAGAAATACCGCCGGAAGTCGGCCCCTCGATGGGCTGTCGCCCTGTCCGGAATCTGGCATGCTGGTCAAGATCCAGGGAGAGGTAGCTGTGCCTGCTGAAACGAAGCTGCTCCTCCAGAGGGTAGCGCTCCAGGAAGCCGGAATAGAGCTTTCTCGGGAAGGAGTTCTCCTTCCTGAAATAGGTCACGAGATACTTGATTTCCCGGTTCTCCATGAGGAATTGGGCCAGCCCCAGCATGACATACTTTGGAATCAACTTGACGGGATGGCTGCTGGCGGCCAGATGTTGAAGCAGCCATGTATGCTCATAGACCTGCACCGCCGAAGCGGTGCCGAGTTCCTCTTGCCCCTCTCTGAAGACCAGCTGTTTGTAGAAAGGCACATTATCCGAAAGGAGCCTCTTCCAGGTCTCATTGATCTCGGGCTTGATTTTCCGGATGTAGGACATCTTGCCGGGATAGATGAACCCGGATCGCTCGAAGAGTTCCCACAGCCCGTCGATCCTCTCTGCAGTGGGGGCCAGGACTTGGGGATTCGTCTTACGGAAAACATAGGCTGAAATGCGCCTCTCCGTTTCGACCGGCAGATCGAGGAACTCAACCCCACAGTGGCTCTCCAATTCTCCACCCCCGGTCGCGCTCTGTACCAGGGACCGCACTTCTACGCTTCCCAGCGGAGAGTACTCCTCACCCAGCAGGATTTCGCAGCTTCGAAGACGAAAGCCTCTCCAGAAGAGATCCTGTAGATAGTCCGAGTCGAATGAAAGGCCCCGGATCGATAGGTCCCGGACCGGATAGGAGAGAGTCCTGCCCAGAACGGGATGAAAGAAGCGGAACCGGGTCTTGATCACGCCCTCCGGCCTTACCCGCACCACTCTTCTGCGTCTTGCCCGGTGGATCACCTCCGGCATGTCGAGACAAAGCGATCCGTTCTGTTTCGTCGTTCGTGTCGAGAAGAAATGATAGGTTCCACGGTGGAGATAGTGATAGCTCAGCCTTCCCTCGAGGAAATCGCTGTCAGCCCCCTGAGCAAGCAGGCAGGACGAAATCCTGAGTTCCAGGCTGCCGTTCTTCTTCTCCACCTTGAGTTGCCCATCGGAGAATAGGATCGAATGGTCCAGACCGGTCAGGATCTTCACCCGGTTGGAAGCCACCTTTTTCAAGTGCTGAAGAATGGAGGCAGGTACATCGATCTGCTCCATTTCGCCTTTCTTCACGGACGGGACCTCTTCCAGGGCCGAGTCGCCATCCGTCGCGAATTCGATCCCAACCTTCTGGAACAACTCGCCGTCCGGCAGGCAGACGTACGTCGTATGCCTCACCACTCCATCCGTCCTGCGGCAGACATGATCGAAATCACAGATCTTCACATCGGACAAGAACTGCCCGGGAGAATACACCTCCTCTCCCGGGTAGTTCTTGAATGCGATCCCTGCGAAGCTGATGTCCAGGACGTTCTTTACGCACAGACGGCTCCCTTCGGAGGGGTCAGGAAACTCCACTGTCAAAGGATGCTCGAGCGCTTCCGAGTAGCGGTGGCACCGTCGTTCCAGCGTGCCGTGGAGCCTCGAAGGCAGAGGAAGGCTCCAGTCTCTGGTCATGGCCACAGGACGTTCCAGCAAAGAGAAGGCGTAGGAGCAATTCTCCAACTGGAAGTGAAAGACAAAGGGGACCTTCTCCGAAAAGGCGGAATCGAAATCCTTTAGCCCGACCGGGTCCGCCTCAACTCGAACCGAAGGGGGTGAGCCGACAACATCGCGGAAATAGGTCTTGTAGTAGACTTGCCCTCCCAATCTCCTGAGCCTTACCGGGCGGATCTTCCTGCAGAAACGTTGCAGGACCCCGCGAATCTCCACCGGATCTTCGAGAACCCGACCGGCTTCACCCGCGTTCTCCTTACCTGCCGGATCGGGGCTTGCCGCCGGGCCTTGAGCGGGCGACGGCGGAATCCCGTCCTGGGACAGGAGGAAAGCCAGCTTTGCCGCCTGGCCATCGGTTCCTGCTTCAAAAGCGACCCCCACGCCGGCTGACTTCGGGGCTCTCTCTCCAGGAATAGCAGCCTTGGTCCCTTCGCGTCGATGAACCACCTTTGCTCGAAGAACGATCGGCTCCCCTGTCCTCGGATCCGAAAAATGGATCTTCAGCTCCTCTCCGGGCTCAGGCGGAGATGCACTCCTCAGGAAGAGCCCTCCCTGACCGATGTCTTCGCTAATGCTCCAGAGGAGTTTTCCCTTCTCCTGGAACAGAAGAGGGACTCGAAGGCGGCGGCGGAGATGCCTTCGTTTATTATTTTCTATATTGTTTTTATTTGTCATCACATTGGAATTGAGAGCAAACAATTTATCTTTTGTCAACGCAATGTTAAGCCCAAAACGTGATGCAATACTTCACTTCCCCTTGCGATTATCCGATATTCAAAGAGCATGTCAAGCCCTTTTTTATATTAGCTCTTCGTTTTCACCGCCTGTTACAAACACCCGGCACTTCCGGCCTTGAGATCGAAATCCTGCAAAGGCGGAGCATCGGCCCCTTTTGCTAAGAAAAGGCCCCCGTTGTGCCGATAAGGTATTTAAACCGTAAGGAAAACCGTCCCATGGACCCCTTGAAGCTCCTCGTTCTGGATAACGACCAGGAAACGCTCGATTTCCTGCAGGACAAGTTTCGCCGGAAGAACGACGAAATCCACGTATGCGACAAGCCGTCCGCACTCGTACAATTCTTCGGTAAGGACATGCCCGACGTTGTGATCCTGGCGGGTGAGTGGGCCGAAGACTCCATCGAGACCCTGGATCTTCTCAAGCGGGAGTGGGAAGACCTTCCGGTCATTTTCGTGAGCCGGAACAGCTCGGTCCCGGATGTGGTCCACGTGATGAAGAAGGGGGCCAGGGACTACTTCCTCAAGCCTCTTACCGAAACCGGGATCGAGAAATCGATCATGCAGGCCGCCAAGGACTCGAAGCTCCTGCGCAAGGTGAATCAGCTCCAGGAGGTCCACGAGCGAAGGGGGCAGTTCGACGGTCTGATCGGTGTGAGCTACACGATGCAGCGGATCTACCGCATGATCGAATCCGTGGCGCGGGGCGACGCGACGGTGATGATCACCGGTGAGAGCGGCGTGGGAAAGGAACTGGTGGCTCAGGCGATTCACCGAAAAAGCCTGAGGAGAAAGAACCCCTTCGTCGCGGTCAACTGTGCGAATATCCCGGCCAGCCTCCTGGAAAGCGAGCTCTTCGGCCACGAAAAAGGGGCGTTTACCGGCGCGGACCGACGCAGGATCGGCTGCTGCGAGGCGGCCCACACCGGAACCCTGTTTCTGGACGAAGTCTGCGAAATGTCCCCGGAGCTCCAGGTGAAGCTGCTGCGCTTCCTGGAAGAGAGGAATTTTCGGCCTCTCGGCGGGAATCGCCTCGTGGAGGTGGATTCCCGTGTGATCTGCGCGACCAACCGCGATCCCCTTGTCGAAATCAGAGAAGGAAGGCTGCGGGAAGACCTCTACTATCGTATCGCCGTGATCCCCTTGGAAGTCCCCCCCCTGCGAGAGAGGAAGGACGACGTCCCGATCCTGGCGATGAAATTCCTCGAAGAATTCTCCGCCAAGTACGAAAAGTATTTCTACGACTTCTCGGCCGACGCCATGGAGAGACTGATCGAGTACGGATGGCCCGGAAACGTGCGGGAGCTCAAGAACACGATCGAGCAAATCGTCGCCCTGAACACGGGATCCCAGGTGCTCCAGCGGTTCCTCCCGGAGCGCCTGCTCAATGCGGCGCCCAGGCCCAAGGTCCAGTACATCGCCTCCGAGGACGACGGCGGCAGCGGCATGCGCAAGATCCTGCGTCTGCACGAGCTCGAGAAGCAGGCGATCCTGCAGGCCCTGAAGATCTGCCACGGGAACATCGGAGAGGCCTCCCGCAAACTCGGGCTGGGACAGGCCACCCTGTACCGGAAGATCAAGAAATACGGCCTGAGAGAATAAGTCCTCGCTTTTTTGATCTTTTTTTACCAATCTGCGGGAACTCCCCCTTGCGCCCCCGGGTCTCACTGCATACTATCTGAATTCTCAGACCACGATCTTTCCGCAGTCAACGGACCCAAGAAAACTACGCTCATACCGGCAGATGCTTCTTTTTGCAGGGATATCTATCACCGGCCACGGCCCCCCGTGCTCGCACAGCGGTCCACCGCTCGGCGGCGAGACCTTGTCCTTTCTCCCAAAGAAACCTAAAATACGTTGCTTTCTTCCGACCGTAACCGGCTTTCGTCCGATCCGATCCCGGACACCGTCACACCCGGGGCAACGGGGAGGTAGGGGCCAAGGCGGCCGGGAGATCGAGAATCGGCAGCACCCGCTCAAACTCCGGTTGGCATGCGCCCCTATCAGGGAGGTCCCAAGGCGATGAAAACGCAAGTTCAAGAGGTTACTGACCAGGTCAAAGCAATGGAGGCCATGTTCCAGGATGTCTTCTCCGAGATCGGCAAGGTCATCGTCGGCCAGCGCCAGATGATCGAACGGCTGTTGATCGGAATCCTTGCCGACGGGCACATCCTGCTGGAAGGCGTGCCGGGCCTCGCAAAGACCACTGCGGTGAAGTGCCTGGCGCAGACGATTCATACGCGATTCCAGAGGATCCAGTTCACACCCGATCTGCTGCCCGCGGATCTCATCGGCACGCAGATCTACCGGCCGCGCGAAGGCGACTTCATCGTGAAGAAGGGTCCTCTGTTCAGCAACATCATTCTCGCGGACGAGATCAACCGGGCACCGGCCAAGGTGCAGAGCGCCCTTCTGGAGGCGATGCAGGAGAAGCAGGTCACCATCGGGGAGGAAACCTTCGGGCTGGAAGAGCCGTTCATGGTCCTCGCTACACAGAACCCGATCGAACAGGAAGGCACCTATCCGCTGCCCGAGGCCCAGGTGGACCGTTTCATGCTCAAGCTGCTCGTCACCTACCCGAACCGGGAGGAGGAGCTTGCCATCATGAACCAGCAGGCCAGGCGGGAAAAGCCGGAGGTGAATCCGGTTCTGACCCCCGGGGACATCTCGAAGGCACGGGAGGTGGCGGACAGGATCTACGTGGACGAGAAGATCCAGAGCTACATCGTGGATATCGTGATGGCCACGCGCGACCCGAAGGCGTACCGCCTCGACATGGAGAACCTCATTCAGTATGGGGCCTCGCCGAGGGCCTCCATCTATCTCAATCAGGCGGCCAAGGCTTACGCATTCCTCCAGGGAAGGGGGTATGTCACCCCCCAGGACGTGAAGACCATCGGCCCGGATGTCCTACGTCACCGTATCCTCCTTTCCTACGAGGCAGAGGCGGAAGAAATGATGCCCGATGACGCGGTGGCAAGGCTCTTCGAACACATCGAGGTCCCCTAGGCATGATCCCCGAGGAGATTCTTCGCAAGATCCACCTCATTCACATCCGGACCAAGCACCTCGTCAATGACATCATGGCGGGCGAATACGAAAGTGCCTTCCGCGGCAGAGGCATGGAGTTCGAAGAGGTCCGCGAGTACCTGCCTGGAGACGATGTCCGCACGATCGACTGGAACGTCACCGCCCGAATGGGCAAACCCTACATAAAGCTCTTCCGCGAGGAACGCGAGCTGATCGTCATGCTGCTCGTCGACATCAGCGCCTCCGGCCAGTTCGGCACCGTGAAGAAGCTGAAGAAGGAGGTGGCCGCCGAGGTCGCCGCCCTTCTCGCCTACACGGCCATACGAAACAATGACAAGGTGGGTCTGATCCTGTTCTCCGACCATGTGGAGAAATACGTTCCCCCGAAGAAGGCCCGAGGGCATGGCTGGCGGGTCATCCGTGAGATCCTCTCGTTCGAACCTCAGGGCCGGCAGACGGACATCGCGCAGGCCCTGGACTACCTCGGGCGGGTGGTGCGAAAGCGGTGCATTTGTTTCCTCCTGTCCGACTTCCGGGCTTCCGGGTTCGAGAAGCCGCTGAGGCTGTCGAACAGGAGGCACGATGTGATTGCCGTTCCGATTTCCGACCCGCGGGAGTACGAGCTGCCCAAGGTCGGATTCATCGAGATGGAAGACGCTGAAACCGGCAGGGACATGCTGGTGGATACGAACGATCGGCTCTTCTGCAAACGCTACGAAGAGATCCGCCGGAAGGAGGAAGAAGAGCTTCAGCGGCTGTTCCGCTCCATGGACCTGGATTCCGTATCCCTGTCCACCCACGTCTCATACGTCGAGCCGCTTTTGGCCTTCTTCCGAAGGCGGGAAAAGCGGTTGTGACCAGAGATTCGATTCACGAGGGGGTTGCACCATGACGCGAGCCACAGGGACATCCGGTTCTGAGCGATTCCCGGACAAACGACCGGCCTACCTGCGCCGGAACTTCTACCTTCTCTGCGCCTGCCTGACGATCCTGGTGCTCATTGCCGCCGGTCTGGCAACCCTGCTCGTTCTCGACCACCGGAACACGTCCGCCGGCGGCAAGGCAGGTATCTTCTCGGAGGCCAGGAGGGAACTCGCCGGAAAACTGCTGAGCGCGGGCCTCAGAGGCAAGGCCATCGAGCAGTATGAGCTCTACTTGTCCGAGGCCGAGCTTCCTGCCGATCGGCGAGCCAAGATCGCATACACGCTCGGGACGCTCTGCATGGAAGAGGGGGATTACGAAGATGCCCTGAGCTGGCTCTACCAGGTCGAGATGCTGGATCCGAAGACCGAGCTCGCGCCGGAGGCGGGCTCGAAGATCGTGGCCTGCCTGGAGCGGCTCGGCCGATTTGCCCAGGCGCAGTACAGCCTGGATGCGCGCAGCAGCCTGGACAAGCAAGGCCGCGACGAGTTCCAGGGGGGTGAGGTGGTTGCCCGAATCGGTGACGACGTGATCACCCTGGGGGAGATCGACGAGGCAATCGACGCCATGCCCGAATGGATGCGCACGGCAGCAGAGGACCCGGCACAGAAAAGGGCCTTTCTCGAGCAGTATGTAGCTGAAGAGCTCCTCCACAAGAAAGCGAAGAGGCTCGAGCTGGACAAGGACCCGTCGGTCCGGAAGCAGTCGGAGCGTGCCATGCGGCAGCTGATGATCCAGAAGGTCCTCGAGGACGAGATCAAGGACAAGGTGAAGATCTCGGTAGATGACCTGGATCTCTACTACAGGGCCAACCGGAACCGTTACGGCGAGAAGGAGGCCTTCAAGATCCGGATGATGAAGATCGACACGGATCAACTCCCGGACATCCAGAAGGCTCTAGCAGAGGGGCAGGATTTCGCCGGCCTGGCGAGGATGCACTCCCTGGACGAACGGACAAGTGACAAGGGCGGGGAGATCGACGACTGGATCGAGGAGGGCCTGGACCCGACCGGCATGGGCGACCCGGGCGGGTTGTGGCAGGCCCTGGTCAATCATGTGGAAGGTGACGTAACCGACCCGATCGAGGTGGACCGGGAATCCTATCTCTTCCAGATCACATCGCACCGACCGCCGCGGGCGTTCAGCCTGGAGGAGGCGAAGAAGCAGGTCGAGGCGGATCTCACACGGGAGCGGGTCGAAAAGGCCTACAGGGAGCTGGTCCAGCAAGCCCTCAAGGTCTCGGAAGTGAAGCTGTTCCCCGAGAGGCTTGGCAAGAGCGCCGGAAGACAGGCTCCCGACGAACCGAACAAGGACTGACCCTGCTTAAGGATGTCGAGAAGCTTCGGGAAATGCGGATGAGGATCAAAATGCCGGGGCCGGCCAGACACGACACGGATGTTGCGCAAAGCCGCTTTCTGGTCGTCCTTCTATGCTGCGTGCTCCTCGCCGGGTGCTCCTCAGGCGAGAAGGACGTTCCCGCGGACGCCCCCGACAAATCCATCCCGGTCGAGCTGACGGCCCGGGTGGACCGGGCCAAGGCCAAGGTGGGCGAACCCGTCATCTTCCGCGTCACCCTGCAGGCCGAGCCGGGCATATCCGTGGACCTCCCGGAGATAGGCTCACGCATTCAGGGCTTTCGAATCGTTGACATGGGCAAAGAAGGGCCGAAAAAGAGAGAGGGCCGGGTCTGGAGTCAGCGCTGGTACGAGCTGAAGGCGGACTTCACCGGCTCCTACGTCCTACCCGCCGTGAGCCTGCCCTACACCGATCCGAAGGGCGACGAACAGAAGGCCGAGACGAAGCAGGTCTTCGTGGAGGTGGAATCCGTCCTCGACCCGGAAGGGGACGAAAAGGATATCCGCGATTTGAAGCCCCTTGAAAAGGCGAAGATGGAGATCCCCAGGTGGTGGGTCTTCCTGGCGCTCGGAGTCCTCGTGATCATCGGGCTGCTCGTTGCCCTCGCAATGATTCTCCGAAGACGGAAACGGACGCAGGAGGCGCATCGGACACCTGAAGAGATCGCGCGGCACGAGCTCGAAGACCTGGAAGCGACCGGGCTCCTGGAAGAGGAACGATATCGGGAGTATGTCTTCGGACTGTCCCTGATCTTTCGCCGGTACCTGGAGAGAAAATTTCACCTCCCGGCGGCTGAGCAGACCACCGAGGAGATCCTCGTGAGCCTTCGACAGGCGAAACACCTGGAAAAGGGCCTGAAAGAAGAGGCCCGATCCCTGGTAGAGGAAACCGACCCGATCAAGTACCGCGGCCTGGAGCCACGGCCGGAAGAGACGGATGGGTGGCGCGACCGCCTGATCTCCTTCCTCGAGCAGGCGGCGGAATCGGAAGATATCGAGGAGGCGGCCTGACGTGACGTTTCGATTCGAAGATCCCTGGCTGCTCCTATCCGGTCTCGTTCTGATTCCCGTCTTCTACGCATACTGGAAACGGAGGGGTTCGGGGCGCATCCGGTTCTCCGACCTTTCGCCCTTCGGCACGATTCCCCCTTCCCTGTCGGTCCAGCTTCGACACAGCCTGATCGTCTTCCGGTGCATGGGGATAGGGCTCTGCGTCATCGCGCTGGCACGGCCCCAAGCGGGCCAGAAGGAGACCGAAATCCTCACGGAGGGAATCGACATCGTACTCTGCCTGGACACTTCCGGCAGCATGCGGGCCCTGGATTTCGAAAGGGAGGGCAAGAGGACGGATCGCCTGGAGGTGGTGCGCGAGGTGGTCAAGGCATTCATACAGAAGCGGAACAACGACCGGATCGGGATGGTGGTGTTCGGGGAGCAGGCCTTCACCCAGTGCCCGCTGACCATGGACTACGGGGTATTGCTCAGCTTCCTGGACCGGATCGAGATCGGGATGGCGGGTGATTCCACGGCGGTGGGTGCCGCACTGGCCACCGGCGTCAAGCGCCTCAAGGAGGTGCCGGGCAAGAGCAAAGTGATCATTCTCGTGACGGACGGAAGAAACAACGCGGGCAGGATCGCGCCGGAGACGGCAGCCGAGATCGCCAAGACTTACAAGGTCAAGGTTTACACGATCGGGGTCGGCGTGGAAGGAGAGTCTCCCTTCCTGATGGATACCCTCTTCGGAAAACGGTATGTGTACCAGAAGGTGGACCTCGACGAGGAAACCTTGAGAAATATCGCGGACGTAACGGGCGGGGCCTATTTTCGCGCTCAGGACGCGGCAAGCCTCCAGGATATCTACGAACAGATCGACCAGATGGAGCGAACCGAGGCGAAGGTCAAGGAGTACATGGAGTATGAAGAGCTCTTTGTCCGGTTCGCCTTTCCAGGCCTCTTGCTCATCCTGGCAGGGTTCGTCCTCGAAAACACGAGGTTCAGAAAGCTTCCCTGATGAATTTTGCAGCTCTTGAATATCTCTATCTACTCTGGATCCTCCCCGCCATGATCCTGCTGGCCGTCTATTCCTTCCGGAAAAAGGACAGGCTGCTTCGCCTGTTTGCCGACACAGAGCTATGGGACCGGCTCATGCCCGATGTCCACCGAAGGAGACAGATCTCCAAGTTCCTCATGCTCCTGCTCGGCGTGAGCCTCCTTCTCACGGCCTTTCTCAGACCACGATGGGGATTCCACTGGGAAGAGATCAAGCGCAGAGGCGTCGACCTCATCGTCGCTGTCGACGTGTCGGAAAGCATGCTTGCCGAGGATGTCAAGCCGAACCGGCTGGAGCGCGCAAAGCGGGAGATCACGGATCTGGTGGATATGCTGCAGGGAGACCGGGTCGGCCTGATCGCTTTCGCAGGGGCCGCCTTTCTGGAGTGCCCCTTGACCCTGGACTATGGTTCCTTCAGGATTTTTCTTGATTATCTCGACACAGAGCTCATTCCGGTGCCCGGCACGGCCATCGGGCAGGCAATCCAGACCGCAACCCGCTCCTTTTCCACCGAGCGGAGGGCCTCCAGGGCCCTGATCCTGATCACGGACGGTGAGGACCACCCCGGCGAGGCGGAGAAAGCAGCGCAGGCGGCCAAGGAGAAGGGAATACGCATCTTCACGATCGGCATCGGCTCGGAGCACGGCGCACCCATACCCCTTCGGGGAGGGGCGGGTGATTTCAAGAAGGACCGGAGGGGACAGGTCGTAATGAGCAGGCTTCGTGAAACTGCTCTTCAGAAGATCGCCCTGTCCACCGGGGGGAGCTACGTACGGTCCGTGAGCGGCGACATGGACCTCAAGAAGATCTACGAAGAGGAAATACGGGGCAAGATGGAAGCCGGAGAGCTCAAGAGCACGAAGAAGAGACGCTGGGAAGAGCGTTTTCAATGGTTCCTGTTCGGAAGCATCCTCCTTTTCTCCATCGAGGCGATTCTGTCGGACCGCAAGCGACTGCCTGCCAAAGGGAAGGAGAGATCGCGGTTTCTGTTCGGAAAACAAGCGGTCTGGTTTCTCATCGCCGGACTTGGGCCGGTATGCGCCGCAACGGGCCAGGCACACGCGGAATCGGTTTACGGAAAAATGAAGAAAGCGGAGGAAGCATACGAGCAGGAGGACTATGCTGGAGCCCTCGAGGACTTTCTCGACGCTCAGGTGGAAAGACCCGAGGATATTCCGCTGAAATATAATGTTGGAAATACCCAGTACCGGATACGAAACTTCGAAGAAGCCGAAGACGCCTTCACGGGTGTAGCCAGCGCAGGGGAGCCCGAGCAGAAGCAGAGGGCCTTCTACAACCTCGGGAACACCGCTTACAGGCAGGGCAAGCTCGAAGAGGCGGTTGCACACTACAAGCAGGCCCTGGATCTGGACCCCGAGGACGAGGACGCGCGTTTCAACCTCGAGTTCGTGCGCGAGGAAATCAAACGCAGGCTGGAGGAAAACCGGGAACGGGAGCAGCAGGAACAGCAGAAGAACCAGGAGGGCCAAAGCTGCCAGCAGCCTCAGCCCCAGCAGGGCGAGTCGGAACAGGGCGAGAATCAGGAGCAGGAGTCCCAGGGTGACCGGCAGGAACTTGCGCAACAGCCCGAATCCCCCCGGCAGGAGCAGGCTCGGCAGCCCGACCAGGGGCAGGAAGAGCAGCAGCAGGCCGCTGCCCGGCAGAGGGCAGAGGCGTCGAAAGAGATGAGCCCCGAGGAGGCCGAGCGCTGGTTGAACACCCTGGATGAAGACCAGAAGGAAATGGCGAGGAAGCAGGTTCAGAAGGCCCTGGGCGGAAGTCCCCGGTTCACAGACAAGGACTGGTAGGTTCCTATGGTTCAACCCATTCAGACAACCTCCAAAAGAGCCGTCAGGTCAAGCATGGGAGGAAACCTCCATCGCCGGATCCGCCTGCTGCTCGCCCTTGCCGTGATCGGCCTTGCGGTTACAGGTGCGGCTGCGAAATCGGACGCTTTCGAGGTTCGCGCCTGGGTGGACAAGACGGAAGCCACCCTGGAGGACCAGATCTTCCTTACGGTCTCCATCTCCGGGCAGCGGCGGCTCTCTGACGACCCTACGCTACCGCCTCTGCCGGATTTTCATGTAGCCAAGGGCGGAAGCTCCTCGCAGACCAAGATCGTAAACGGTTCGATCAGCACCTCGGTGGAAGTCACCTACATGTTGACGCCCAGAAGGGCCGGCATCTTCACCATCGGTCCGGTCCGGCTGCAGAAAAAGGGCCGCACCTATCAGAGCCAACCCATATCGGTCAAGATTCTCCCGGCATCGTCTTCCGCGGAAGCGCGCCCGATGGCCTTTGTTACCCAGCATGTGGATGTGACGAATCCTTATGCCCAGCAGCAGATCATCTACACCTTCCGGTTCCTCCGAAGAGTCCAGTCCGTCGAGGCTCAATGGGATCCCCCTTCGTTTCAAGGCTTCTGGATGGAGGATCTGGGAAAGGAGAGGCAATACGAGAAGGTGATCAACGGCCAACGTTATGCCGTTACCGAGCTCAAGAAGGCGCTCTACCCACTTTCCGATTCCCCGGACCAGATCGGGGAAAGCATACTCACGTGCAAACTGGTCATCCAGAGCAAGGGAAGGTCTCGTGGAACCGACAGCTTCTTCGGCAGCTCCTTCTTCGGCAGCCGCGCACAAACCGTGACGAAGAACCTTCGCGCACCCCCCATTCCGCTCCGGATCCGACCGCTGCCCCAGACGGGAAGGCCCGCGGGCTTCGAGGGTCTGGTCGGATCCTTCTCGGTCCACGCGGAGACCGGGGAACAGCGACTACGGGCGGGCGACTCGACGACCCTGACCGTGACGGTAAAGGGCAAGGGGAACCTGAGAGATCTGGTCACGCTCTCGCCCGAAGACATGCCCGGCTTCAAGGTCTACCCGGACAAGCCGACCTTCGAGCTTTCGGTCCGGGGAGATGCGCTGTACGGGACCAAAGTGTTCAAGAAGGCGCTCGTGCCGATCGAGCAGGGAATCCTCCAGATACCTCCTCAGGAAGTGCCGTACTTCGATCCGGAAAAGGGCTCCTATCGGATCGCCAGCACAGCCCCCATAACGCTCACGGTGGAAGAGAACGGCGAAACCGAATCCCTCCATCTGGTTACGGCCGGCGGCCTTCCCGGTTCAAAGAGCTCGATCAAGATCCTGGGCAAGGACATACTGCCGATTCATACCGGGCTTGCCGGCGCAAGAAGCCAGATCCCATCCGGGACCGGCCTGTACGCAGCCTTCGCGAGCCTACTGCTTCCTCCGTGTTTCTTCCTGATCAGCTATGGGAGGAAGAGGAGGCAGGAGCGCCTAGAGACCGACCATCACATCCTGCGGAGGAAAGAGGCGCGCAAGACGGCCAACCGCATCGTCAAGGAGGCGAGAAGACGGATCCGCCAACCCGAAGACAACGAGTACTTCGGCCTGCTGTCAAGGAGCTTGAAGGGCCTGGTCGGCGACAAGCTGAATCTGAACACCCTGGCCTACACCCCGGTGGAGATAGAGCGGTGCCTGAGGGAGAAGGGGATCGGGGAGGGCGAGTCTCGGGAGGTTCGCGGATTCCTGGAGGAACTCGAGTACGACCAGTATGTGTCGACCCGGATGGATGCGGGCGCGCGAGAGGAACGATTCAAGAAGGCTCAGAGGCTGCTCGCGCGGATGGACAAGCGACTCTGAACCCCGAAATCGGGGGGGATTTTGAACCGACCACCTTTCAACAAGACATCGAGACGGCTCTGTCGGCTCTGGACATTTGTTTTTCTTCTGTTTTTGGCCCCTTCTTCCCACCTCTTGGCGGAAACGGAACCGCGCCCGAGTCAGGAGCGGGCGGTCCAGGATGCGGATGATCTTCATGCCCTCCTGTTCCGGGCCAATCAGGCCTACCTGGAGGACCGGTACGAGGAAGCCCGAGACCTGTACGAAATCCTCGTCGCGGGGGGCCATCTGAATGGGCACGTCTTGTTCAACCTGGGGAATACCTACATCCGCCTTGGGGAGCTCGGCAAGGCGATTCTGTCCTATAAGAAGGCGAGAGTGCTCCTGCCCCGGGACGGGGATCTGAACGCCAACCTCCAGTATGCCCGCTCCCTCACAAAGGACCGTATCGAAGAGGCCTCGCCTTCCCTCTGGAACACCCTTGCCTTCTGGTACTTCGGGATGAATCTATGGGAACTCCTGATCGCCTTCATCTTCTTCAATCTCCTCTTCTGGGCCTCGGCCATATTTACCCTGTACAGAAACAGCGAATGGGCAAAGTGGAGCCTCTGGCTCTCTCTCATGCTGAGCCTGGTTCTCGGCATCTCTGCAGGGTTCAAGTACACGGAAAGCTTTCGGAACGACGGTGGCGTCCTCCTGGAGGACGAAGCCCCTGTGCGGGCCGGATTCAGCCGGAACGACACCACCCTGTTCGTGCTTCACGAGGGCGCGGAATTCCGCATCCTGGATCAGGAGCAGGGGTGGTGGAAGATCACTCTGGCGGACGGAAAGAAGGGATGGTTGGCGGCCGCGTCAACGGGACGGGTCGCATTGGCCCGGGATCAAGCAGGGCGTGATCGGGACAGCCAACAACCTCGCAACTAGAATCGGCGGTTATTCCGGCAAGCAAATCGGCGGCTTTCACCGATCACGCCGGATCGCCCTGTAGTAGGCAGGCGGCCCCGGATCCGCAAGCTCCGCTTGACCTTCTTCGATCAGCAGCTCCAGATGGACCATGATTTCCGATATGGCCAGAAAGCCGTCGTACTCGGGAACGAAATCAAAGACCTCGTCGATGATATGGTAGAGGGGACGGGACTTTTTGTTCAGCGCCGTCCAGATCCGATCCATCCGTTCCCGGTGGTGCCACCTGTAGCTCTCGACCAGATCGGGCAGGTCTTCCACATACTGCCCGTGTCCCGGGAAGACGTACCTCACGTCCATGTCTTTGACCTTCTCCAAAGACCGGATGTACTCCTTCAGGCTCAGGTAGTCTGGATTCCGAAGGGTGTCCTTTCGCAGCTCGAACAGCGGGTTGGGAGTGATGTGCCCGATGATGTGATCACCGCTGAAGAGAACCTTCTGGCTCGTCTCATACAGGCAGCAGGTTCCCGGTGTGTGCCCCGGTGTATGGATCACCCTGAGCGCATAGTCCTCGCCTTCGAAGACATCGCCGTCCTCCATCATCTTCACATCGAAGACCGGATCGCAGAGCATGGCGAAAAGGGAGAAGCGCTCCTGGATCTTTGCCACTTCGTCCGGAGGCATGTCCACAAGGGCCATGAGTCGCTCTCCCGCCTCATCGAACATCTCCTCGTGGTAGATTTCTGCCGTCACCCGCCACGCGTCCTCGGTGTGGATGAAGCATGGGATCGGGTGACCGACCTCCTCGCGGATCAGGGCCGCAAGCCCGAAATGATCGACGTGGCCGTGTGTGAAGATGATCCTCTCGATGTCGGACAGACTGCGTCCTGCCTGTTCGAGCTGAATCTTCAGGATCTCGAAGGATCCCGGGAACTTGGGAGCAGCATCGATCAGGGTCATCGGCCCCGAACCGACGGCGTAGACATTGGCTGTTCTCAGATCGGAGTAGTCGGCCAAATCGATCGCGACTGCACAGACGTTTTCAACCTCTGGAAATGGCTCCAATTTTCTCGTCCTCTCGTGGGGTGACTCGGAAGTTCGCTGTGTTTCAGGACGGTTCTGCGACTCATTACTGTCTGTCTACCCGGAAGGGACTTCACTGCAGCAGATGGAATGACAGCGAGCCAAGCTTTCCATTTTAACTGTTATCCGTGTCAGGAACAAGGAGCCGGCTCCCAGCGCCTGTGCAGTTGTGATATGCTTCCGACATGAAGAAGGAACTCTTCACGATCGGGCATTCCAACCACAAGATCTTCGACTTCCAGAGACTCCTTCGCGCCCGGGGCATCAACGCCCTCGTGGATGTCCGTTCCCACCCGATCTCCAGGGTTCATCCGCAATTCAACAAGCAGGTGCTCGCCGCCGACCTCAAGAAGGCGAAAATCGCCTACGTCTTTCTCGGCAGGGAACTGGGCGCACGGCGAGTGGAAACCGCCTGCTACGTAGACGGCCGCGCAGACTACGGCCGCATTGCCAACCTCCCGATCTTCCAGGAAGGCCTCGAGCGCGTGCGGGAGGGCATGCAGCGGTACAGGATCGCACTGATGTGTGCGGAACGGGACCCCCTCGAGTGCCATCGAGCCATCCTGGTCTGCCGCCATCTTCGAGAAGAAGGGGTTTCCATTCGGCACATCCGGGAGGACGGCAGCCTGGAACTCCACACGGACCTGGAGGAAAGGCTGCTGGATCGGCTTGAAATAGAACCGGATCTCTTCGGAGGAGGCCAGGATCCCGACCCACTCCTGGAAAAGGCGTACGATCTGCAGGGACAGAATATCGCGTACGTGAAGAGAAAGCCCCCATAGAAGAGCACTTTTCTCCCTTCTTCATGGGGGTTCCCGGGCCATGTAAATGCTCCTAGCGTCGCATTTTCATGGGGGTTTCACGGTCATGAAAATCCTCCTGCCGTCGCATTTTCATGGGGGTTCCACGGCCATGTAAATGCTCCTAGCGTCGCATTTTCATGGGGGTTTCACGGCCATGTAAATGCTCCTAGCGTCGCATTTTCATGGGGGTGTCCTTGCCATGAGATAGCTCCTGTCGTCGCCATCTTATGGGGGTTGTTTTCGCCGCGCCGATCTAGTATATCAAGGTTTCAAATCGGACCGGAGGGGGCACCGAACACCCCGGCCCGCACCCTGATGCGGGCTTAGCTTTTCCCGGCGATCATCCGATAAGAAGACAAGGTTATCGATAGTCTCTTTCATGGCAGGGGCCCCTGCTCCCATCCTGCTGGTCTGGAAATAGGACAACATGGCCAAACACCTGAGAAACCTGCTTTGCTGGGTTTTCGTTTTCGGCATCCTTCTAGGCAGTTGTGCCTCACCCGCGCGCCAATCCTTTGCAGCGGAACACCCCCATGAGAAAGCGACGTCAGGAGCTATCTCATGGCAAGGACACCCCCATGAAAATGCGACACTAGGAGCATCTTCATGGCCCGGGAACCCCCATGAAAATGTGACGACAGGAGCATCTTCATGGCCCGGGAACCCCCATGAAAATGTGACGAAAGGAACATTTACATGGCCGGGACACCCCCATGAGAAAGCGACAGAGGAGCTTCCTCATGGCCGGATCCCCGGGTTGGTCCTTGCCTCGGCCCAGGGGCCCGGCAAGGAGGGTGCGGGAGAGGAGAAAGAAGACAAAGCGAGCCTTCACCCGGAGATGCAGCCCCCCCCGGGAGAGGCGGAAGACGTGAGCTTCCTGTCCGAGCTGGATCAATCGGAAACCGGCCGGAACGACTCGCCCACCGTGCCCGTTGTGAACAACGAAAGGGTCGAGGCCTTTATCGAGTTGTTCGAGGGCCGGCAGCGGGAATGGATCAAGAGGGCCCTGCGCCGTTCTGGCCGCTACGCACAGAGGATGAAGCAGATCCTCCGCGAGGAAGGCCTGCCCGAAGACCTGGTCTATCTGGCCCTGATCGAAAGCGGGTTCAACCCGTATGCCTACTCTCGGGCCAAGGCGATGGGCATCTGGCAATTCATCCCTGCAACGGGCCGAAGGTACGGACTCGTCATCAACTGGTGGATCGATGAGCGACGGGATCTGGAGAAATCGACCCGTGCGGCCGCACATTACCTGAAGGACCTGTACGGCCTGTTCGATGACTGGTATCTCGCGGCCGCGGCCTACAACGCGGGAGAAGGCAAGCTCAAGAGGGCGATCCGAAAATATGACAGCACGTGCTTCTGGGACCTTTCCCGGTACCGGTATCTCCGGCGTGAGACCAAGAATTATGTTCCGAGGTATCTTGCCGCACTGACGATTGCCAAGGATCCCGCCCGATTCGGCCTCGAAGGGATCGAGTACGATGCCCCCCTGCTCTACGAAACGGTCCCTCTGCCCGACGCCACGGATCTGGCCGTTGTCGCAAAAGGGTGCGGAAAGAGCCTGGGTCTGCTGAACAAGCTCAACCCCCAGCTTCGGCGGGGGTGCACACCTCCCGACTACCCGAACTACGAAGTGAAGGTCCCGCTCGGCACCAAAGAGGCTTTTCTCGCCTACTACGCCCGGCTCGATCCGGCGAAACGGCTCACCTTTCGAAGGCACCGGATTCGCAAGAACGAAACCTTGTCGCACATCGCAGTGCACTACGGCATCTCTGTGAACTCCATCATGGCGATGAACCGTTTGAAGAGTCGGCATTCGATACGGGAAGGCAAGAGCCTGATCATCCCCCTCCCGGCGAGCTACAAGGTCACCGCACGGGCGAATCGGACCCGGAAGCCGGTCAAGCTGCCGGACCTGTCGGGAAGGGGCTACCGAAAGGTGGTTCATGTGGTGCAGGAAGGGGACTCCCTCTGGCTCATCAGCCACCGGTACGGGGTCAGCGTCTCCTCCCTGCGAAAATGGAACCGAAAACACAACTCATCCCGTATCCGCCCTGGCCAGAAGATCGTCGTCTGGTTGAAAGGGCCTACACCGCAGAACCCGCCGCTTGTTGCCAAGGGAAGACCTGCGGAGGGTGTGGGTGAAGAGATCTGGTACACCGTCAAGCCCGGGGACAACCTGTGGGAGATCGCCCGGGAGTTCGAAGTGACCGTAGCTCAAATTTCTCAATGGAACCAGTTGGACAGCCGTCGCCCAATACGCCCCGGGCTTCGACTGCGGATTTACAGAAAGATTCGCCTCAACGCGGACCTTCGAGCCCTGCCGCCCGGATCTCTTCACGATTAGCCGGATCCCGTTTCCAACACCTTTCGTTCAGGGACCAGGAGTTTGAACATGGATTACAGCTCGTTGAAGCCGATGATCGAGGGAACCATTCCGTGGGTAAAGGAGAGCGGACTGTCGGTGGAACTCCTGGAAGAAAGGCACGTGGTTCTTCGGCTCCCCAAGGACAACCATCTGAACCACGTGGGCATCGTCTATGCGGGCTCGCTCTTCATGCTGATGGAGATCGCGGGTGCCGCCCTGTTTGCCTGCACCTACCCCATCGGCCAGTACATCCCGATCAACAAGGGCATGGACATCCAGTTCCTGAACATGGGCCTCACGGACATCATCTGCGAGTTGAGCATCTCAGAGGAGAAGGCCCGTGAAATGCTCCAGCCGATCGATGAAAAGGGCAAGGGCGAGTGGGTGCTGGAGATGGACTGCCGGGACACCGAAGGGACCCTCATCGCCACGTCCACCTGCCAGTATTACGTGAAGAAGATGTCTTGAGTTGCTGTCCCGTCACGTCTCGGTTTGCTTGGGCTCAGGAGTCGGTGTTCCCATGTAGGTGGGCTTCGAGGGCCTGCTCGAGAATCGTGGGATCGATGTCTTCGACCACCCGGGCCTTCCCGATCTCATCCAGCAGGACGAACCGGTTTCGGCCGTGGATGAACTTCTTGTCCCGCTTCATTGCCTCCCACAACCTGTCCGTCTCCGCCTCGGAGACGCGGGTGGGCAGGCCGATGCGTTCGAAGAGCGACAGAATCCTCGCGTAGTGGGCGGAAGGCAGCATGTCCAGGGCAACCGATATCCAGGTCGCACAGAGCGTTCCGACCGCGACTGCTTCCCCGTGAGTGTATTGTCTGTACTGGGTCGCCGCCTCCAGGGCATGCCCGAAGGTGTGCCCCAGATTGAGCAGGGTCCGAAGGCCCTTCTGCTCTTTTTCGTCCCGACCGACCACGGCCGCTTTGACTTCACAGGATACCCGAACGACCTTGCGAAGCGCCTCTTCCTCGAGATCCAGCACGCGCCCGAAATTCTCTTCCAGATAAGCGAAGAAAGCGGCATCCCAAATCAACCCGTATTTCACCACTTCCACCAGACCGGACCGGACCTCTCGTGGGTCCAGGGTCTTCAGGGTCTTGAGGTCCGCCACGACCAGCCGGGGCTGGTAGAAGGCACCGATCAGGTTCTTACCGCCCGGGTGGTTCACACCGGTCTTGCCGCCCACACTACTGTCCACCTGGGCGAGCAGGCTGGTCGGCACCTGGACGCAGGGGATCCCCCTTCGGTACGAGGCCGCCACGAAGCCTCCGATATCCCCGATGACGCCGCCCCCGAGGTTGACCAGAAAGAGGCTGCGGGCCGTTCCGTCTTCCAGCGCTACGAGCCGGTCGAGGGCGGCCATCCAGTTGGCCAGGCTCTTGCTCTCCTCCCCGGGCTCCAGGATGAGCTTCTCCAGGATCCGGTATCCCGACGCCTCCATCCCTGCTTCCAGGGCATCCCCGTAGAGACCCCAGACCTTCCTGTCGCTCAGGAGGAAAACCTCCCCCTCGATCGATTCGCGGCGCAACAGGCTCCCGAGCCTGTCGATACACCCCCACTCGATCAGGATGGGATAACCGCCCCCGTGAGGCAGCGAAACATGGACACTCGTCTGATCGTTTTCCATCTTCTCCCGTCCGTTCCGGATTCTGTGTCACCCAGCCGAAGATACCATGAATCACCCGGATGGGTAAGGGCCCTCAAGCCTTTTCCATTGACTCGGCGTCCCTTTTCTTTCTATTATTCGCGTTATAATAGTGGAAACTGGCCGGATTGGAAATGCAGCCCACGGATCGAAGATATGGCACGACTGAGAAAATCCGCGTCACAGGATGTCGAAGGAACGCGTGAGCGAATCCTGAAGGCGGCAGAGCAGGTCTTCGCCGAGAAGGGGTATTCCGGCGCCCGGGTTGCGGAAATCGCAAAAAGATCCGGCATGGACAAGCGGTTGATCTTTTACTATTTCGGCACAAAACAGGGCCTGTATTCCCACATACTGGAGGAGTTCTTTCAGAGAGCTCAACCCCTGTTCGATGAATTCCTGCGCCGTCGCAAGGACATGGCCCAGAAGATCGATCTGTCGCGTTTCCTGGAAAACACGACCGAGTTCATCCAGGCGAACCGTAACCCGGTACGGATCCTCTTTCGAGAGTTTCTCGACGGAGGCGTTCTGCTCGAGGAACTCCTGGCCGACCGGATCCTTCCGATCTTTCGGCTCTGGCGCGAGTACTATCCCCGCTTCTTCTCGACATCACGGGGATCGCCGAGGGAAGCGGATCACATGCTCCTCACCCTCAGCGGTATGAGTCTCTTCTATTTTCTCGTGGGCCCCTTGATGGAGCGCGTTTGGCAAGAAGACCCCTTGCAGCCTGATCGACTCTCCGAAAGGAAGGAGTTCTTACGGCAGCGGACAAAAGGACTGGCCAAATAAGGTCCTTTCCGTGCTTTCCATATTTTTTTTCCCAACCATTCACCGTATGGTGAATGGATCCTTCATCATTCACCGTCTGGTGAAGGGACTCACCACCATTCACCGCATGGTGAAGGGGTGGAGAACGAAGGGTGAAGCAGTGAACCACAGGGGGAATCCATGAAGGCATTGATCACGGCTTCGTTCCATGAGACAGGCCTCGAACGCCTCCGGTCCCACATGGAGGTGCAGCACGAAGACTACAGGGACACGGGAAAGATCTACTTCGACGAGGAAGAGCTGATCGAGAAAATCCATGGTACGGGGGCAGACGTTCTGATCGTGGAAGCGGATCTGGTCCATGAGGAAGTGTTCGAGGCCTGTCCGCTCAGGATCATCGGATGCTGCCGGGGCGACCCACTCAACATTTCCCGGGAAGCTGCGAGCGAGCGCGGCGTTCCGATCTTCTACGCTCCGGGACGGAACGCGGACGCGGTCGCAGACATCACCCTGGGCTTCATGATCTCTCTTGCACGGAACATCGTTACGACGAATCTTCGAATGAGGAACGGGAAGCTCAGGATCGAATCCACGCAGGACATCATGAAGGTCTTCAACGAGTACGGAGGATTCGAGCTGGGATCATCCACCGTCGGACTCGTCGGATTCGGTGCGGTGGGCAGAAAGGTGGCCGAAAGACTGAAGCCTTTTGGCGCCAGGATCCTCGTCCATGACCCCTTCGTGGAAGAGAAGACGTTGAGGGCCTTCGGCGTAGAGCCGGGCTCATTGAGCCGACTCCTCGAAACCGCGGACATGGTAAGCCTCCATTGTCCGGAAACAGACGAAACCCATCACATGATCGGTGAGAAGGAGATCGCGCTGATGAAGCCTTCGGCCTGCCTCATCAACACGGCACGCTCCTTTCTGACCGATGAGGAGGCCCTGCTCAGTGCCTTGCGGCAGAGCAGGATTCGGGGAGCTGCGCTGGATGTATTCGACGAGGAACCCCTGCAGGAGGACAACCCTTTTCTGGCCCTGGACAACGTGATCTGCACGCCTCACCTGGGCGGGGCCACACGAGATGTCATCAGGCACCAGAGTGAGATGATTGCCGGCGATATCGTCCGCTATTTGCAGAAAGAGCCCCTGAGGAACATCTGGAACCCGGAGATCCTGGAGGTGGAGGGGAAGGCCTTGTGACCCCACAGGTTCCATCCACGAGCACCTGGGGAGACAGGAAAGGGTTTGCCTATGGGTAGAACCACTACAGAAGGATACTTGTTGGCCCTGGATGGAGGCACAGGAACCGTCAGAGCCGTCCTGTTCGACCTGGGCGGGAAACGGATCCACCGCGAGAAAAAGGAAAGACACTACTCACCCGATCCCCTGATCGGAGACTTTGCCTGCATATTCAGCGCGGACGACTTCTGGGCCTCCATCTGCCGATTACTCAGGGAAACCCTACAGAAGACCGGAATTCCCCCGAAGGCGATTCGGGCCATCTCGGCTACCGGCCAGCGCTTCTCGTATCTCTTCCTGGATGAAAATGGTGAGGCCCTGTACGCGGGTCCGAACCTGGACACACGCGGTGCATTCACAAGGGCAGACATCGAAGCGCAGCTGGACCAGGACTACTACCCCTTGACCGGTCAGTGGCCGGTACTGACCTCGGCCCTGTCCAGGCTCCTCTGGTTCAGGGAAGAGGCACCGGACACATTTTCCCGGATTCGCACCCTGATGACGCTGAATGATTGGATACTGTACAAGCTCTGCGGTGTGAAGTGCTCGGAGGTAACTGCGGCATCTGGAAGCGGGCTCCTGGACGTCGCCGCCAGACAATGGTCGGACAGAATTCTGAAAACCTTTGACCTCGAAACGAACCTCCTACCCTCTCTCGCTCAGGCGGGAGGCGTCATCGGTGAGGTGCTCCCGGAGGTGGCGGCCGAAACCGGCCTGCATCCGGGAACACCGGTGGTCGTCAGTGGTGCCGACACCCAGTGTGCGCTGCTCGGGGCCGGTGTGCAAGGCGAGAACCAACTGGGCATCGTGGCAGGAACCACCGCACCTGTTTGTCTGTTGATGGACACTGCGTACGTACACCCTGAGAAGAGATTCTGGACCTCCTGCCATCTGGAATCGGGCAGGTGGATCCTCGAAGCGAACAGCCAGTGGGCCGGCTACGTCGTCCAGTGGCTGAAGGATTCCCTGATCACCCTACACGGGAGGCCGTGGACGGATCTGGAAATGTACGAGTGGATCGACAGACAGGCTGCCGATGCCTCCCCCGGCTCACATGACACCTTTGCCTTCCTTGGTCCCGCGATCATGGACGAGAAGAACTTCGTGTCCCTTCGGCCCGGGCTCTTCTACTTTCCACCTCCCGTGCATCCCCTGACCGCATCCCCTGCCCAGGGGACCCACTTCCTGCGGGCGATCCTTGAGAACATCGTATTCGCTTTACGCGCCAACCATGAACTGCTTCTGGGCGCGAGGTCGTTCGAGCCGGAGCAGATCTGCCTGACAGGGGGGCTCACCAACAGTCGTCTCTTCTGCCAGATCCTTTCCGATTGTATGGATCTGCCCGTATCGGTGGGGCGCATAAGGGAAGCGTCGGCGCTGGGCGCCGCCATCTGTGCCGCCACCGGGATCGGCGCGTTTCCCAGTATGCAGGGCGCACAGGAAGAGATCATCGAGCGGGAAGAGTGGTTCGAGCCCGTCCGAGAACATACGGACGCGTATCAGAGTGCGTACACGCGCTGGAGGGAGATCTACGAGAAGCTCGATCAGCTTTAGCCACCGGTTGCGCATGAGAGGGAGAATGATAAGATACCCGAATGGCGAGAACAGAGATCCCTCACGGTAGACCCCGGAATCGACCCTGGCGAATATCCCTCGCGCTCATCTTATTATCAGCGGGTGCCTTCCTGCCGCCGCCGCTCCCGGCTCTTGAATACGAGAAGGGCTTCTTCGCCGCAAGCCTCAACGGTGCGATCGAGGTCAGAGGGGTAATCCCGTTCAACCGCGAAACGCCCCGGGAGGACCCGTCGGTCCTCGTTACGCTCGAGCCACGCGCCGACTTCGGAGAGCACGTGAGCTTCTACGGTGTATTCCGGGGTGGCTACGAAGGAAGCCATCTCTCCCCGGAGAACGACGGGCTCCTGATCCGCTTCGACGAGGTCTACCCGAGCAAGGACCGATATGTGGAGATCGCGGAGGCGTACCTGAGTCTCTATCTTTCGGAGCTGGATCTTCGGATCGGCATCCAGAAGTTCGCCTGGGGAACCCTGGATCAATTCAACCCGACGGACAACCTGAATCCGTGGGACCTCAGGCATCCTTTCACAACAGACTCCCTCGAGCGCAAGATAGGGGTCCCCGCGGTCCGCGCTCTCTTCGGCTCTTCCTTCGATTCGGTGCTGGTCGAGGCGATCTGGATGCCCTTCTATGTGCCCTTCCGAATGCCGGATCCGGGCGACCGCTGGTATCCGCCCCTGTTCGATGCCGTCACGTCCTACCCGACCCCTGACTTCGGCCTTCCCTTCGAACTGCCGAGGATCGATATCGTCCAGGTCAACACCGAACCGGATCTGCCCTCCCGGACTTTCGAGAACAGCGATTTCGGGATTCGACTCTCCCGAACGATCGGGAACGCCGACATTGGTGTGAGCTATTTCTACGGCTATGACCGTATGCCGGTCTTCGGTGTGGATGGAATCATCGTGTCGGACCTTACGTTCATTCCGCCCAACCTGGACCTCACCTATTTGATGAATCTTCGACCTCAGTTGCATCGAGTGCAGGTCTTCGGGCTCGACATGGCCATGAGCCGAGGTGCATTCACGTTCCGTGCGGAGGGAGCCTTCACCAAGGACCGCCACATAAACGTAGGACTGGAGGCGATCCCGAATATCGCGGAAGGCTTCGAGTTCCCCGACCTTTCCGACATCGACTTCTCGGTCCACCCGAACGGGGTGACCGCTTCCTTCCCCTTTTCCCCCCAGATCGCCTTTCCCAAGAACCTTCTCTCCATCGGCGGCGGGGCGGATTACCAATGGGGGGCTCATCTGTTCACCCTGCAGATGATCGGCAATTCGATCCTCAACTACGAAGGCGAGCCCCTGATCTACAAGGAATTCGAGTTGCTCATGATCCTCGGTGTCAACTCTCGATTCCTGGAAGACACCCTGCTCGTGGAAGGCGGGCTTCTGCTGAATCCCATGTCCGATTTCTGGATGGTCAGCCTCGAGCCCAGGTACCTGATCACCGACGCATGGACCGTCGGCACGCGCCTGCTCGTGCTCGACGGAGATCGGGAAACCTATCTGGGGCAATACGCCCGCAACGACGAGATCAGCTTCTTCGTACGTTTCTCCTATTAGTGTGATCCCCACCTATCCCCTCCCATGGGTGGCCTGCTTCGGGCCGTGCGGCCCCTCCGGGTGATCCGGTTTGGAAACCGGGAACCCTGTGCTACATTGGAGCGTCCAATGAGTTTACGCATTCTCTTGATTCTGAGAGGGAGGTTGACCATCTGATGCGGACCGGGACCCGACTCGCTTTCCAAGCGATCGTCATTCTTACTCTCGCCGTTGGGTCGATGCGCGTGAGCTCGGTTGCTCATGCCGACGAGGCAGAGGAATACTGGCAGAAGGGTGAGGAGTTGTACGAAACGCACCACCTTGCTCCGGATCGGTTCGACCGGGCCCTGGAATGGTACGAAAAGGCGATCGCCCTGCGTCAGGATGACTACGAACTCCTCTGGGAGCTGTCCAAGCGATACCAGATTTACGGGCAAACCCTCGCCAAGGACCAGAGGAAACGGAAGCTGAAGGCCTGGAAGAAAGGGGTCCAATACGGACGGAGAGCGGTCAGGGCCAACCCGGACGGCAAGGAAGGGCATTTCTACTACATGGCGAACATCGGCGCCATCGCGCAGATTAGGGGCACCTTGCAGTCCATGGTGAAGTTCCGGAAGATCAAGAAGGAGATGGACCGCACCCTTGAAATCGATCCGAACTATCCCCCTGCCCTGCTGGCACGGGCGCAGTTGCTGATGGAGATGCCGGGGTTCTTCGGCGGAGACAGGGAGGAGGCTCTCAGGCTCTGTGCCCGGGTGCTGCGGCTCGATCCGGATCACCTGCCGACCTACGTTACTATGGCACGGCTTCTTGCTGCAAAAGGCAAGTTTGACGAAGCGGTCGCCAACCTGGACAGGGTTCTGCTCTGCAAGAATCCTCGTCAACAGGCGAACTACCTGAAGGTAGACCGACCGCGGGCAGAGGCAGTGCTCAAGGAAATCGCAAAGAAGAAAGCAAGGGGTCGCTGAAGGGCGAACACCCGCTCCCTACCCGCCGATCACGGCGGTCTTGATGTATTCCCTGCAGCTGCATTCGGTGAACCGGATCTTCGGGATCGTCTCGACCATGATGCGGATCACGTTCTCCGCGTTCTTCCTCATGATCTCGAGGATCATCTCGATCGTCACGTCTTCTTCGGTCTCGTGCCAGCAGTCATAGTCCGTGGACATGGCGATGGTCGTGTAGCACAGACCCGCTTCCCTGGCGAGGGTCACTTCGGGAATGGTGGTCATATTGATGATGTCACAACCCCAGCTTCGAAACAGGTGGGACTCAGCCTTCGTGGAGAACCGGGGCCCCTCGATGGTCACGACGGTTCCGGCGTTGTGATGCTCGATTCTCAGGTTTGCGGCACTCTCGATCGCGAGCTGTCTCAGTTGAGGGCAGAAGGGCTCTCCCATCGGGATATGGCACACCCTGTCCCTTTCATAGAAGGTGCTTTCTCTCTTCGTGGTTCTGTCGATGAACTGATCGGGGAAGACAAGGTGGCCGGGTTCGATCGCCTCGCGCAAGGAACCGCACGCCGACGAAGCAAGGATGTGCGTGCACCCCAGGTCCTTCAGTGCCCAGACGTTCGCTCGATAGTTTACCGCAGAGGGGTAGATGGTGTGCTTCTTCCCGTGCCGGGCGAGGATCGCCACCTGCACGCCTCCGATTTCCCCGCAGGTTACGGGGCTCGAGGGCTCCCCGTAAGGAGTCGTGACGCTCTTCACTTCCGGTTGCTTCAGGATCGCTGGATCGTCCAGTCCGGACCCGCCGATGATTCCGATTGCACCCATATCGTTCCTCCTATTCCAGGCCCTTTGACTTCGCCCATCGCTCAAAGGCCTCCTCGTAAGGGGCTTCGGCGATCCCCATCTCGGAGATGATGGCCGTTACATACGTGTGGGGCGTGACATCGAAGGCAGGGTTGTAGACGTGCACCGATTCGGGTGCGATCTTCTTTCCGGCCAACGAGGTGATCTCCTCGGAATGGCGTTCCTCGATCGGGATGTCTTCTCCGCTGGGCAGATTTCTGTCGATCGTCGAGAAAGGGGCGGCCACATAAAAGGGAATACCGTGTGCCCTGGCGGATATGGCGACTCCGTAGGTACCGATCTTGTTCGCCACGTCCCCGTTCCGGGCGACACGGTCGGCGCCCACGATGACACAGTCGATCCGACCTCGGCTCATCACCCAGGCCGCCATGTTGTCGCTGATCAGGGTCGTTTCGATCCCATTCTGCATCAGTTCCCAGGCGGTGAGTCTCGCGCCCTGCAGGAGAGGTCGGGTCTCATCGGCAAACACGTGGATCTTCTTCCCCTTCTCTTTGGCCGCGTAGATCACCCCGAGGGCCGTTCCGAAATCCGCCGTAGCCAGCCCGCCGGCATGGCAATGGGTCAGGACGGTCATCCCGTCCTTCAGCAACTCCGACCCATTGGACCCCATCTTACGGCAGATCTCCTTGTCCTCCTGCTGCATTCTCAGCGCCTCGTCCAGCAGCCGGCCTCGGATCTCCTCGACGCTCAGGCCCCGAGACTCCTCGGTCACTTTCCGCATTCTTGAAAGCGCCCAGAAGAGGTTCACGGCCGTGGGCCGTGTGGCCGCAAGACGATCGAACTTCTTCTCCAGTTGCGCAAGGAAGGCATCCGGGTCGTCCTCTTGGATCTCTCCCGCCCCGAGGACAACACCAAAGGCCCCTGCGATTCCGATGGCGGGCGCACCCCGAACCCGCAGGCTCTCGATCGCCTCTGCAATGTCCTCCACCTGCCGGCAATCCTTGTAAACCAGCTCGGAAGGCAGAAGCGTCTGATCCACCAGTTCCACAAAACCCTCGTTCCAACGCATCGTTTCGATCATGCTTTATCTCCGACGAACTCGTTTCTAGAAAAACAAACCATCTCTTGTATTATGGCCGACCGAGAGATGTCAACACGCAAGCTGCGCGCTACGGCCGAGCCCGGAAACGCTCTTCCAGGAGCCGGATCTCCATATCTGCCTGCGGTTCTGCGAAAACGCTCGCGAGCAGGCGATCCACCCAGGATCCTAGAAGCGGCCAGCCCGAGTTGAACTCGATGGTAAACACAAGGAGCGTTTCGTTCCCCTCGGCACGAAAGATCCTGCTCTCAACGGCGGGGATAAAGGCGTCCAGGCTGGTGGCGATCCGCTCGTTTTCCTTCAGGTCCGTAACGGTCAAGACCGGACGCAGAGTCGTTCCAAACATGGACAACTCAAGTTCGAAGCGGCTCCCTTTTTGCGGGGGCCCCGAGGTGAGGGGACGGACTTGACGTATGGAGGGATTGTACTCCTTCAGGGTTCGAAAGTCTGCTATATAGGCGAACACCTCGCTTACAGGCGCCTGGAGTCGTGACGAACGTTCTATGCGCACCCACACTTCCCCTTGTTGGAAAGCCCTTCCCTGCCGTCACCCTAGATATCAGATCCAGGCCCCGGGGAGCAAGGAGAACTCCCATAAGGAGGTCCGGATGAGTCACGTCCTCGCCGAGGGCACTGGCACGGATGAGTGCGATTATGATAGATAGTTGGACGGCCTGTGTCACAAGGCCTCTTCACACCGTATCCCGTCCGTCAAGGCAGAAACCCCAGCAAGGAACAGAAATGATCGAGCGGATCGCCTACAGGTTGAGAAAGTGGTGCAGGCAGCCCCTCCTGCACTTCACGGCAGTCGGCTTCGCTGTCTTCCTGGTCTACAGGGAGGTCGCCCCGAAAGAACACCTCATCACGATCTCCCGTGCACACGTGGAAGGGCTGCGCCGGGACCACCTCCGTCGGACCGGTGTTCCTCCCACGACCGAGGAGGAATCCGCACTGATCGACAGTCTCTTCCAGGACGAAGTCCTGCTCCGCGAAGCACTGCGCATCGGACTGGACCAGGGGGACCCGATCGTGCGCCGTCGACTCATTCAGAAAATGGGGTTTCTGGTGGAAGGCCTGGCCCCGGCACCCGAACCGGCCGAAGAGGAGCTACGGCAGTATTTCCGGGAAAATCGAAACCTTTTCGTACAGGAAGGCCGGATTTCCTTGGTCCACGTCTTCCTGGCCCGGAACCGTCCGACGGCAGCGTTGACCCGTGAGGCCCAGACTATCCTCGACAGCCTGTCCGCCGGAACCGATCCGAAGGAACTCGGGAATCCTTTTATCCATGGATC
Source organism: bacterium (assembly GCA_028277985.1). Lineage (GTDB taxonomy): Bacteria > Desulfobacterota > DSWW01 > DSWW01 > DSWW01 > S015-6. The sequence continues at coordinate 6,115 of JANQFG010000216.1, read as the reverse complement.
ACGTTTCGTACGAAAGACCGAAAGGGAACTGGCCGCTCTCTTCGGCGGCTCTTTTGCAGATCGCCTTGCCGGGTTGCCCGAAGACACCTGGTGCGGACCGATCGAATCGAGCTTCGGGATTCATCTCGTTCGCATCACTGCCAGGACAGAGGCTGCCGAACCGGCCTTTGAAGAAGCGCGATCGCAGGTGAGGGAGCGTCTGATGACCATTCGGAGAAAGGAGGCAATGCGTACCGGCATCCGGCGTATGAGCGATCGTTACGAGATCCGAATCGAGGATGAGGACGACAGGGAGGACTCCGTCGCTCTCACGAGCGGCACGAATCCGTCCACCTGACCCGTCATCCCGCGAAATATACAGAGGAGAAGTGATGGCCCGCATCTGGTTCCTGTTCATCCTTTCTGCAGTCCTTGCGGCATCCCTTTGGACATGCGGCAGCGAGGACCCGCCTCCTGCCGTCGAACCGAAGGATACTCCCAGGGAATACAGTGAAGAGCGTGAGCCCTGTTCGCAGTTCAACCCTTCGAGGAATGTCTACTTCGGCGATCTCCACATTCACACCGCACTCTCCTTCGATGCGTGGATCTGGGACGTCCGAACCACCCCGGCAGATGCCTACCGCTTTGCCAGAGGCGAGCCGATTCCGCTGACCCATCTCGAAGAGAACGGACAGGGAACACGGACGATCCAGCTCGAGCGCCCGCTCGATTTCGCGGCAGTGACGGACCACGCCGAGTTCTTCGCGGAAGTCGAGGCGTGTGTGACTCCCGGATCGGAAGCGTACGATGCGCTCACCTGTGTCTTCTTCCGGCAGGGCAACGCACTCAGCACCATTGCCATGGCGAACCAGCTCTACCTTCCGAATCCGAAACGTCTCGCAGACGTATGCGGTCCGGGCCGGGTCGATTGCCCTGCCCTGGCAGGCAGCGTCTGGGCGAGGGTCCGTGGGGCGGCACAGGACGCATATGATCGCTCGTCGGATTGTTCCTTTACAGCCTTCGTAGGATACGAATACACGGGCGTGCCCGGCATCAGCAATCTTCACCGAAACGTGATCTTCCGAAATGCGAGTGTACCGGATCTGCCGATCTCTTACGTAGACCAACCGACGCTTCAAGGACTGTGGAAGGAACTGGAGCGGACCTGCCTTGAGGAAACAGAGGACTGCGACGTACTTGCGATCCCTCACAATTCGAACGAAAGCAACGGGAACGCCTTCTTTCCGGACTACCCGGGAGCTGAAACGATCGGTGAGGAGCAGGAGCTTGCCTCGCTGCGGAGCAGAGCGGAACCGTTGGTCGAGGTCTTTCAGCACAAGGGCGATATGGAGTGTAGGAACGGCCTCGAAGGCGTCCTCGGCGAGCCGGACGAGCTGTGTGACTTCGAGAAAATCCGATCGCCCGAATCCCCGGATTGCGGTGAAGGCACCGGCTCGCTGGGTGCGACCCGACTCGGATGCGTATCCCGACTCGATTTCGTCCGAAATGTGTTGCTGGAAGGGCTCAAAGAAGAAGATCGGCTCGGTGTGAATCCTTACCGATTGGGCATGATTGCGAGTACGGATACGCACAATGCTGCAGCCGGGGCCGTAGAGGAGGACCGATACCAGGGCCACCACGGATGGCGGGACGACGACCCGGAGGAGCGATCCGCATCCAACCTGATCCTGAACAATCCCGGGGGGCTTGCGGCGGTCTGGGCCGAGGAGAACTCCAGGGACGCCATCTTTTCGGCCCTCAAGAGACGGGAGGTCTTCGGGACGAGCGGCCCACGGATGGTTGTACGCTTCTTTGGGGGCTGGGACTACCCGCCAAGCCTCTGCGAGGACCCTGGTTTCGTGGAGACAGGCTACCAGGGGGGAACTGCCATGGGCGGCGACCTGCCTCCAAGGCCGGAAGGTGCCGACGCACCCCGTTTCGCGGTTCTCGCCATGCGGGAGTCGGATCTTGGACAGAGCCGGGGGACGCCTCTCCAGCGTGTCCAGATCATCAAGGGATGGCTGAATGCCGATGGGGAGGCGATCCAGAAGGTTTTCGACGTGGCGGGAAACCCGAACAATGGGGCGAGCGTGAATCTAGACACTTGCGCGGCCACGGGCGAGGGTTTCGACACACTCTGCACGGTCTGGACCGATCCGGAATTCGATCCGGGTGACCGGGCCTTCTACTATGCCCGCGTCCTGGAAAACCCGACGTGTCGATGGAACACCTACGACTGCATCCGCCTGCCCGCCGAGGAGCGTCCGGGTCACTGCACGGATCCTGCAATCGACAAGACGATCCAGGAACGCGCCTGGACTTCACCCATCTGGTACCGGCCGGAGTCCCCGTGATCTGCTCGCTGCCCCTTCGGTGGTTGAGCGCAGAAGCCATCCCATTTGCCGGACCCGGGATCTGTTGAAATCGGCGCACCCTTGGAATATGCTCTCCCTGTCACGAACCGAACGCTAGAATTCCTTACAAAGGGCAAGGAGAAGAGACAATGCCAGAGGCGGACAAGGGAAAAGAGGCAAAAGACTTTTTCACAGAGGTTCCCCAGAAGACCAACGGGTTCTTTCTCAAGGGGTCGGGATCGCTGGATTGGGGCATGCAGAACCGGCTGGCACGTATTTTCAACCCGAAGTCGGGCCGGACCGTCATGCTCGCCGTGGATCATGGATACTTTCAGGGCCCGACCACGGGACTCGAACGGATCGACCTGTCCATCGTCCCTCTTCTCCCGCATGCGGATGCCCTCATGCTTACCCGGGGAATTCTGCGGACGGTCATACCATCATCATTCACCAAGGCGATCGTTCTTCGGGCCAGCGGCGGCCCGAGCATCCTGAAAGAGCTCTCGAACGAAAGGCTTGCCGTGGACATGGAGGACGCGACTCGGCTGAACGTGTCCGCCCTTGCCGTGCAGGTCTTCATCGGCGGCGAGTACGAAACCCAGTCGATCGAAAACATGACCCAGCTCGTGGACCTGGGAAACCAATACGGGATTCCGGTGCTGGCCGTCACGGCGGTCGGCAAAGACATGGCTCGAGATGCCCGCTACTTCCGGCTCGCCTGCCGGATGTGCGCCGAGCTGGGCGCTCACTTCGTCAAGTCCTACTACATTCCGGACGGGTTCGATACGGTCACCTCATCCTGCCCCGTACCGATCGTCATGGCCGGAGGCAAGAAGCTGCCCGAGCTGGACGCGCTGACCATGGCCTACAATGCGGTGGACCAGGGCGCCTCCGGAGTCGACATGGGCAGGAACATCTTCCAGTCCGACGCCCCCATCGCCATGATCAAGGCGGTCGGCAAGGTTGTGCATGACAAGATGAAGCCGAAGCAGGCTTACGAGCTCTACAAGGATCTGAAGCAGAAGGAGCTGGGGAAGAAGAAGGGCAAGAAATAGGGGAACACCGGCTCGTCTCCCGTATAGGCCAGGCAAGCCGCAGCATCGTAGGGCCCTTCCACCTGCTCACATCGCGCAGCGTGGTATTTGGCGAATGACTGGAGTCGGATCTCGTAGTCGGCTGCAAAAGGCGTGGTCGTGTAAGACTCTCCCGAAGGAATCGCAGGCGTAGTCCCGGAAGGCGTTGCGCTCTCCGGGTCGTCAGATCCGCAGCCGGCAAACAGGATCAGTATGAGGCCGAAAAGAACCGGCACTCTCCTGTTGAGCTCCATGTAGCGTCTCCCTCATCTTCTGAACGAAAAACGGCCCCGGCGAATCTCGCACGCCTCGCGACCAAGCCAATCCATTCTTCCAGACCATCGGTTCGGTGGCAGAATTCACGAGCAGAAAGCCGCCGCGAAGAAAACCACAATTCCGTAGCAAAATTGATGAATCCCCACATTTATGTTGTTTGAATTTCAAGGATCCTCTCCGGAAATTCTGCCCTCTTCCCATTTTTTCTTAACAATTTCAATGGGTAACACCCCAACGACCCTTCTCCCAAGCCTCTGGCACAGCTCTTGTACTAGGTCGTAGATCTGATCGCAAGAACAAACCACAAGGAGGGTCGAAATGCGAAAAGTAGAGGCGATCATCAAGCCGTTCAAGCTGGAGGACCTGAAAGAAGGCCTCTCCTCGCTCGGGATCAAGGGCATGACCGTGAGCGAGGTCAAGGGATTCGGGCGCCAGAAGGGGCATTCGGAGATCTACCGCGGCGCTGAATACACGGTCGATTTTGTGGCCAAGGTGAAGGTTGAGGTCGTTGTCGAAGCCGACATGGTGGACAAGGTGGTGGAGGTGATCCTGGAGCACGCATCCACCGGGAAGATCGGAGACGGAAAGGTCTTTGTCCTTCCCGTCGAAGCGGCCTATCGCATACGGACCAAAGAACAGGGCAAAGATGCCATCTGAGGTGGAGGTCAGAGAAATGAAGTCCATACGAATTGTACTGAGTCTTGTCGTATTCCTTCTGCTGTTGACAACCCATGCCCTCGCCGGGGAAGAGGCGACCCTGGATACCGGGGACACGGCATGGATGATCGTCGCGACCGCGCTGGTCATGTTCATGACCCCGGTAGGGCTTGCACTCTTCTACGGTGGAATGTCGCGATCCAAGAACCTGCTGAACACCATCGGACTGAGTTTCACCTCCTACGTGATCGGGTCCGTTCTGTGGATGATCTGCGGGTATACCCTCGCTTTCGGCCCGGACGTGGCCGGAGTCGTGGGCAGCCTGTCCCACGCCTTCCTGAACGGCATCGGTGTCAACGACCTGTCCGGCACCATCCCGGCCTACCTGTTCATCGTCTTCCAGATGACCTTTGCCGGCATCACAGTCGCCCTGATCAGCGGATCCGTGGTGGAGAGAATGAAGTTCTCTTCCTGGCTGGTCTTTGCAACCCTCTGGTTGATCTTCGTCTATTCCCCCGTGTGCCACTGGGTGTGGGGAGGGGGATGGATGGGCAACCACGGTGCCCTTGATTTCGCCGGAGGGACCGTGGTTCACATCAACGCCGGCGTCTCGGGACTGGTTCTCGCGATCATGCTCGGCAAGAGGAGAGGCTACGGAAAGGAGACGATATTCCCTTCGAGCATCGTGCTGACCTCGGCCGGCGCCGCCATGCTCCTCTTCGGCTGGTTCGGCTTCAACGCCGGCAGCCAGCTCGCCTCCGACGGCATTGCCGCTTCCGCGTTCCTGGTCACGAACACATCCGCGTGTGTAGGGGCACTGACCTGGATGTTCGTGGAATGGATGGTCCAGAAGAAGCCGACACTCCTTGGCCTTGCATCGGGGCTGGTGGCCGGTCTGGTCGGAATCACGCCGGCAGCGGGCTTTGTCGATCTCTTCGGTGCTTTTGCCATCGGCATCGGATCCGGCCTGCTCGGCTACCTGGGCGTAGCGGTCCTGAAACCGAAAATGGGCTTCGATGATTCCTTGGATGCTTTCGGCGTGCACGGCATCTGCGGCATCTGGGGCGCCATAGCGACCGGTATCTTCGCAAACCCCGCAGTCAATGAGGCGGGCACCGGTCTTCTCTACGGGAACCCGAACCAGGTCATCATCCAGTTGGTCGGTGTTGTTGCGACCATCGCTTATGCAGCTGTTGCCACCTTTGTCCTGGCTTCGATCACCAAGGTCGCAACCGGCGGGTTGAGGGTGAGCGATGAAGACGAGATCCAGGGGCTGGACAGCGCCACCCACGGCGAGCGGGCCTTCATGCTCCAATAGTGCGTGCGATCTCTGTCACGTTTCGGTTCTCTTGGTCTCCGTCGCCCCACACATCCCATCCCGTCTTCATCACAATGGAGAGGCGTTTTTCACGGGCGCCTCTCCTTTCTTTTTTTTCTTCTCCAGTCCAGTACCGCTAGCTCACTGAACACACACACCGTCGCTGTTCTCTTTGACCAAGGCCCCAGTCCTCGGATGGGGTTTCGGGTTCCCTCACCGATTTTAGCAGGGCGACTTTCCTTCTTCTCTTCTAGAGCCCAGTACCGCTTGGGCGGGACCAACCGAAGCATTCGCTATCTCGCTGGTTAGAGCTTCAGTGCTTGGCTGAGGTTGGGATTTCCCTCCCCGATTTGGTTGGAGCGACTTTGTAGTCTGCTATAGCCACAGAATAGAAAAGGATGACCCCAAGAGGTAGGTTACTCTTTTTTCAACGAGGTAGCCGCCTCAAAGAGAACCAG
>JANQFG010000169.1 GCA_028277985.1 bacterium | reverse complement strand
ACATCGACGCAGCCGGTGCCCGGCGTCAAAGGTCTTGTTGCTGGAGGGGGGTTGATGGAAGGTTTTGAGCTCATTCTCGATCGATTCGATGGTGCCAAGGTCGTCATTCTCGGGGATCTCATCATTGACCAGTACATCTGGGGCAAGGTGAAGCGGATCTCCCCCGAGGCACCTATCCCGGTTGTGGAGGTGGTCCGTGAGAACTTCTCCCTGGGTGGCGCGGCCAACGTGGCAAGCAACCTGAATGCCCTGGGAGCATCGGTCGAGATCTGTGGCGTGGTGGGAGACGATGCCTACGGCGGGATGCTCATGGACATGTTGAAGGAGAAAGGCATCGAGACACGGCTCGTGGTCAAGGACCCGGCCCGGCCCACGATCCTGAAGACTCGGATCGTCGCGCACAAGCAGCAGGTCGTCCGGGTGGACAGGGAAGACACGAGCTCCGTAGAAGGGGAATGCCTTGAGGAGATGCGAAAGCATTTGAAGGCGACGATTCCGAACGTGGACGCCATGATCCTGGAGGACTACGGCAAGGGCGTCATTCAGGAGCGGCTCCTGGGTGAGATCGTCCCCATGGCGAGGGGCCTCGGAAAGATCGTTACCGTGGACCCGAAAAGGGATCATTTTCCGTTTTACAAGGGTGTCACGGCCATCACGCCGAACCGGGCGGAAGCGGAAGAAGCAACCGGGATTCCAATCACCGACGAGAAGTCGCTCCACGAGGCCGGCGGGCAGCTGATGGAGAGGCTCAAATGCGATGCTGCCCTGATTACCATGGGTTCTGAAGGCATGTGCCTGTTCAAGGAAGGGGATGCGCCGCTCAAGATCCCGGCCCGGGCAAGGGAGGTCTACGATGTCTCAGGAGCGGGTGATACGGTGATCGCGGTTTTCACGTCCGCCCTGGTGGCGGGCGGCACCTTTCGGCAGGCAGCCATGCTGAGCAACGTCGCCGGGGGCCTCGTGGTCGAGAAACTCGGGACCGCCGTCGTTACCCGAGACGAGATTCGGGCGAGGATCGAGCAGTTCGCACCCCTTGGGTAGTGTCCTGTCCCAGGGACTCTTTCACACGGTTCATGCCGCTTCTCAGGATGGAACGAACGGGTCCGACGCAATAACGAAACTGGGGACGAAATTGGGGACAGCCACCAATTTCCTGAAATTGGTGGCTGTCCCCAATTTCGAACCGAGTCTGTGTATGACTGTGTCTGGGACAGGACACTACCCGCCGAAACGTCGCTGGCGATACTGGAACATGCGGATGGCCCTGAGCAGATCGAGCTTTCGGAAGTCGGGCCAGTAGACGTCCACGAAGCATAGCTCGCTGTATGCGCCCTGCCAGGTGAGGAAATTGCTCAGCCGCACCTCTCCGGATGTCCGGATGATCAGGTCCGGGCTGCATTTGGGCAGGTGGGCGGTGTAAAGATAGCTTTCGATCACGGACTCGCTGATGTCGTCGAGCGTGAGCTTCTCGTCCTTAACGTTCTGGGCCAGGGATCTCACGGCGTCGACAATTTCCGTCCTGCCCCCGTATGCGATGGCGAAGTTGAAGAATTTCTTTTCGTAGTGGGCCGTCTGCCGCTCCACCTGATGGATCAGTTCCTGAAACTCCTCCGGCAGCATCTCGATTCTTCCCAGCATCTTCACCCGGATCTCGTTCTTCACGATCCTTTCGTCTTTGAGAAGGCTGTTCAGATACTCTTTCAGAAGCCGGAAGATTTCGGTGACCTCTTTTTCCGAGCGCTTGAAGTTCTCCGTGGAGAAGGCGTAGAGCGTGATGGAGCGAATTTCGTCGATCTCACCGCACCAGTCAAGGAAGTCCTCCATCTTCCTGGCCCCTTGTTCATGACCCTTCCAGGGGTCCAGCCCCCGACGCTTTGCCCAGCGGCGGTTGCCGTCGAGAATCACGCCGATGTGCTCAGGGATGGGCCCCACCCGGATCTGACTCCAGACCATGGTCTCGTAGACCCTCTGGACGCTCGTACGTTCGAGTGCTGCCCGCATTCCCCGATTGGCCAGGGAGGAGAGTTTCTCTTTTGCGCGTTTCTTTGCGCCTTCTTCTGAGGATGGCTTCGTCATGGCTGGTTGCTCTGTCCCTTCTGTTGCCGTCTCTTTGTCGGGCCTTGGAGTAAACACCGGAGGGCACTTTTTACGGTGGATCACGAGCGGACCCTTCCGGCTATTTTCTCTTCATGCCGTCAGAAAGGCAAGTGGATTGTCAAGGAAACGGGTCTGATGAAGGTCCGGATGGGCGATTCCTCCCGTCCCGCCGTGCCGCGAGTCGAGGGAAGCCTAGGAGGCCTTTCCTGGGTCGAATTCTGCTCCCCTCAGGCCCCGTTGACGCAGGAAATGGTCTGCAAGAACGATGGCGACCATAGCCTCTGCGACCGGGACTACCCGGGGACAAATGCAAGGATCGTGCCGCTTTTTCGATTCAGAGTCCCCGGGAGATATCGTCGCAGCACGTCCGGTCCGATCGACGGTCTGCTGGGGGATTCCGATTGTAGAAGGGGGCTTTACCGCGATTCGCATGACCAGCTCTTCACCGGTGGTGATTCCGCCGATGATGCCCCCGGCGTGGTTTGTCTTGGTTCCGAGCCTTCCAGCTTCGAAGATCCAAGGGTCGTTGTTCTCGGAGCCCCTCTTTGCGGCCGCTCCGAAGCCCGCTCCGATTTCCACGCCCTTGATTGCATTGATGCTCATCAGCGCCATGGCCAGGTCGGCGTCCATCTTGTCGTAGACCGGCTCGCCCAGGCCCGCAGGCACACCTCTCGCGAGGATCTCCACGACGCCTCCGATGGAGTCGCCCTCCTCGCGAACCTTGAGGATCAGGTCCGCCATCTTCTCTGCCTGGGCCGGGTCAGGGCATCTCACCTTGTTCTTCTCGATCTCCTCCAAGTCGAAAGCTTCGGCCTCTATGGAGCCCACGCTGCGAGTGTACCCGACCACCTCGATCCCATGTTCGTTGAGAATCTGCTTCGCCACGGCCCCTGCAGCGACCCTGGCCGCGGTCTCTCTCGCCGATGCGCGGCCCCCGCCCCGGTGATCGTAGGTACCGTATTTCTGGAAGTAGGTCGCCTCTGCGTGGCCCGGCCGAAAGAGATCTCGAAGATGGTCGTAACGGTGCGAGTGCTGTCCTTTGTTCCGGATCAACAAGGATATCGGTGTGCCCGTGGTGGTCCCCTCGAATACTCCGGAGAGGATCTCCACCTTGTCGCCCTCTTCACGGGCCGTGGTCAACTCGCTCTGGCCCGGCTTCCTGCGATCCAGGTCCTTCTGGATGGTCTGTTCGTCGAGGGGGAGGCCGGGGGGGCATCCGTCAACGATAACGCCGATCGCCTCTCCGTGGGACTCGCCCCAAGTGGTCATCCGGAAGGCCGCACCAAAAGAGTTTCCTGCCATTTCGACCTCGACCCCGGCACAGAGGGCCCCGGGGAGCGCAGTTGCGGGTTCAGAGTGGATAAATAGCAGAAGTCGTCGTTGTAGACAAGGCGGGCAGGGCGGGTCAGAAGCCGGCGGGCCCGATCACCGCGTCGAGCCGCTCGATCAGTTCGTCGGCTAGGGCCTCATAGTCCTTGGCTCCGGCCGAGCTTCGGGCCGCCGTGAAGATCGGCTTACCGCTGAGCTGAGCCTTGTTCAGGTCCGTGTTGACGCCGATCTGGGTCTTGAACAACTTGTCGCTGAAGGCCTCCTCCAGCTTGGCGAACAGGGTCTCGTTCATGAGCAGGTTGCGGCGGTCCACACGGGTCGTCACGACGCCCAGGATCTTCAAGGGATGATTCAGGCGGAAGTTGACCGTGTCCACGACCTCCAAGATGCCTTCCATGCCCTCCAGGGCCAGCGCCGAGAGATCGCAGGGAATCAGGAGATAGTCCGAGGCGACGTAGGCGTTGACGGTCAGGTTGCCCAGGTTGGGCGGGCAGTCGATCAGAATGAAGTCGTAGTAGGTCCGGGCCCTCGTGAGCGCCTTGCGAAGGATGAACTCCCTGCCGATCTTGCTGGCGAGCTGGGACTCCGCCTCCAGAAGGGCATGATCCGACGGGGTCATGTCGAGTTGCGGCACATCCGTGGGAACGATCACGTCCATGATAGAGCCGTTCTTGGCCCCCAGAACCTGCCCGATTCCCGCACCGTTCGATGACGTATGGTTGAGGCTGGTGCCGACGTGGCCCTGTGCGTCCATGTCGACGAGGAGCACTTTTCTATGATGAAAAAGGGCCAGCCCCGCGCCGAGGTTGACCGCGGTTGTGGTCTTCCCGACGCCTCCCTTCTGGTTGGAAATGGAGATGACCTTTGCCTGGCGGCCCCCTAGGGGGAGCATCTCTTCCGGCGACAGGATCTTCCGGATCCGCGAAGCGAGCCTCTCTCGCATGACTTGCCTCCCGTTTCCAAATTGAAAAGGAACTGCAAACTGTCTAACACAGGTATAGAAATCCTGTCAATGAAAGATAAGGGCAGAAAAACGAAGAGTTGGAAAAACGGAGTCTTGCTATTGCGACCCGTTTTTCTTAATATCCTCTTGTTGCGTGAAGAAACGAGCAAATGGGAACCCGGTTATGTATTGTTCATTCTACGGCATCGCGGAGAAGCCCTTCTCGATCACTCCGGACCCGAAGTTCCTCTACCTGGGCAAGACACACAAGGAGGCCTTTGCTCATCTGCTGTACGGCATAAGAGAGCGAGGCGGCTTCATCGTGGTCACGGGAGAGATCGGCGCAGGAAAGACGACCCTGTGTCGGGGACTTCTGAGCCATCTCGATGAAGACACCCTGGTGGCCTTCATCTTCAACCCCACCCTGTCTGCCCTGGAGCTGCTCAAGAGCATCAACGAGGACTTCGGAATTACCTCGAAGGGTACGACCAAGAAGGGACTGATCGACGAACTGAACCAGTTCCTCCTCGAGAAACGGCAGGAAGGCAAGAACACGGTTCTCATCATCGATGAATCCCAGAGCCTTGACGGCGAGGTCCTCGAGCAGGTCCGGTTGCTGTCCAACCTGGAGACCGAGACCGAGAAGTTGCTCCAGATCATCCTGATCGGCCAGCCCGAGTTCCGCCATATTCTCGAGCAGCCCCGCCTGCTGCAGCTGAACCAGCGCGTCACGGTTCGATACCATCTGAAGGCTCTTTCCGAAGAGGAGACGGCCGAGTACATCCACCACCGACTGTCCGTGATCGACGGACAGGACAAGGTCTTCTTTTCTCCGGAAGCGCTGAAAAAGATCTGGCGGTACACGAGAGGGGTGCCGCGGCTGATCAATGTGCTGTGTGACCGGGCGCTGCTGGCCGGTTACGGGAAGAAGAGGAAGAACATCGACGGGCAGATGATCGACCAGGCCCGAAAGGAAGTTACGGGTCGCTCGGCGTGGGCCGGGCCCCTGCAGTTCTGGCGGACGATCCGGCCCGCGCTGGTGCCGGCTTCCCTCATCGGGATGCTGCTTGTCCTGCTCGTGATCGGCCTGCGCGGATACCTGGGGGAGGGGAGAAAAGGAGAGAGGAACGACTCCTCCCAGGAGGAGGTCGCTGCCTCAGAGAAGACGGGCGGACCGCTTGCATCGGCACAGGATGCGGCTCCACCTGCAGAGGTTCACGAGATCTCGGCTTCCCCGGAGACGACCCCCGACATCCCGGCTCAGACATCGACGCAACCGGACGAAGGGAGGGCTCTCGCCCGAGCATCCCTGCGCCCTGAAACGGGAGAGACTCCACTGCAACCCTTGCCGTCGGAAGAGCCCGTCGTACACGAGGCGGTAGTCAAAGAGTCTCCGGAAGAACTGCAACCCCAGGATGCTCCGCCTCTCTATGCGCCCGGGAATGGGACTTCGATTCAGGCTCCGCCGGAGATCGAAGCGGCGGGCAATGGAGGCTCCGCGGCTGCAACCGAAGAAAGGGTCCTTCGATCCCTGTACGGCAAAACGCTCCTGGAGACTCGGGAAGAAGCGTTTCTTTCGGTTGTGCAGCGCTGGGGTTCCGGCGCAACCAGCGAGCAGGAGAAGCAGCTCTACCGTGGCGCGCCCGATCTGTACAAGGCGGCAAGAGCCCTCGGGTTCGAGTGCCTACGTTTTCGGGGGAACATCAACCGGGTCCGCGCGTTGAATCTTCCCGCCCTTCTGGAGCTGAGGCTGGGAGAGAGCATGACGAAGCGCTACATTGCCCTGCTCGCCTTCGAGGGGGACAACGGAAGGATCTCGCCTCCCTTGCCGGATGGATCCTCGCTCGTACCCTGGGCCGTGCTGGAACCGTTGTGGTACGGGACCGCCTACGTCCTGTGGAGAGACGTATGGGGCGGGAGGCGGTATCTTGCCAAGGGAATGAAGGGGGGAACCGTCGGACAGCTGCAGTCCTCCCTCAAGGACCTGGGCTATTTCAACCAGAAGCCAAGCGGTGTCTATGACGAGAAGACGATGAAGGCGGTCAGCGCCTTTCAGAAGGATCATTTCCTCGACGAGGATGGCATCCTGGGGCCTCAGACGAGGATCGTGCTGTATCAGGCGCTGAAGAAGATGCAGATGCCCACGCTCTAGCGGGCCCAGGACAAAGGGTAAGATAGGATGAGCTACATCCTGGATGCCTTGCGCAGGCTCGAGCAGGATAAAGAAAAGACGAAGAGGGGTGCGAACCCGATGGAAGCGGTTCTCATCCCGGATATGGAGCAGGTCGAGGAGCCGGAGCGAAGGCATTTCTGGTGGATAGGCGTGGGCGCAGTTCTTCTTCTGCTGGCGATCGCAACCACCTACTGGATCACCCGGCAGACCTTCACTCCCCCGGTGCAAGAGGCACAGGAGGGGACGGCCCGGCATCTCTCCTCTGCGCTGCCCGCCGACGATTCACCCCGGCAAGTTACTTCTCCGGGTTCGGAGTCGTCCTCCTACCGCCCCCCCGTTTCCGCCCGTCCGGCCCCGGTGCCCTCTCAGGGGCGGATGACTGCGTCGAGGCCGGAAGCGATGCCCGCACCGTCTCCGCGCAATCGGCCGGCAGAAAGGGTGGACCCACCCGCTGCGATCCGGGAGGACAGGGGCGTCCAAGCCGAAGCATACCCGGACCCGCCCGTTACACCGGTTCGGCAGGAAAGAGTTGCCTTGTCACAGCAGGCATCCGAAGACGAGGTGTTTCAGGAATGGAGAGGACCGGAGATCAAGATCAACGCGATCGCCTACAGCCGCGACGAAGCCGGCCGGTTCGCCGTGGTCAACCTGAAGACGGTTCGTGAGGGAGACCGCGTGGACGGTCTTGCCGTGGTCGAGATCCGGGAAAACTCTATTGTCTTCGAAGAGGGTGGGGCGAGGTACAAGATATCGCTTGGGAAGCGATAGCCCGGCAGGATGCTAGCCCGCCTTGTCCGCCAGAACCACCAGGGCATCCACTGCCACCGGTTTGCCGTCCCGGAACTTCAGAGGATTCACGTCGATCTCTTCCACCGCGTCGTTCTCCAGCCCGATCTTGCCCAGAGCGATCAGTGATTCGGCCAGCACCTTTCTGTCCACCGCCGTTTCGCCGCGGAATTCTTCCAGGATCTTCTTCGCCCTGATTTCTTCCATCATCTCCATGGCGTCCCATTCCTCCAGGGGCGCCACGCGAAAGGAGACATCGTTGAGCACCTCGGTGAAGACGCCGCCAAAACCGAACATGACACAAGGGCCGAACTGGGCATCCCGAATGAGGCCGATGACCAGCTCCCGGTTGCCCGATACCATCTCCTGGACGAGGACGCCCTCGAGGCCTTCCGGGTTGCCTTTGGTCAGGTCCTGATAGGCTTCCTGGACCTCTTCCGGCCCCCTCAGCCAGAGGCGTATGAGGTTTCCTTCGGTCTTGTGAGTCAGTTGCTCGCCGCAACCCTTCAACACCACGGGAAACCCGAAAGCACGCGCCTTCTCCACGGCCTCTTCCTCGGACTGTACAAGGGCCTCCTGGCAGACCGGGATTCCGTAAGACGCCAAAACTTGTTTGGATGCGAACTCGGACAGGCTCTTCTGACCCTTTGCGACCGCTTCCTCTATGATCTTCATAAGCTCGTCGACTCCCTGTGTGACGGTTCGATAGCGCTGATCGTCAGGTTGGCCGAAAATATATCGGCACGGAGGGCCCTTGTCAATAAACGGGGCAGGTACGCAGGGAGACTCAGGCCTTCCTGTCGTTGTTTGCGCAAAGGTCGTGAGCGGCCTGCCCGATCTTCTTCGAGACCTTGACCGAAGCGGCCAGGTCCTGGCTGCTCAGGTCTCCGCTCAGCTCGGCGTAGGCCCTGTCGATGATCCTGAGGATTCGCTCGTTCAGCTTTCTCGCCCTTGGCGTAAGATAAATGCGAAGCGCCCTGCGATCCGATTGGTCGCTTCGCCTCTCCACGAGACCGTCCGCCTCCATCTTGTCGATGACGCCGGTCATGGTGGATTTCTCGAGGAAGAGTCTCTGGCCGAGCTTGGACATGATCACCCCGTCGCGATCCGCCAGGGCAAGCAGGATGCCGAGTCGGGTGGGGTTCATGTTCTCGATCTGGTGATCGGCGAAGGTCCTCTTCAAGTACTTGTAGATGCTGAAATAAGCCTTGAAAAGGTGGATTCCCAGGTTGTCTTCGAATCGGATCATATCGCCTTCCGATCACGCTGGCGGGACAGGAGGAAAAATAGTACACTCTAAAACAATACGTTAACGTACTAAATCGGGGCTGTCAAGCCTCGAACCCGGTGTTGCAACTTTGTCGCCTGGAATGCCGTCTCTATATAATCGGGGATTGGAGCAGAAAATGGCGCGGGACGACCCGTTTCCGTAGACGAAAAGGATGGATGATGAGAAAAGGGAGCAGGAAGGATTCACAGGTGAAGAACATTCTCTGTATCGGGGCCGGATACGTGGGGGGCCCCTCCATGGCGGTGCTGGCCGATCGATCGCCCGACAAGAAGGTCACCGTGGTCGATGTGCATGCCGGAAAGATACGGGCCTGGAAGGGTGCGAATCTGCCGATCTTTGAGCCCGGCCTGGACAAGATCGTCAAGAGGACGCGAGGCAAGAACCTGTTCTTCTCTACGGATATCCCCGGGGAGATCAAGAAGGCGGACATGATCTTTGTCTGCGTGAACACGCCGACAAAGGCTTTCGGACACGGGGCCGGCTACGCCTCGGACATGCAGTACGTCGAGAAGACGGCGCGGATGATCCTGCAGCATGCACGGTCCGAGACGATCGTGGTGGAGAAGAGCACGGTCCCGGTAAGGACGGCACAGGCAATCGAGCGGATTCTTCGCTCCGGTGCGACCGAGGGCAAGCAGATCGAGGTCCTCTCCAACCCCGAATTTCTGGCAGAGGGTACGGCCGTCCGGGACCTGGAAGAGCCGGACAGGGTCCTCATCGGGTCGCGTGAGACCCGGAGCGGGAAGAAGGCCCGCCGAGCCCTGGCGGACGTGTACGAGCAGTGGGTGGACAGAGAACGGATCGTGGAGACCAACACCTGGAGCAGCGAACTTTCCAAGTTGACGGCCAACGCTTTTCTTGCACAGCGGATCTCATCGATCAACAGCATCTCCGCCCTGTGTGAAAAGACGGGCGCGAACATCGAAGAAGTCTCCCGCGCGATCGGAATGGATGAGAGGATCGGGCAGAAGTTTCTGCGGGCAGGTGTCGGGTTCGGGGGGTCCTGCTTTCAGAAGGACATCCTGAGTCTCGTCTATCTCTGTCGCAGCTATGGCTTGAACGAAGTGGCCGACTACTGGGAATCGGTGGTGGGGATCAACGAGTATCAGAAGCGAAGGTTCGTGCAGAATATCATCGAGCACATGTTCCACACCGTGACGGACAAGCGGATCGCCGTTCTCGGGTTCGCGTTCAAGCCGGATACAGGTGATACACGGGAAGCACCGGCGGTCTACATATGCAAGAGGTTGCTCGAGGAGGGCGCTCGGCTGAGCATCACGGACCCGAAGGCCCTGGAAAACGCACGGACGGACCTGGAAGGAATCGATCAGGACGTGACCTACGAGCGAAACGTCTACAAGGCGGCCAAGGGGGCCCACGCACTGCTGGTCCTGACAGAGTGGAAGGAATATCAGGCTCTCGATTTTCAGAGGATCTTCAAGGGAATGGAGAAACCGGCCTTCGTCTTTGACGGCAGAAACCTGCTCGACCCGGCCGTGCTCGCCAAAATCGGGTTCCACGTCGTTCCGGTGGGGAAGCAGGAAAAGGGCACATTCCCCCTGATCGACCGCTCGGAGAGTTGAACGTCTGTATCAGCCGGCTTCTTCTTTGAGTCTGGCTTGAATCGCGGAAGCGACTTCTTCGGGTGTGCTTTCAGAAACATCGATGGTCCAGTCTGCTGCGGATCGATAGAGAGGCAGTCGTTCTTCCAGAACCTCTTCCACCTCTTCGAGAAAGGTCTTCCCATCCTTCAGAGCAGGCCTCTCGGTATCGTCCTTGATGCGATCGATCAGAACCGAGGGCGGTGCGGTGAGCCAGACGAGGGTCCCGTTGCGGCGAAGGTTCTGGACGTTTTCGGTGCGAAGGATCACCCCGCCGCCCGAATCGATGACCCAACCGTCCTTGGCCGCGAAATCCTTCACCACTTCGCTCTCCAGATCCCGAAAATATCCCCACCCGTGGTCGGCCACGATGTCGGGGATGCGTTTTTCCGTCCTTCTGACGATCTCTTCATCCAGGCAGATCTGCGGCATCCCGAGGGCGGAGGCGAGGAGAGTCGCGACCGTGGTTTTTCCCGTTCCCCGATAGCCGATGAGCACGATGTTCATGACAGCGCCTCCATCACGACCCGACGCATGCATTCCACCGGGGCTTGCTCGCCCGTCCAGAGCTCGAACTGAAAGACCGCCTGGTGGATGAACATCTCGACGCCCTGCACGGTGCGGCATCCGACCTGTTCCGCCTCCTGCAGCAGGCGGGTCCTCAAGGGGTTGTAGACGATGTCGAACACGAATTGGCCGGGACACAGGAGCTGTCGATCCAGCACGGTCTGCTCTTCGTGGGGATTCATCCCGACGGGGGTGCAGTGAATGAGCCCGGCCGAGTCCGGCACGTGCCGGCCCAGGGTTTCCAGGTTCATCGCCTCCCAGCGGACCGGAAAGGGGAGCGCCTTCTCCAGATCCTCTGCAAGACGCCTGCATTCGTCGACCTCGACCCCCAGCAACACCATCTCCCTGAGAGCGACCTCTTTGCCGAGGGTGAAGGCAATCGCCCTGGCGGCGCCTCCCGAGCCGAGGATCGTCACCTTCTCGTCCGTCATGGGGACATCCGCCTCCCGAAGGGCCCGAACCGCGCCCATGCCGTCGCTGTTGTAGCCGATGAGCCTTCCTTCTCTGTTGAGCACGGTATTCACCGAACCGATTCTCCCGGCGGTCTCGTCGACTTCGTCCAGACACCCCATGACGGCCACCTTGTGGGGAATGGTTACGCTCAGGCCCAGTAGATTCAGGCCCTTGACTCCGGCCATGGCGGCTTCGATATCCTCCACCCGGAAGGCCACATAGCACATGTTGAGCCCCTTTTCCGCAAAGGCGGCATTGTGCAGAGCAGGGGAAAGGGAGTGCTCCACC
The DNA here is from genome assembly GCA_028277985.1 of bacterium. Classification (GTDB taxonomy): domain Bacteria; phylum Desulfobacterota; class DSWW01; order DSWW01; family DSWW01; genus S015-6. Next base: position 24,619 of record JANQFG010000169.1, on the reverse strand, counting down.
GGGTTTCCGATCACTGCGCAGACACGCGATTTGCCATCGATCCTCACGACGCATCCTCCCGGGTAAGAGGGGAAACAGGCTTGACAGTACCGGGGAAGTCTACCGTATTACGGGCTTGCACGAAACCCCATCCGCTTCGATCCCTTGCAAGGCCTACATCCGCCCGGCCATTCCATTCCGAATGGGGAGTGCGGATCGTCGTATCGCGCCCGACGCCTGTCCTCGGTTGCGTGCCACTCGCCACTGGCCACTTGTCACTTCCCAAGAGGGGTTGTACGCCGAGTTGCGCAGAGGGCCGCGCCAGAATAGAATAGAGCCTTTCGGCCGGTCGTGGGTCCAACGGGTTGGACAGAGCGCGAGAGAAGGAAGCGTTTCGATGCTGAAGAAAGGGTGGACGGAGAAGAAGCCGATGAAGCGATGCAGAACCATGGGGCCGCCGGGACACTCAATGGCCGGGCTCATTCTTGCCGCGGTCGTTGCATTGACCCTAGCCGGGTGCAAAGGTTCTCCCCCCGAGGAGCCGCCACCGAGCGAGCCGGCGATATCGGTCAAGGAGTACCTGAAGTCCCTGTTCAAGGATGATCCGGAGAGCCGGACAGAGTTCGAGCGAATTCAAGGCGAGTTCCGGACAGGAAAGCATTCGCAGGCACTCGAGGATCTGCAGACCCTCCTGGAAGGAACCCCCCAGGCCCCCTGGGCCGAATCGGTCGAGTTCTACAGGGCCCAGGCATTGACCGCGCTGCGGAAATACGGGCGCGCAGTACGGCAACTCGATGCATTGCTCCAGCAATACCCGAACAGTCCGGCGGTCCCCCGGTTCCTGATCAGCAAGGCTCAGATCTATCTGGCGTTGGGCAAGCTCCGCAGGACCAAGGATGAAGCGGATCCGGTCGGAGAGAAGTACCTGCGGAATGCGCAGGGGATCTTCCAGCAGGTCTCCAAGGAATACCCGAACAACCCGGATGTCGGCGCGGAGGCGCTTTACTATTCGGGCGAAACGGCCGCTTCCCTCAAGGAGATCGACCTGGCCAGAGAGGCTTTCCGGAAGATACTCGAGCACTACGGGGATTCTGACCACGGCAGCAAAGCCCTCTACTCGCTGGCCGGAATGTACATGGGTGAAGCCGATCTGCCAAGCGCCGAGGAGGCCTTGAAACAACTCACGGAGAAGTATCCAAAGACGCGTCTGGCCCGCAAGGCGGACAAGAAGCTGAAAGGGCTTCAGCTGGTGGGGTCTCAAGCGCCGCAACTGCAGATCAAGGAATGGATCGGCGATGCTCCGTCGGAGGAGGATATCTACCGAGGAAAGGTCACCCTGTTGAGTTTCTGGGCGATCTGGTGCCCACACTGCAAGCGAAACATCCCGAAGCTGGATCTCCTTGCCGCAACATACGGCAAGCGAGGCGTGTCCGTGGTGGGCGTTACGCGCGAAAAGGAAGGGCAGGGGGCCGACAAGGTCAAGGAGTTCATCGAGAGCCATCCGATGAGCTTTCCGACGGGTGTGGACGACGAGGGGAAGACATCGAAGGAGTTGGCCGTCATGAGCATTCCGTGCGTGATTGCCGTGGATGCTCAGGGACGGATACGGTGGCACGGCCATCCGGACCACCTGTCCAACAAGGTCATCGAAGGGCTCCTGGAGCCCAGTTCCTGAGGCTACGAGGAGATCCCTTCATGGACTGGACACCCATATCGGAACAGATCGATTTTGTCTTCCCGATCCCTGTTCCCACCCAGACCCTGCCACCCCACAAGGATACGAACAGCTTCCTGGTCGGGCGTCGCGAAGTCGGAATGATCGACGCGGGCCTCTGGGACGAGAAGGGCGTGGATGCCCTGGTCGGCCATTTTGGTGAGGGTGCGGAGCGAAGGCTGAGCTGGCTGATCCTGACCCACTGGCACCCGGATCATCTGATCGGGACCGACAGGATCAAGGAGAAGACGGGATGCAGAGTTGGGGTCCATGTCAGCGAGGCGGACAAGGTGGCTCCCGTGCCCGTAGATTTCACCTTCCAGCATGGCGACGAGATTTCCTTTGATGACAGAAAGCTCGAGGTCATTCATACGCCCGGGCACTCCGCGGGCCACTGCTGTTTCCTCCTTCGGCCCGAGGGGGTGCTGTTTACCGGGGATCATATTCTGGGGCTGGGCACCTCGATCATCGTCCCTCCGGACGGGGATATGGAGCTCTACCTGGCTTCCTTGAACCAACTGCTCACCTACCCCGTCGAGATCATCTGCCCCGGCCACGGACCGCTCGTCTGGAACGGAAGGGCGAAGATCGAGGAATACATCGAGCACCGGCTCGCCCGTGAGCGGGCCATCCTCGAAGGCGTACGTTCGGGCATCCGTCGAACAGAGGATCTGGTGAAGGCGATCTATACGGATATCCCGGAATCCTTCCACGGGATGGCCTACTTTTCCGTGGAAGCCCACCTGGTGAAGCTGATCAACGAAGGCAAAGTCCTCAAGATGCCGGGCGACGAGGGGTACGAGCCGGCCTGAAGCGAGTCTGTCTCCGTCTTGTCGAAGGGAAACCCATGGTCCGGATGCGGAACGGCTGGCCGGCACTCGCGCGGACGATCGTCCTTTTCGGTTGCTTTCTCTTCTGCAGCTGTTCTTCAAAGGAGCCTGCAGGGCGAGAGGTCCGGCGGATCACCAGGCCGATGATGGGCACCCTGGTCGAAGTGGTGTGGAGGACGGCCGCGGAAAAGACCGGAGTCGAGGCGGTTCGGTCGACCCTGGATCGAATGGAGTCGCTTTCCGCAGAGATGAGCCTCTACGACCCCGAGTCCGAACTCTCGAAAGTCAATGAGGCCGCCGGCAACATGCCCGTGAAGGTCTCTCACGAGCTACTGGATCTGATCGAAAAGGCCCTGGCTGTCGCCCGAATGACGGGAGGGGCTTTCGACCCTACGGTAGGGTCCGTGGAAGCTGCATGGGGGGATATCCAGAGGGAGGGTGGCGGCAGGCTCCCCGGGGAGGAGGCCGTGCGTGATGCGTTGGACCGTGTCGGATATGAGCGAGTCAGGGTGGACCGGGACACGATGACCGTCTTCCTCGAGAAGAAAGGAATGCGCCTCGACCTGGGAGGCATCGCGAAGGGGTACATAACGGACCTGGGGATGGCCTGGCTGAACAGCAAGGGGCTCCATGACGTTCTGATCAATGCCGGCGGCGATATTCGAGCATCGAGCGGCGAAACGAGCCCTGATTGGCGCATCGGGCTGCGGGATCCTTCAGGAGAGGGCGGCCTGTTCGCTCGGCTCTCGCTGCGGAAAGGGGCCGTGGTCACGTCGGGTACGTATGAACGATACTTCGAAGAAGGCGACAAGCGGTTTGCCCATATCATGGATCCGGAGACGGGTCGGCCCGTCGAAGGACTTCTGAGCGCCACCGTGATCGCGGAAGCGTCCTTTCTTGCGGATGGCCTGGCCACTGCAGTCATGGTGATGGGCAGGCAGGACGGAATCGCCTTGCTGGGGCGAGTCACGGGTGCGAAGGGTGTGCTGGTGGAGCGGGATGGTGCGGTCTGGATTGCCCAAGAGCTGCGGGACGCCCTGGACCTGGGACCCCTGCCTTCCGGTTACAAGGTTCGGTTCTTCGGGTCGTCCCCGTCCTCTCTCAGGTTTCCGGCTTCTTGTCCCCTCCGAGCCAAAGGTGGGCCTGGATGGTCCACGGCCGGAACCCGAGCTTCTCCCAGAACCTGACGCCCTCACGATTGCTCACCTGATAGTGAATCCGAACCTCCTCGACACCCTGCTCTCGGAACCAAGCCAGCATCAGGTGACAGAGCCGTGTGCCGATGCCGTGACCTCTCCAATAGGGGGTCACGTATGCATTGTCCACGAGCCCGTCGCGGTGTGGCAGGATGACCGGTGGTCGCTGCGTGATGCTTCCCGTGATGAATCCGATGACCTCTTCCCCTTCGCAAGCGACATAGGACATGGCCAGGCGGGTCGTGAACAGGTCCGTTAGATGAACTCGCAGGTGGTCTTCTGCACCGGGCGACGTCCTCCATACCGGGTCGACCGATTCCACGTATGCGTAGAGTTCACGGGCCAGCCTTGCCAGGTCGGGGATGTCCCGCCGGTTCCAGGGCCGGTACTCGATGGTGTCGACGAGGTGGCGCGGTTCTTTTCTCACGGCCCTCAGGATCCGATCTTGGGGAGTTCGGGACTGCCGCTTCCGGTCGGCCCTATCATAGCAGAACCCGGAAAGAGGACTCAAAGCACGAGTCCGGAGTCCGGTGGCTGTCCCCGAACCCGGGAAAAAGCCCGTGAGGATTTGCGGGGCACGAAAGGCGTGTGGTATTTTCCGAGCGGGTCACAGGAAAGGGAAAACGAGAGGATGTCCCGTTTCTACATGGAGGTGCTCGATGGCTACGGTACGGCATGAAAGAGATGTGCAGCCCGCCGACCTTTCGACGGAGCATGATCTGAAGGGCGTGGAGCTCCTGCCTCTGATCACGCAAGAGCAAGGAGCGAAGAACTTTGCCATGAGGCTCTTTCGACTCGAGCCGGGCGGGCATACGCCGTTTCACGTCCACGGGTGGGAGCATGAGGTGTACGTCGTCGAAGGGACGGGCGAGGTGATCGGCGAGCAGGGGAGCCAGTCCCTCGAGGTCGGCAGCGCGGTCTACGTGCCTGCAGAGGAGAAGCACCGATTTCAGGCAGGAGACAACGGGCTCGCCTTCCTGTGCTGTATCCCGATTCTCCCCTAGCAGACCGAGGGCCTCTCCCGTCATGAAGAAGACTTTCTCCGCAGGGAAGCTGCCCCCAGACTTTCTCCATGAACTTCTCCGCAATCTGCCCGCGGGGGATCCGCGCGTGCGGATCGGGCCCGGGGTAGGAGAAGACGCCGCGGTGATCGACATGGGGGATCGCTACCTGGTCGCCAAGACCGATCCGATCACATTCGCTACGGACCGGATCGGCTGGTACCTGGCAAACATCAACGCGAACGATGTTGCCTGCATGGGGGCCGATCCGAAGTGGTTGCTCGTGACCTGTCTGCTCCCCGAGGACGGCACGGACGCGGATCGTGTGGAGTCCCTGTTCCTGGACCTTTCGGCTGCCTGTTCCGAGCTGGGGATCACGGTCTGTGGCGGGCATACGGAAATCACCCTGGGTCTCGAGCGCCCGATCCTTGTCGGGCAGCTGCTCGGTGAGGTGAGCAAAGAACGATTCGTGGACAAGCGTAACATCAGGCCCGGCGACTCGATCCTGTTGACAAAGGGGATCGCCATCGAAGGAACCTGCATTCTGGCGCGCGAGGCGGGCGATCTTCTGAAGGACAAGGTGCCCCGCAAGGTCCTTGAGAAGGCGAGTGGATTCTTGGAGGAGCCGGGAATCAGCGTGGTCCGGGATGCCGGGATCGCGTTGGACGCAGCGGGCCCAGACATCCATGGCATGCACGATCCCACCGAGGGAGGCCTGGCTCAAGGAGTGCGGGAACTGGCCATACGGGCGGGCGCGGGCGTCCGGCTCGAATGGGACAAGATTCCCGTCCTGCCGGAGACGGAGATTCTCGCCGCCCCGTTCGGAATCGATCCGATGGGCCTTCTTGCCTCGGGCGCCCTGCTGATCGCAGTGGCCCCCCGCTCGGAGAACAAGGTGGTGGAGGCCCTGGAGAGTGCCCGGATCCCCTGCTTGCGGATCGGTCGAATCGGGTTGGAATCAGAAGGCCTCAAGTGGGTTCGGGGCGGACGAGAGGAGGCGTTGCCTCAGTTCGTGAGCGATGAGCTCGTCAAGGCCTTTACCTCCCCCCAGTAGAAGACTTCCTGCAATATAGATGCTGAGCTAAAGAAAACCCCCCGTCGTGACGAATGTGAAGATGGAGACAGAGTCGGAAGTCTCCAGGAAGCGATCTTCTCACGGAAAGACCCGGGGAGTCATGACGGAACGCGTTTATACCACTGTTGATCTGGCAAAGGTGTGCAAGGTTTCCCTCCGGACCGTGATCCGATGGGTGGATGAGGGAAAACTGACCTCTTTTCGGACACCTGGCGGGCATCGCCGGGTCCGGGAGGCGGACCTGCTCACCTTTCTGGACAGGTATCAGATCCCCTTTTCGGTCAAACCGACCCGAGACAAGAAGAGGATTCTCGTTGTCGAGAGCAAGCGCTTGCTCGAGGGACTCCTGAAACAGATTCTACGCCGATCCTCCGACACCCACGAGGTGGTCGTGGCAAGGGACCTCTACGAGACCGGGGTCAAGATCGGGATGCTCCAGCCTGAGCTGGTGATCTTCGGGACGATTCCGAAGGAGCAGGAAATCGTCAGGTTTTGCCGATCCCTCCGGAAGATCCCGGATGCGAAAGAGACGAAGATCATCGTGCTGAGCGAGAAGTTCTCCGCCGAAAAGATGCAGGAGCTCCTGTCTCTGGGGGTTCAGGCAGTGATCGACAAGCCCTACACGATCGACGATCTCCGTCCGCACCTGCTGCGGGTTCTCGGGTAGCCCACCCGTTCCTCCTCTTGACCGCCCTTACATCCCACTCTGCCAACATCCGCAATGCACCGGTCCTCTATCCCGATCCGCTCATGGGTCTGGGTTGAACCGCCCGCCCGGTTCAGGTAGGAATGGCGTGGCGGTAGAGGAGCGGAGACGAACCAGGAGGATGAAATGGTCGAACGGCTTTTTCGGCTCAAGGAAAACCAGACCACCGTGCGGACGGAGATGCTGGCCGGCGTGACGACCTTCATGACAATGGCGTACATCCTCTTTGTCCAGCCGGCGGTCCTTTCCCAGGATTTTTCGGGCAATCCGACAGGGCTTCCCTCGGAAGCGGTTCTGTTCGCGACCTGCGTGGCTGCCTTCCTGGGGTGCCTGCTCATGGGGCTCCTGGCCAATTATCCGATCGCCCAGGCCCCCGGCATGGGTGAGAATTTCTTCTTCGTGACCGTCGTCATGGGGCTCACGGCGGCCGGCTTTTCAGAGTCCTGGAAGGTTGCCCTCGGGATCACCCTCCTTTCGGGCCTGCTGTTCCTGTTGCTCTGCCTTCTGGGATTTCAGACCGCCATCATCGACTCCATCAGCCCCAGCCTGAAGAACGGCATTGCCGTCGGCATCGGTCTCTTTATCTGCTTCATCGGCCTCAAGGGGGCCGGCGTGGTGATCGAGTCGCCCGGGACCGCAGTGCGCCTGAACCCGGATGTCACGAATCCGGGCGTCCTGATCTTCCTTTCGGGATTGATTGCCATGGGGGTCCTGGCCGCCCTGAACGTCCGGGGTGCGATTCTCTGGGGCATCCTGATCAATGCGGCCCTGGCCCTTCTTGCCGGGCAACTGGAGTGGCAGGGGGTTTTCGGCTTTCCCCGTGAGGTGGCTCTCCTATCGTTCGACTTCGGCTGGATGGCCCGGCCGGAGACCTATCTGACGATCCTGCCCTACATCGTGGTCTTTCTCTTCATGGATGTGTTCGACACGGCAGGGACCCTGATCGGGGTCGGCGAGCAGGCCGGGCTCATTCAGGACAATCGGCTGCCAAGGGCCAAGCAGGCTCTCCTGTCGGATGCGATTGCAACGGTGGCAGGCTCCTGCCTGGGCACGAGCACGGTCACCTCCTACATCGAAAGCTCGTCCGGGGTTGCCTATGGGGGCAGGACCGGGCTCGTCACGGTTACGACCGGGATGCTCTTCTTGGGGGCGCTGTTCTTCACTCCCCTTGCTCGAACCCTGGGGGGATACCCTCCGGTCACGGCTCCTGCTCTGTTCTTCGTCGGGTGCATGATGGCCAGAAACATGCGGCGCATCGAATGGGAGGACCCGACCGAATCCATTCCCTCCTTCTTCATCATGACCGGGATCCCCTTGTTCTACAGCATCTCGGACGGAATCGCCGCCGGCCTGATCACCTACCCGATCCTCAAGGTCCTGGCCGGAAAGGCGAGAGAGGTCTCGCCGCTGCTCTATGTGATTGGGCTGTTGTTCATTCTGCGATACGTGTTCTTCCCGGTATAGTGGCGAGTGGCGAGTGGCGAGTGGCAAGTGGCGAGTGGCAGGTGGCGTTCGTGCCCGTGCCCGATAGTTGGCGGCTTTCTAGGGAGAGGTGGGAGGCTCGGAAGGCGTAACGGATTCTTCGACGGACGTCTTCTTCAACGATGAGCCGCCCCTGCCCGTATTCAGGAGGGTGCCCAGCCTGCCGAGGAGCACGGGCAGGGTGGAGGGGTCCAGTGCAGAGACCGGGACGCCGTCGTACCGCCGGCACAGATTGCTCAACATGTCGGGGGGCGCCGTGTCGGATTTGTTGAAGACGCGCAAGACCGGGATTTCTCCGAGTCCCAGAGAGCCCAGCAATTCCTCCACGATGGCCAGCTGCTTCTCGCAGCGTTCGGTCGAACCGTCGATTACATGGAGCAGGAGATCGGCGTCACCCAGCTCCTCGAGAGTGGCCAGGAAGGCCGCGATCAGGTCCGGAGGCAGGTCTCGGATGAAGCCCACCGTGTCCGTCATCAGGATCTCCCTGTCTTCCTCGAGGCGGAGCCTGCGCGTTGCGGGGTCCAGGGTGGCGAACATGCGGTTCTCTGTATACACGTCGCTCCGGGTCAGCGTGTTCAGCAAGGTCGATTTCCCCGCGTTGGTGTAACCCACGAGGCAGACCAGGGGCAGCCCGCTCTGATTGCGGCGTGAGCGGCGGGTTCTTCTTCCTTTTCGGAGCCTCTCGACCTGCTTCTCGAGACGGTGGATCCTGTCCCTCACCCTCCTTCGGTCGATCTCGAGTTTCGTCTCACCAGGGCCCGTGCCGCCGATCCCGCCCGCAAGCCGGGAGAGGCCCGTGTTCCGATGGAGCAGGCGCGGCAATCGATACCTGAGCTGGGCAAGCTCCACCTGAATCTTGCCGTCCCGGGTCTTCGCCCGCTGGGCAAAGATGTCCAGGATCAGCTGGGTGCGGTCCAGAACCTTGATCTCGGTGAAATCGGTGACACAGCGCATCTGGTTCGGGGTGAGGTCATGATCGAAGATGATCATGTCCGCCCCGGTCTGCAAGGCCTGGATGACCAGGTTCTGCAACTTGCCCTTGCCGAGGACGAACTGGGGATGGAGAGATGGCCTCCGCTGGAGGACGGTATCGAGTACCGTGACGCCGCATGATTCTGCCAGGGATTCGAGCTCCGCGAGAGACTCCTCCGCATCGGTCAAGTCTCCCAGGGCCACGCCCACCAGAATGACGCCTTGCGAGCTGTCCCCTCCCACGGTTTCGGCCGAAAGGGGGGTTGTTCGTGCGAGTTCCTTTTCCAGTTCCCGGATCAGGGCTCGGAAGTCTATTGCAGCTGCGTCGACCGGCGAGAGAGGTTCCTGGATGTCCCAGGGGGCTCCCGGACCGTTGCCCGGTGAGAGGAAAGCAACGTGCATCTTCTGTGGCAGGCCCTCCTGGCCAACCTCGATCGCCGCTGCACAGTCGAACCTGAGGAGCGCCAGGTCGGCGAGGTCTTCGTCGCTCAAGGGTTCCTGCCGGAGGTGCGTGTGGATGTATCGAAGGCCGGAGAGCCTTCCGGCCGAAGACCGCGAACGCATTCGGTCCGGCAGCAGGACCTGCTTGGCGTCTCCGACGATGACTTGCTGGATGTAGCCTCTCCTGTCGATCAGGATGCCGATCTGTCTGCCGATTTCCCAGGAGATCTCGGAGAGATAGCGCGCAAGCTCAGGGGTGCATATCTTGGTTAGAGGAATCCGCCTGCGGTAGATATGCTGGATTCTCTTGTTCTGGTTGGGCTTCAGCCCGAGGGTATTGCCGAATACTTTCTGTATGGGGGCCTCCGGAAAGCGCTTTCCTAACTTCCTGATTTCTATCATAAAAAGCATACGATAGCCGATAAGAAAAGTAAAGGGGCGTCGAGCGCCTACCCGGCTTCCGCAGCAAGGGGCTTTTTGATATGCTGGAAAAGCCGACGGCAAGGGAGAAAAAGACGCATTTTCGCTGTCTGACCTTCTTGAGAACCGATCCAGTGAGCACAGGAGCATGCAACCATTGAAGGGCCGATTCTTTCCCGAAACGGGAACCTTGTTCGCCGCAGCGCGACGGGGGATGGTGATCTGTGTGGCCGGTGCAATCCTCGGGATTCTTTTCAACTTTGTCTCTCCCCGCAGCATCGATCTGTTCGGGCCGGTGCCTCTCAGGGTCGTAGAGGGGATCGACCAGCTCGGCCTGGAGGAAGCCTTGGCGCTCCACAAGGAGCGGAAAGGCGTGTTCGTCGACGCTCGCTCTGAAGAAGAATTCGGTCAAGGCCATATCCCCGGAGCCTTGCTGCTGCCCCTGGACGACTTTGACGAGGTCGTTTCTTCCTGGGAGACTCTCATCCCTTCGGATACCCTGCTGATCGCCTACTGCGGCAAGGGCTGCGACTCGAGCTGGGATGTGGCGGAAATGCTCAGAGAGGAAGGCTACTCGAACCTGAAGGTTTTCTACGGTGGTTGGGACAAGTGGAAGGGCGCCGGATATCCGGTGGAGAAGGCGGAAAAGAAGGTGGACGCAGGGCTCAAGCCGAACCGACACGTTGTCCTTACGGAGGGAGAGTGAGACATGGAAGCAAGCGAGCATTCCGCGATTCACACCGTCATCGAGCTTGCCGCCCGCATCGCAGTGGGCCTGGTCTTTCTCCTTTACGGTCTCGACAAGATATCCAATCCTGACGATTTTGCACGGGCCATTGCCAACTACAAGCTGTTGCCCGAGAGCCTGGTCAACCTCGTTGCCGTAACGCTTCCCTGGGTCGAGTGCATCCTCGGCCTGCTTCTTCTGGCCGGACAGTGGGTCCGATCCGCCGCCCTGGTTTCGGCCTTTCTCCTCTGCGTGTTTCTGGCAGCCGTGAGCATCACGCTCGTGCGCGGACTGGATATCAACTGCGGCTGTCTCAACGCGGAGGCGGGCAGAAAGGTCGGGATCAGGCTGCTCGTGGAAGACACGCTCCTTCTCGGGGCTGCAGGCGTCCTGGTCTTGAGAGTGGGTGACAGGATTGGCTGGCGGGCCCTGATAGCCCGTTGAGAAGCGTCACATGGGATCCACCCCGGCCGGGCTATTGCGCTGGGAACCCTGCCGGTTCGAACTCCACGACGGTGACTCCATCCCCTCCCTCTGCGGGCTTGCCGGGCCTGAACGTGATCGGGTAGGGCACCTGCGACAAAGACTGCCGGATCGCGTTCCGCAGAATGCCCTTGCCCAGGCCGTGTATCAGGATCATGCGTGGCGCCTGTTCCCGAAAACCCCTGTCCAGCAGCTTCGAGGTTCGATCCAGCGCCTCTTCCACGGTCAACCCCCTCAGGTCGCAACGATGGCTTCCCTCGGCGGAGGGCGTCTCGGAGGCCTGGAGGCCCCATGATGTCTTTTTCCTCGCACCTCGACTGACAGCCTCCGTCTTGATGGTCCTCTTCTGGACGGTCGGCTTCCAGACCTTGTCTGCCTCCACCTGCATGCGGAACCCCTTCGCCTCCACCTCGACCATTCCCTTTCGATCCGGCAGTTTCAGAACCCTTGCGTCTGCCTGCAACTCCGGCACGTAGACCGTATCCCCGGACCGTACCTCCGACCATTCGACCTCGCTACCCACTTCCGGAGAGGGCAGGGGTTCATGGAAGAACCCCTCTTCCGAGAACAGGGCTTCTCTGTATTCCCTGATTTGTTTGGATGCCGATCCTCCGGCAGGTTGGGATCCGGCCTTGGCCTGTCTGCGCCGCAGGCGATCCAAGTCTCGCAGTGCTTCTCGAAAGGCCTCCTCCAGCTTGTCCCGGTATTTTCTCTTCAGTTCCCTCTCGCGGTTCTCCACATCCTTGAGTTCCCTCCGGAGGGCTTGCCGGACCTCTTCCACCTCTTCCGACGCTTTGTGCCAGCGGTCCCTTTCTGTTTCCGCCTCTTTCTTTGCCGTCTGGATCTGTACCAGAAGGCTTTCGATGTCGGCACCGGTTTCCCCGCGTAGCGCGCGTGCCCTGTCGAGGATTCGAGTCGGAAGACCGAGCTGTCTCGCCATGTAGAGGGCGTTGCTCGTTCCCGGCACGCCCGGGGTCAACCGAAACGTCGGCTCCAGGGACTGGGGATCGAAGCCCAGGGCCGCGTTCTGGATGCTCGGCAGTCGGGTGGCCAATGATTTCAGGGCGAGATAGTGGGTGGTTGCCAGGGTGATCGCCCCGGTGTCTGCAAGATACTCGAGAACGGCCTGGGCCAGCGAGCTCCCTTCCTCCGGGTCGGTGCCGATCAGGATTTCGTCCAAGAGGGCAAGGTTCGTCTCCTCGACGGAAGACAGGAAATCTACGATTCGCTGGATGTGGCCCGAAAAGGTGGATCGGCTCTCTTCCAGGCTCTGACTGTCACCGATGTCCGAGAAGACGCGGTCAAAGAAGGGAAGGTTCGAACCCTCTGCAACGGGCAGGGCAAAACCGGCGCGCACCATCAGAGAGAGCAGGCCAACGGTCTTCAGGATGACGGTCTTGCCCCCTGCGTTGGGGCCGGTGATCAGTGCAGTCCGGTGGGGCGGAGCGATCACGATGTCATTGGCCACCACCTGGTCCTTGGTCAGGAAGAGGTAGGGGTGGCGCGCCTGAAAGAGTTGAATGCCCTGATCCAGGTTCAGGCTCGGCACCGTCGCCTTGATGGTGTTCGAAAAGTCCCCCCTGGCCTGTAGGAGGTCGAGTCGGGTGAGAAAGGCATGGCCCTTTTCGATCTCGGATGCGTCCTGCCGGAGGTTGTCGCAAATGCCCTGAAGAATCCTGTTGATTTCCCTCTGAGACTCAAGCAGGGCCAGCTTGTAGGTGTTGTTGAGCTCGACGATCTCGCGTGGCTCTATGAACAGGGTGGCCCCGCTGTTGGAGCTGCCCAGAACGATCCCGTCCACGAACACCCGCTGGTTGGTCTTGATGGGCAGGACGTATCGGTCTTCCTTGATCGTGTAGAACTTGTCCTGAAGCAGGCCTTCGAAGTCCTTTTCGGTGAGATACGTGTGAAGCCTGTGATGGATTTCCTGATGAACCTTCTTCGCCTTCTTCCTGAGAGCACCCAGCTCCTGGCTTGCCTCGTCGCGGACCTCTCCCTTCTCGTCTACGCAGCTTCGAATATCGTAGATCAGGTGAGACAGGGAGGGGGCGGCCTCGGCGTATCGGTAGAGCATGGGCGCCTGCTGCCGCCGGATGACCAGGAACTTCCGGATGGCCTCCACCGTATCCATCCAGGAAGCGACATCCCGGAGCTCCTCGGGCCCGAGGATTGCGCCTTTGAGAATTCGGGGCTGCAGGGGCCTTATGTCCGGCGGGTCGCCAATAGGAAAGGAGTGCCCCTCCGCCAGGAGGGCCCGTACCTCCTCGACCTCCTTCATGGTCTGGGCCGCAGCGTCCCGGTCTGGAGCCCAGAGCAGGTCCCCACACGCCTGGCGCGCCGGGTCGGTCCGCAGCCTCTCCCGGATCTGCTCCACGAGCCAGGGCCATTCGAGTTGCTGAAGGGATTCCTCATACGCGAAGGGTACATCCGTGGGCGAGGCCGGCTTTGTCATGCTCTCTGGGTCCATAAACGTGTCGTCTTTGTTCTTTTTGAGGCCAAGATCCGGACGGATTTGGCAGCCTTCATAAATTTCTTTACTTTTTCCAAAAAGATACTACAATGACACAATGCGAAACAACATCTCCGCCATCCATCTTGAAGCGCTCAGAAACAAGGAGGTTTTGTTCCAATTTTGATATGGGCATAACCATCGTACAGAAGAGCGATCTCAGCCGCCCCAAGAAGAACCCGAAGATCGCCATCGTTCTTGCCGGTGGGGCCGTCACCGGGGGGGCATACAAAGTGGGTGGCCTCCACGCGCTGAACGGCTGCCTCGAAAACCGCAAGGTGACCGACTTCGACTCCTTTGTCGGGCTGAGCGCAGGCTCGATCATCGCTTCCATGCTCGCGAACGGAGTCAGCCCAGGGGAAATGTTGAGCAGCCTCGAGGGAGATTCCGATCGCCTGGATGGCGTCAGCTTTCTCGACTTCTACAACCCGAACGTGGAAGATTTTATCAAAGGTCCCATCCACTTCCTATGGGATTTCCTGAATTTCGTACCGGACTTCCTTCTCGCCGCCTTCCTTTCCAACAGTCTGCTGAAGGAGGATTTTCGAAAGAGCGTCTTCGAACTGGTGCGGCATCCTTCCTACGAAAACTGCGTGCGGCTCCTCAGGAGGTACGGCAGAGTCCTTGGTCTTACCCGGCAGTTCCCGTCGCCCCTGCAGTATCTGCCAAGGGGCATCTTCAAAAACGATCGTATCGAGGCGGCCCTCCGGAGAAGCTTCGAAAAGAACCGGCTGCCGAATGACTTCACCAGCCTTTACCGATGGACCGGCAAAGAGCTCTACATCGTTGCCGCCAACCTGGATACAGCCGAGAGGGTCGTGTTCGGATACGACCAGAACAACAACCTGACCATCTCTCAGGCGGTACAGGCCTCGACGGCCCTGCCCGTGTTTTTCAGGCCTGCGCGGATCCAGGGGGTGGACTATGTGGACGGCGGGGTGCGCAAGACAGCCAACATCGACGTGGCGGTCGAAAGCGGGGCGGACCTGATCATCTGCTACAACCCGTTTCGGCCTTTTCACAACAGGGTCATTTCGAGGTACTCCCAGGAGAAGAAGAGGCAGGTGGTCGAAGGAAAGCACATCGCCGACCAGGGCGTCTTCTCGGTCTTGAATCAGGTCTTTCGGATCCTTCTCCACACTCGGCTCGAATACGGGATCGATCTGTACCGACGTGACCCGCGCTTCCGGGGCGACATCATCCTGATCCAGCCCACGGAGTATGACTACAAATTCTTCGATATGAATCCCCTTGCGCTTCGGGAGCGGCAGCGGGCGGCCAAACGAGGATATGACTCGGTATCCGAATCGATCGAGAGGAAATACCACCCCCTGCGGCAGATCCTGGACGCCTACGGCATCACCTTGAACCGACCGACCGGGGCAGTGGCCCTGGCACCGGACGCAACGGCCGAGCAGAAGAAGGTCCTGTCCTTTCCCCTGGGATGGAACCGCGAGTATCTCCGGGTTGCTTCCTGATCCACTTTCTCGAGGATGGGGCCCGGATCAGCCCTTTCGCCGTGCCGAGATTCCCTACAGGGACTCCGCTATCTGGATGGCGTTCAGGGCAGCCCCTTTGCGGAGTTGGTCCCCGACGATCCAGAGGCACAGACCGTTCGGCACACTTTCATCCTTCCGAATCCGACCCACGAGACAGTCGTCCTGTCCGGCCACCTGGACCGGGGTGGGGTATTTCGACTTCTCCGGCTGGTCGAAAATCTGAACGCCCTTCGCCTTGCGGATCAACGAGCGGGCCTTCGCCACCGACAGGGGCTTTTCGGTCTCTATGTGTACCGACACGGAATGGGACCGGAACACGGGCACGCGGACCGTGGTGGCCGATACCTGGAGATCCGGCTGGTTCAGGATCTTCCTGGATTCGTGCATGCATTTCAGCTCTTCTTTGGTGTAGCCCCCATCCATGAACTTGTCGATGTGAGGAATCAGATTGAACGCGATCGGGTGCGGAAACTTTTCGGCTCGCAGGACCGCCTTCTCGTCCGTGCCCAGCGTCTCGTTCTTCAGTTCCTGCAGCGCCCACTCGAGGGTCTGTCTCCGGAGCTCTTCGATGGCCCATGCGCCGGCCCCGGACACCGCCTGGTAGCTCGAAAGGATTGCCCTGCGGATCCCATACGCCCGCAAAGGATAGAGCCCCATAAGGGTCACGATGGTCGTACAGTTCGGGTTGGCGATGATGCCTTTGTGCTTTCGGATCTCCTCGGCGTTGATCTCGGGGACGACGAGGGGCACCCCTGCGTCCATCCGGAAGGCGGAGCTGTTGTCGATCACGACGGCACCCGCCTTGACGGCTGCCGGTGCAAACTGCTTGCTTCGGTCGCCTCCTGCAGAGAAAAGGGCGATGTCAATGCCTTTGAAGGCGGTTCGTTTCAGTTCCAGCACCTCCACCGGTTTGCCGCGGAAGGGGAAGGATTTCCCGATAGAGCGCTTCGACGCCAGCAATCGCAAAGACTTCACGGGGAACTTGCGCTCCTCGAGGATGGAAAGCATCTCTTGCCCGACAGCGCCCGTGGCGCCGACGACAGCTACGTTGTATCCGGCCATCGGTTCAGGCCCTTTCTTGCTACGGTTGGAGGGTTGGTTGGGACAATGATTCTCTGAAAAAGCACTAACTTACTAATCTATCCGGAAGAGATTTGTCCTGTCAACAAAAAGGGGAGCCTTGATGCAAAATTCGGCTTCCTTGGGCGACGTCCCCCCCCCGTTTCTACTCTCCAGTATAGTTCACTGAGGCTTCTGCTGAGGTTCTGTGCGAGCAAAGTCGCCCTGCGGAAACCGAATTTTGCATCAAGGCTCCCCTCTTATGCCCCGTGCCCTAAATCCTCCACGGATGATTACTAGACGGGAACAGACCCCACGCTGCCCCCAAAATCCTCAGGGGTCAGACGCTCCGCTACCCATCGGCTCCCCTTTTCTTCTTTGTGAGGCCCGTCATTGCCTCCTTCGTACATGAACAGTGCGAAGTGGGCTGCGAAGAGACTTCAAGGGTGTTGCTGTTGCTCTCGGATCGAGTGGTTTCCTTCGGAGGGACCGGTGTTCCGTTTTCATCTGTGCCGGGTGACCAAAGGACAGGGGTCAGTCCCCACCCCCCTCCGTTCTTTGTGTGAGGATGCGTCTTCGCTGAGGTCCCACCTCTGCGTACACGGACGTGATGTAGCTGCCTACGACTGCGTGATCTGGTGAATACGAGAGCGTCCGAGATGAGTAGCGTGTCTCCTTAGGGTCGGTATCCTGTTTTGCTTTGTGCAGG
This sequence comes from bacterium, assembly GCA_028277985.1. GTDB lineage: Bacteria > Desulfobacterota > DSWW01 > DSWW01 > DSWW01 > S015-6. The sequence goes on along the minus strand of JANQFG010000169.1, from coordinate 7,817 downwards.
GCGACTTTGCTCGCACAGAACCTCAGCAGAAGCCTCAGTGAACTATACTGGAGAGTAGAACCGGGGGGGCGACGTCGCCCAAGCAAAGGAAAACAGGATACCGACCCTAAGGAGACACTCACCTGGAGCCGCAATTCAAGCCAGCATCTGTGTATCGAGCCGCTACCTGATCTTGAGCGACGCCAGGGCCACCAGCGCAAGAACGCCCGAGATGATCCAGAATCGCACCGTAATCTTCGTCTCCGCAAGCCCCTGGTACTGAAAGGTGTGATGAAGGGGGGCACGGTAGAGAAACCTTCGGCCCGTTCGCTGGATGCCGATCCAGTCCTGGACCACAACGGACAGGATCTCCGCGAGGAAGATACCCCCCACGAGGAGGAAGAGGATCTCCTGTTTCAGCAGAACAACCATGGTCCCGAGAACGCCCCCCAGGAACATGGACCCCGTGTCCCCCATGAAGACCTCTGCAGGGTAGCTGTTGTACCAGAGAAATCCCACACAGGCGCCGAGCAATGCTGCGCACAGGATGGTCACTTCGCCGCAGCCGGGCAGGTAATCGAACATGAGGTACTCGCTGATCTTCACGTTTCCGAGGACGTAAGCGAAGATCCCGTACACCCCGATCGCGTAGGCAGAAGGCACGACGGCGAGTCCATCCATCCCGTCCGCAAAGTTGATCGCATTCGCAGCGTAGACCACGAACAGGACGATCACAAAGCTGTAGCCCCAGGACAGATCGATCACCGGATACTTGTAAAAGGGGAAGTAGAGCTTCGAGACGACTTCAGCCGGTACGGGCGAAGTGGCCGGGTGCAGAAAGAGAAGGCTGAAGAGCAGGCCGAAGGAGATCTGTCCCAGATACTTCATGCCCCGTGAGAGTCCCTTGTTGCTGTCCTGGTGCTTGATCTTCTGGCTGTCGTCCCAGAAGCCGAGCGTGAAGAACCAGGCAGCGGCCAACAGGAGAAAGAGAATGAACGGGTTCGTCAGATCGCACCAGAGAAGTGCGGACAGCATGGTTCCAGAGAAGAGGATGACGCCGCCCATGGTGGGGGTGCCGCCCTTCTTGTGGTCTTGCGCTTCCGTCATCTCCCCCCGCTCCGTGTCCCGCATGCCCATCCTGTAGAGGGCCCGGATCAACGGCCGGCCCGCGAAGAGCGTAAAGGCGAAGGAGGTGATGATGGCAAAGATGGCGCGGCTGCTGATGTAGTTGAAGAGCCTGATGAATGAGAAGGGACCTTCCGGGTCGTAGAACCAGCTGTAGAGTGCATGAAACATGTCAACATGCCCCTTTTTCCGTGTTCGACTCGTTGTCGCATTCCACCCGCTCGGACATGAGTCGCTGGAAGTCGTCCCAGGTCTGTTTGAGCGGAAAGCGCGGGAAGAAGTCGAGGCCCTTCATCGGTATCTTGTGCATCCATTCCTCCGCTTCACGCGGGAGGTGCACAACATCGGACTGCATGAGTCGCATCAGGCAGCGCACCGTCGCATCCTGCACTTTCCAGTTCCTGTGGGCAAGCAGAGGGACGAGATCGGTCAGTATCGCCGGGTCTTTCGTGACTCTTCCCAGGGCCCTCAAGGAGGATACCACGACCTCGAACCACCTGTCCTTGAGGTTCTTCCTCAAAAGGTCCACCAGCTCGGCATCCTCCCCGACGGAACCGGACAACCGATGGATCCCACGCGCCGCCCAGGATCTGACTTCGTAGTACGGATCGTTCAAGGCTACGAGAAGGGCGTCACGGACGTCCGGTCCGTACGTGTTGAGGCGCCAGATCGCCTGCAGCGCATTTCGTCGTATGAAGCCTACCTGTTCGTAATCCCCCCCGAGGAGTTTTCGATGCCAAGGGACCGGTGTGCGGTCCACAATGGCGTGTAACAGAGCGGGCAGTCGTTCCTGGTACGCTATGAGTCCCACGAGCTTGACGCCCGTATTCCTGTCCTGCCACCCGGCCGAGCCGAGCAGCTGATCGGTCTTGTATCTCAGATAGGATTCTTCACCCTCGGTGAGAGCCTGCCTGTGTTTCCGTTTGCTTTCGACGTGAGTCAGGAGTGCATCGGTTCCCAGCCATTCGATTCCTGTGGCCACCTTCCCCTCAATGGGCAGGTCCGGTCCCGACCTGGCCGAGGTCAGGACCTTTTCCGTTGCCGACCCCTTCTCTTTCCCCAAGTCCCGGAGCAACTCGTAAAACGGAAGCTTGCCGGAAGGCAGGTGCGAGCTTTCCGCGTCGTGGTGCATCTCGTCGGGCCGGGTCGGACCAAGGAGTACCTCGGAAATCGTATCCGCCAGGGCGGAGGCGTTCACCGATTCCGGTCCCTCTCCCTCGGGGGGTACGGGATTTGTTTCGAACAGAAGGCGGGCCTTGCCCTGACGTGCGAGAAAATAGGCGTTCTTGACCTGATGGTCCCCTGGAAGGTTCGACTTCGGGATGAGAATGGCGGGAATGGCGTAGGAGGCGACCTCCCAGACGGTGCCGGCCCCCGAACGGCAGACCACCAGATCCGCGATTTCATAGTAGTGCTCGATGTGGTCCAGGTACGGTGCCTGCCGGTATCGTTGTTCCACGTCCTTCCGGTTCACCTCGAGGCCAGGCAGGATCTCGCTGTAATCGGCGGCCGGGTCGTATGCTCCCTGCGGATGTCCGGTGGCGTGAAAGATGTAGAGGTCCGGGATCGAGAGAAGCCGGGGGAGGGACTCGAAAACGGCCCGGTTGATCGTTCGAGCCCCGGAGCTTCCTCCGAATACGAGCAGAACCTTTCCCCCCGGGGCAATCCCCAGGCGTTGTCTCTTGTCTGCGCACCCCACCCATCTCCGGTCCGATGACGCCTCCAGGTCCCCGCGGATCGGATAGCCGGTCCAGAAGGCCTTGTCCTTCGATAGAAACCGGAGGGTCTCAGGGAAGCTGGTGCCCGTAAAATCGACCCACCCGGACACCCACCTGTTGAACCTGCCGGGGATGATGTTCGCCTCGTGAAGGCTCAGCAGACCCTTCCAGAGGCCGAGGGACCTCAGGAGGATGGCCGCCAGCAGCACGGGCGCGCTCGCGTATCCGCCGGTCCCGATGATCGCATGGGGCCTGAAGCTCAGAATGAGCCGGACGCCCTGCACGAGCGATAGAGCGAGCAGCCAGATCGTCCGAAACCAGACCAGGGGCCCCGCCCGGGGTGGAAGCCCTTTTACGGAAAGGGTCCGGAGCGTGTGGCCTTCGGCCGGTACGATCCTCTCCTCGGCTCCGTTTCGCGCCCCCACGAACAGAAACTGCGCATTCGGCTCCTCCTGTCGGATTCCCTCCGCCAGGGCGAGCCCCGGGTACACGTGTCCTGCTGTGCCACCGCCCGTAATCAGGTACTTACGCTTGCCTTCCGAAGGAGCCGTCCGCATTCTTTCGCCGTATGAAGGTTCGAAAAAGATGTTTTAGCTTGCCCGGTGAGGCACTATGATATGAATCCCTTTCCCGGAATGCAAGGGCCGGTCCTCCAGGGGGATTCAGAGCCGCTAAATCGAATCTATAATCACATTCGGGTACGTTTCCGAAGAGGCCGGAACCTCCGTTACCCATTGCGAGACTCTGTGCTTTTCCCGCTTCAAATCGGCTTGATTTTCTTGTTGACAATTCCTGTCAAAGGTCCTAATCTACCCTCAAACATAAAAAAGCAATTTATCTATTAGCCTTTCCGTTAGCTCTCTCTTGCGACGGGACCCCTGAGAAGGGGCTTTTCTGCCGTTCGGAAGTAGCGCATTGTAAGGGCAACAAGGACTGCTCACAGCGACGGGGGGATGGGCTCCAAGGTTCGCCCGCTTCCCCTTGTTTTCAGGGATCTTGAAAACAGCTTTGTAAATACGACCCGGCCGAATGGACTCGCAAAAGCCAAGGTGCGCAAGGGAGTGGACATCATGAAGATCACGGAAGTCAGAGTGTTCCCTGTGAGCGAGGAACGGTTGAAGGGCTACGCCACGATAATTTTTGATGATTGCTTCATCGTTAGAGACTTGAAGATCATTCACGGCAATACCGGGCTTTTTGTTGCGATGCCCAGCAAGAAGCGCAAGGACGGCACATTCAAGGATACAGCGCATCCTCTGAACAACTCCACTCGAAGGATGATCGAAGAGAGAGTACTCGACGAATACCGAAAGGAGCTGGATCGGCTGCGCGATTCGCCGACCGGCACCGAGACGTAACCTTCCTTTCTTCCTTTGCATTTTCCTGCCCGGTTATTGTAGTATTCTCCTAGAGAAGCCGTTCGCTCGATGTTGGGGTGTCGACAAGCGGTAAGTCACAGGACTTTGGCTCCTGCATTCGGAGGTTCGAATCCTCCCACCCCAGCCATTCCCCTTCTCGAGGGGACGTCCCTTGCCCGCCACTCGAGTGCCTTCGGCCCAGCCTTTGCCCGGGGTTGGAAGGCACCGGCTCTTTACTTTTCACCGCCCCTCTGTTATGCTGGCATTTTCTCAAATCCCGCCACTCAGCGCCCAAGTATACGAGACTGAAAACGAAATGAAGAAACTACGTATTTTCTCCGGCAATTCGAACCGGAGTCTGTTCCAAGAGATCTGTGACGAACTTGGCATAAAGCCGGGAAGAGCGGAGGTCAAGCAGTTCAGCGACGGTGAGACCTCGGTCGTGATCGAAGAAAATGTCCGGGGGCTCGACGTCTTTGTTCTTCAGTCGATCTGCCGGCCGAGCGACACGAACCTGATGGAACTGCTGATCATGATCGACGCCCTGAAGCGCGCGTCCGCCAAGACGATCGCAGCGGTCGTCCCGTACTACGGCTATGCCCGCCAGGACCGAAAGGCAGCCCCTAGGGCGCCGATTTCGGCGAAGCTGATCGCGGATCTGCTCACCATTGCCGGGGCAACGCGAATTCTCTGCCTGGACCTCCACGCCGGGCAGATTCAGGGCTTTTTCGACATCCCGGTGGACAACCTGTTCGCCACCCCCGTGCTGCTTCCCTACATTCGAGACCATCTGTCCGACAACGTCGTCCTGGTGGCCCCCGACGCAGGGGGTGTGGAGCGCACGCTCGCATTCGCCAAGCGCCTGGATCGCCCGATGGCGATCATCGACAAGCGCCGGGACGCCCCGAATGTCTCCCGAAGCATGAACATCATCGGAAAAGTGGAAGACTGCCGGGCCGTAGTGGTCGACGATATCGTGGATACCGCAGGGACCCTGGTACAGGGAGCGGAAGCCCTGCACAAGGCGGGCGCGAAAGAAGTGTATGCGTGCTGCACGCACCCGGTTCTCTCCGGTCCGGCCCTGGATCGCCTTCAAGACTCCCACCTCAAGGAGCTCATCGTTACGAATTCGATTCCGTTGAGTGAAGAGGCCCGGAAGTGTGAAAAGATCAGGCCCTTCTCGATCGCCAGGCTGCTCGCCGAAGGGATCAAACGGACCTACTTCAGTGAGTCGGTAAGCGGCCTTTTCATCTGATCCTCGAGGGCCTCGAGAACGCCCTTTGTCAAACGCAGGAAAGGAGTTCCCTGGTATGGAAACGCAAGAGCTGGAAGTCACAAGAAGATCGGAAACCGGGAAGGGGACCGCGCGCAAGCTGCGTGCCGACGGTTACGTCCCGGCGGTCTGCTATCGTAAAGGTCTCGAGCCGATTCTGCTGAGCCTCGAGAAGAGGGAGCTCGAGAGGATCCTGCAGGAGGCGGCCGGACAGAACGTTCTGATCAAGCTGAAGATCTCTGGTGAGGCGGACTCGGCGGAACAGGAAACCGTGATCATCAAGGAGATCCAGAAGGACCATCTCAACCGCACGCTTCACGCGGATCTCATGGGGGTCTTGATGGATCAGCTCATCACGGTCGAGGTGACGGTGAGGTTGGTCGGCGAGCCTACGGAGGCCCTCCGGGAAGGCGCGATGGTTCAGCAGTTGAGACGAGTGGTCGAACTGGAGTGCCTGCCGGGCGATATCCCGGAACACCTGGACGCGGAAATCGCTCACCTGAACATGGGCGAGTCGGTCCATGTGGGCGAGTTGAAGGTCCCCGAAGGGATCCGGGTTCTCACCGATTCGAAGGAACCGGTCGTTGTGATTTCGGCCCCTGTGGAGGAAGAGGAAGAAGTGCCCGAAGAGGTCGAGCCGGGCGAGGAAGAGGCGGAAGGCGCAGAGCCGACGGACAAGGACAAAGAGAAGGAACCAGAGAAGGAAGCGGACAACTGAGTCGATTGTGGTTGATTGCTGGGCTCGGGAATCCGGGGCGCCGCTATTCGGGAACACGCCACAATGTCGGATTTCTCGTATTGGATCGATACGCGTCCAGACAGAAGACCCCGTGGCAGGAACGAAAGGGATTCGCCTCGATCGGATCGCATGTCTTGGGGGACACCAGGATTCTTCTCGTCAAGCCGCAGACCTATATGAATCGAAGCGGAGAGGTGGTCAGCGAGATACGCGAGACATCGAGTGTGCCCATCGACTCGATCATCGTGGTGCACGACGATATGGACCTTCCCTTCGAGACGATGAAGCTCAAGAAGGGGGGAGGGTCGGGTGGACACAGGGGAATCGAATCCATGCTGTGGGAGCTCGATTCCGACCGTTTCTTACGCGTTAAGATGGGGATTGGCCGACCGGAGGCAGGTGAGCAACCCGAGGATTACGTGTTGGGGGCTTTCCCCGAGGAACAGGCAGACAGGCTTCCGCAGGTTCTGGAGCGAGGAGCCGAGGCCCTGGAGTGTATCCTGGAGCAAGGCATCGATCGGGCCATGAACCTTTTCAATACCCGGGTTCGGGAACAAGGTGAAGAGGCGGAGCGAGGAACAACGGTTGAGGAATAGGCTTTCCAGCGTGGAAGCGAACGTGGGTTAGACGAGAAACCACCGAGCAAAGGAGGAGAGTTGTATGGAAGCGTTTGTGGAGTTCGTTCGGACATGGGGAATGTACGGAATTGGGCTGATGGCCGTATTGGTCGTGGGAGCCGTGGGCGTCGTGTTGGCGCGTAAGCTCTACGGCGACATCGAATCAAAGGATCCCGGCAACGACAAGATGCGCGAAATTGCCGAGATGATCCACACCGGTGCGATGGCGTTCCTGAAGACCGAGTACACATACCTGGCCGTCTTTATCGGCGTGGTGTTCCTGCTTCTGGCATGGAAGATCTCCTTCGTGACGGCACTCTGCTTCCTGCTGGGTGCGAGCTGTTCGATGACAGCCGGTTACGTGGGGATGCAGGCTGCCACCAAGGCGAACGTCCGGACTTCCTGGATGGCGAATCAGGAAGGACAGGGAAGCGCCCTGGAAGTAGCCTTCAACGGTGGGGCCGTCATGGGCCTGACCGTGGCCAGCCTGGGAATGCTGGGGGTTACAACCCTTTATCTGCTGTCCCGCTGGTTCGGCTTTTTCGAGACTCAGGATATCAACGGCTTTGCCATGGGCGCCAGCTCGATCGCCCTGTTTGCCCGTGTTGGCGGCGGGATCTACACCAAGGCTGCGGACGTGGGCGCGGACCTGGTGGGCAAGGTGGAGGCCGGAATCCCTGAGGACGACCCGAGGAACCCGGGCGTGATCGCGGACAACGTGGGCGACTGCGTTGGGGACACGGCCGGTATGGGTGCGGACATTTTTGAATCCTATGTCGGGTCGATCATCGCCACGATCGCCATCGGCGCGACCTGGGCGGCGACTGCCGGCGAGAATGCATTCTATTTCATGAGCCTGCCGATCTTCATGGTGGCCATCGGCCTGATCTGCTCCTTTGTGGGTGTGAAGAGCATCGACTGGCTGAAGCAGTACAGCCCGGCCGCGGCGCTGCGCTACTCGATGTTCATCGCAGCGGGCCTGTTCATCGTGGGTTCCGGGATCTGGAT
>JANQFG010000080.1 GCA_028277985.1 bacterium | reverse complement strand
AGGACCTCTTCCTTGGTGGACGACCGAAGGTTCAAACTGATAAGATCTGGGGTAAGAAAATCCGAAGGTTTCATCCATCATTGCCTTTCATCAAAGAACGTGTATAACAGATTCTGTTCCCGAACTCAAGATGACTCGCTGTGCAAAAACGTAACAGGACGCCTGTTGCTACAAGAAAACCCTTGAATTGTCAAGGATAGAGAGCATCGCAGGCCCTTGTCCCGCGGGCGGATGAGGGCTATCGACCATTTGTGCCGGCGAATCCAACGGGCGGGGTTCGGGTGTGAGGGTCCCGAGAGGTAAGAGGGTCCCGAGAAGGTTAAGGGGCGGCCATCGACATGTGGGTTCCCGGGAAAAGATTCGTGGCGTTGCTTTGGCTCCTCCCGTTTGCCTTGTTCCATCTGTTCGGCCTTTCAACGGCGGATGGTGCCTATGTGGAGGGCCAAGCGAGCTTTCGTTCCCCTGAGGCATACTTTCGAAAAGGAGTCGCCTCCTACAGGGAAGGAAAGTACGAAGAGGCGATCGCCCAATTCGAAGCGTCCCTGATGACCCCCACGGAATGGGAGGAGTACTCCTACTTCTACCTTCTCAAGTCTCACTGGAAGGCGGACCATGTGGCGGAGGCTCTCGGCTTCTGCAAGGCCTTCCAACAGCATTTTCCGGGCAGTCTCCTTAGGGAGAAGGTGGGCTACATCGAGGCGGAGGGCTATCAGAAGAGTTCCGCCTATTGGCTCGCTTCCCGCGCGTACGAGTCCTACTTGAGGAAGCAGGAATTCGCCGAGGCCCGTCTCCGCTACGGAGAGGTCCTGGAGAAACTCGAACGGTTCTCCAAAGCCTATTCGAACTATCAGCGAATCCGGGAAAAGTGGCCCCGGTCCCCGGAAGCCCGGATGGCCAAGCATCGTGCCCGGAAGATCGCCGAAGACCGTCCGAACACGATTGCGTCGATGTCGAGGGCGGCATTCCTGCGGATGGAGGCAAGGCTGTGCCTTCGTGAGCGTGCATATACGGAAGCCCTGACCTACTACGACGAGCTTCAGCGCATGCGCATCTCGCGGGCGGAGCGAGAGGATTTGCTTCTGAGCAGGATCATTGCCCATGCGGGCAGACGGGATCTGAAGGCAGCGCACGGGGTGTTGCGGCGGCTGATGAGGGAGTATCCGGGCTCGGCAAAGATCCCGGAGGCCCTGATGGTCGTTGGACGAGGCTACTGGCGCAGGGACCGCAACCAGGAGGCCTTCCCCGTCCTTACCCTTCTGATCGAGGAGTATACCGATACCCCTGAAGCCGGACGGGCAGGGTTCATCCTGGGACGCATTCATTTCGAAGAGGGAAGCCTGAAGAAGGCGATCCGCCAGTATCGGGAGACACGGTTTCTCTTCCCGGACACTCGCTGGGAAGAAGAGGCGGCCTGGGGCGAGGCGTGGTGCTACTACCTTCTGGGCAAGTATGTTGCCTGTGCCGAGCACCTGAGAGAATGTGTCGAGCAGGAGGTTTGGGATCTGAGTATTCCGAGGGCCCTGTACTGGCGGGCCCGGTGTCTGGAGAAGGCGGGAAGGCTCGCGGAGAGCCGACAGGTCTATGCGAGGACGCGAGCCGGATACCCTGACAGCTACTACAGTGTGGTGTCGGAATGGCGGCTATCCGGCAAACCCTTGAAAGAGATCATCGCACCCGGGCAGGGAAATGTTCCGGAACAGGTGGACGATGCATACGGCTCGAGGGTGTTTCAGAAGCTTGCGGATCCCGCGCTCCCCTTGCTCGTGAGCACGGGGCTTCTGAAGGATGCGGTCGAGAGGCTGGACTGGCTGCGCAACGGATCCGGTAGCAGTGAACTGACCCAGGAGGACTGGGTAGAGGCGTACTGTCTGGCCGGGGACATCCTGCGGGGATTGAGAATTGCACGAAGCAAGGGACTGCTTTCCCCCAGGCTCCCCGAGGCGATATACGGGCAGGACCCGGAAGCACAACGGTTCGTGCATCTCCTCTATCCCCTGCCTGGCCGGTTCCGACTGCAGGAAAAGGCGCGCGCGAGAGGTTTGGATCCTTTTCTCGTGGCCGGGCTGATCCATCAGGAAAGCGTATTCATGCACGACGCGATTTCGCCCGCCGGCGCGGTAGGCCTGATGCAGATCATGCCGGCCACCGGCAAGCGGGTGGCGGAGAAGATCGGATTGGAGGATTTCCGGGTTTCGTTGCTCCAAGAACCGGAGGTAAACATCTCGATCGGCACCGCCTACCTGGAGGGCCTCGCAAGCAGGTACGAGCGGGACTGGCCAAAGGTCTTCGCCGCCTACAACGCCGGACCCGGGGCGGTTGCAAGGTGGACGACCCTGATGCCATTGGCCGATACGGACGAATTCGTGGAGGGAATCCGGTATCGAGAGACCCGAATCTACGTGAAGAAGGTCCTGTTCAACTGGTCCCTGTACCATAGGATCTATGCCCGGCGCAGCCCGGAACCGGACTAGCGGCAATTTCGGAGATCGGGGTCAGCCACCGATCCCTTTGGTTTTCTTAGATGAGTCCGGACACCGAGAGGGGCGGCTGTACCCGGTCGCAGCCTCCCGGTCCGACTCGGGCAGAACCCCGCATAGATTTGACAGATGACAGACAATCTTCTATGTTTAGCGGGAAAATGCTCGTGGACCCGCAAACCTTTCCCGGAGTGTAAGGGTTTGGCTCTCCCGGCCCTACGGGCTCCCCATCTCAGTTAAAGGTTTCCCTTGACGGAAAAAGCCACGACTCCTGCGAAGAAGAAGACGCGATCCCGTCGAGTCTCCCTGAAAGAGAGAGATCGCCTGATCGAGAAGTATGCCCCGATGATCAAGCATCTGGCCCTTCGGATCGCCATGCGGCTACCGAGCCACATCGAGCTGGAGGATCTGATCAACTCCGGGGTCATCGGGCTGATGGATGCGATCGAGAAATTCGATCCTGAGAAGGGTGTCCGTTTCGAAACCTACGCCGAATTCAGGATTCGCGGCGCCATCCTGGACGAACTCCGCGCGCAGGATTGGGTCTCCCGATCCGTGCGGCAGAAGGCGAATCAGCTGAGCCGTGCTTACGCGGAGCTCGAGCAGAAACTGGGCCGGTCTGCCACCGACGAAGAGGTTATGGCGGAGTTGGGGCTCGATCGAGAATCCTTCTACAAGCTCGTTGACCGGGTGCGCTCGATTTCGCTGATCAACTGGGACGAGATCACCGGTCGCGAGAAGCTCGACGGCACTACGGGCGAGATTCCCTCCGATTTCTGGAAAGGGACCGATCCGTTTCGCGATTTGAACATACGTCGCGTGAGACAGGTGCTACAGAATGCGATCGAGGTCCTCCCGGAGAAAGAGAGAATTGTCGTGTCTCTCTATTACTACGCCGACCTGAACATGAAAGAAATCGGCGAGGTCCTTGACATCACCGAATCCCGGATCTCCCAGATCCACACAAAGGCCGTTCTCCGGCTTCGCGGCAAGATCTTGAACTCCTTCTCCTAGCGGACCAACCGCAGGGACACCCATTTCGCTGCGTCGTGGTGGTGATCCCAGGCCCAGGGGAAAAGGGCAAAGGCGAAAGGGATGGTTCAAGGATTGAAGACTTAATCAATAGAGTGTCGCAATCTATCCTCTTGCCTTTTGAAAACCTTCTTCCCATCGTTGTCCAGCCCTTGACTCTTTTCCCTTTGACCTTTCGCCTTCTTTCTCATCAAATGCCCTATGTACTTGTGCTTGTTACAATAATGAAACCTCTTACAGCTAATGCAAGGCTTCCGAACATCCGATCTTGATAGAAAGGAAACAGGCGACAGCGATGGCCGGCAAGGCGTCGCTCTTGTCTGACTTGGTTGGTCCTCGAAGACTCGGCAATGCTTGCACGGAGGGTGAAGAGATCGAAATGCCCCAGGGATCCTTTGATTGGGTGCTCGAGTACATCCGGCGGGTTCCAGACATCCGACCCGACAAGGTGAGCGAGATACGCCGCCGGATTGCGTCCGGTTCATGGGACCCGAACAGCACGCGAGTGGCCGAAAAGATCCTCTACGAACACCTGTTCGATCCCGAACCTAACTAGCTCCCAATCACGTAGCAATCTGTGCAATGCTATTTCTGGGTCAGGACACTAACTCCCTACCAGTCTTTCTCGAACGAGACCCTCAAGTGTCTTGAGCTCGATCAACGCGGACTCGGATTCTGCTTCCGTCAACGTTCCGAGCCCACAGCTCGTGGTGAGCAACAGGTTTGCCAGCAGCTTTTCTCTTGAGACGCCTTTCTCGCTCAGCGCGTCGATCCCTCGCCGTAGGCTTTCCAGAAGCTCCTCCGGCCGGGGCCGAACCTCCAGGGACTGGCTTGGAACGATGCCCCAGGCGAGATACCCGCCACGGTCGAGGAAAGCGGCAAGAGACTCCGCATAGAGCCCGATGGTATCCATGTAGACATAGGCGTCGAAATTGATGATATCCACTCCGGCCTCCACCATCAGGCTCCAGTCCGTGTTCCCGCAGCAATGACTCCCCACCAGGGCTCCTCTTGCCTTCACAGCTGAGAAATTTTCCTGAAGCACGGCGACCGCCTGTTCCCGGGTAAGGTTGATGTATGCCGAAGAGCCGAAGGCCGCGAGGATCGGCTCGTCAACGAACAGGATCTGTTTCTCTCCCAGGGGCGCCAGGCATTCGATCTGCCACAAGGATTTCATCAAGATTGCCTTCCGGACGACATCTTCGAGGGTCTCGTCGAACAACGCGGGCAGGCCCTCCTCATCCAGGATGGAGAGTCCGAATGTCAGGGGCCCGGTGATCTGTCCCTTCACAAGGCGAAGCGAAGGCCTGCCGGGCCGGGAGAGTTTTCCAAGGAAGGCGTACAACCCGATCGCATAGGATTCGGAAAGGGCAAAAGGTGACAGGTCTCCTGTTTCCTCCGCCTTGAGGTATTCCTCGTAGAATTGCGCGAGCTCTTCGGGGCAGGCCTCGGGTCGCGTGAAGAACAACTTGTTCTTTTCCAGATCGACCCGGATGCAGGGGACCCCTTCGGAGAACTGGGTCATCATGTTTTCCTGAAAGCCCAGGGCAGGAAGCTGCGGCCAGCAGGGGGCCTCGGGGCAGGCCTCGAGGATCCGGTCGAGAGCGAGATGAACATCCTCGTGGGGCATGCTGCCGATGGCCAGTGCAAGTCCCGTGGGTAGACGGTCGCCCTCGGGGCCGCTTGATCCGGAAGCGCGGGGAGCATCGTTTGCCATCCATGAACCTCCTGCGAAAAGTCGATCTGAAAGGGCGCTCTACGAGAAGCGAGGCCTAGCTCATTCTCCGTAAGGCCCGTCCTCTTCTCCATCATCCGGTTCTTCTTCATCCCCCAGGAAGTCTCGGAGCCCGGTGGCGAGCTCCCATAGGCGCTCGTCGACCAGCCCGTTCAGGCTTCCCTGGGGGAGCCGTCCCTGGCCGTCCGGGTGCCCGGCCGGTCGCCCCGTGAGGATCTCCATCGCCTCGTCAACGGTCCGGACGGCGTAAACGCGGAAGGTTCCCGCTTCGGCCGCGCGCACCACCCTGGAGGGTAGCATCAGGTCCTCCACATTGCCGGCGGGGATGATCACGCCCTGGTCCCCGGTGAGTCCACGATGGAAACAGATATCGAAGAAACCCAGGATCTTTTCGCTCACGCATCCTATGGGTTGCACATCCCCAAACTGGCTGATCGAGCCCGTGACCGCGAGGCCCTGTCGGATGGGTACGTCGGCCAGGCTCGAGAGCAAGGCGCAGATTTCGCCCAGGGAGGCGCTGTCGCCGTCGATCTCGGAGTAGAACTGCTCGATGCAGAGGCTTGCGCCGAGCGTCAAGGGCTTGTTCTGGGCAAACCGGGTTTTCAGGAACCCGCAGAGGATGAGCACGCCCTTGTCGTGTATCTTGCCGCTCAGGTTGACCTCCCGCTCGATGTTGACGACCCCGGAGCGGCCCATCCCGGTCTGGGCGGTGATTCGGCAGGGTTTGCCGAACAGGTAGTCCTCTGTCTCATACAGGGCGATTCCATTCACCTGTCCGACCTTGGTCCCTTCGGTCTGAATGAGCACCGACTCCTCACGTATCAGATCATCGAATTGCTCTTCGCTCAGATTTCTTCTGTATCTTCTCTCTTCCTGGGCTTGCTCTACGTGGCGTTCCAGCACCGAGGTGCTTCCTTCCTGCCCGGCGAGGTAGGAGGCCTCTCTGACGAGTTCGGCAAGCGCCGTCCATCGAGTGGACAGCTTCTTCTGTTTGCCCGCAAGCTCGGCGCCCGCATCGATGAACGAAGCAGCACCGGTCGGTTCGAACAAGAGCAGCCCTTCGGTCTCACAGCAATGCCTCAGGAAATCGAGATAGCCTTCGACGCTCTCTTCGTTTCGGTCCATTTGGGTGTCCAGGTCTGCTCGAATCGTGAAGAGCTCACCGAAAGCCGGGTCCCTTTCATAGAATTCCTGGTAGAGCTTCTCGTCTCCCCATGCCACGAGCCTCGCTTTCAGCGGAATCGGGTCGGGCTTCAGGAGACTCATCGGTGCTCCAGACGCCGGATCCTGAACCGGTATCTCGAGGAGTTCGTACCTGAGACACCGCTTCAGATGTCTCCAGACATCCGGCTCGGCTGCGACTTCCTCGAAATCCAGGACCAGAAATCCGCCCTGCGCCCGTAAGAGGGAACCGGCCTGCAAGAGCCAGCGATCGGATTCGGGCCGTCGGCCGCCCGTCGGGTCGCACACGGCACCCCCGAACAGGTTGCTGAAGGTGGGGTGCGGCTCGAAGACGATGGGAACTTGCCCGCCGGATGCCTCGCGCATCAGGTGAGGCCGGTAATCGGAGAGCCGCTCCGCCTCATGGAGCAGCCACTCGAGACCCTGGGCGGAGGCGCTCCCGTGACTGTGCAGGTCCGCTAACTCGGCTCCTCGCCTCATCCGCTCCGCGAGTGCCTCGTGAAGGGCATCGATATATTCGAGGGCAGCCGGGTCGAATCCCACCTGGCGAATCTGACCCATTCGGGCTTCCCGCCAGTCGTCTACTTCCCGCCTCCAGGCCTCTTGCTCCGCCGGATTGAGAAGTCTTGCCGACTCCGGGGTTGATCGAAAGACCCGGGAGCGGAGCCGGTCACGGCAGGCTCGTATGGAATCGTCGATACATGAGAGGAATGCGCGTCCCCGGCCCGCGGCCAGCGAGATCCACAGAGGCCGGGCCGGTTCAGCCGTCGCGGAATGGACGCAGAGGTAGTCTTTTGCGTCCGCGATCGGCCTCGCATGCCGCTTCAGGGCTGTGTCTATGATCGCCTTCCTGCAGGTGCCGGTCGGACCGCAAAGGAAAATATGCCCGGCGTTCTTCATCCGGATTCCCAGGGTCAGTGCGTTCTCGGCCCTGGGTTGGTGATAGGACAGATCCGAAGCAATCCGTTTCTCCCTCGGGTCGAAGCGAAGCTGGGGAGGATCCGTACGCAAGCGCAGCCGATCCGGGGCCACGGGCGTGTGGCCGTCCACGGAAAGGGGCGCATGCAAAGGAGAAGATCGTTCCATCGACGTGATTCCCTATTCGATCGAGCACCGGAGTGATTCAACAGCCTGCTCGCCCTTGTCAAACAGAAAATGGTAGCACAAGGGAGGGAAAAACACGACAGCATGGTCGGTCAGATCATCCGGTTCTTTCTGAGCCACCCGACCGTCTTGTCAAGGGTTTCCTTCAGCGGGGTCCAGGTCATACCCAACTCGAGAGTCGCCTTTTCCGAAGACAGAAAGAGGTCCACATAGGTTCTCTTGACGACCGACAGGGAGGGGATCGAGGGGATGGATCTTC
Source organism: bacterium (assembly GCA_028277985.1). Taxonomy (GTDB): domain Bacteria; phylum Desulfobacterota; class DSWW01; order DSWW01; family DSWW01; genus S015-6. The sequence goes on along the minus strand of JANQFG010000080.1, from coordinate 19,209 downwards.
CGAAGGCCTTTGCAAGGGAATCGGAGAGCCAGCCCATAAGGATTGCGGAGAAGCGTGGCAGCGGGATGGACATGGGGCGGAAGCCGGAGACGGTATAGAGGAGTTCCAGGAGAAGGAAGTACTTCGTGTTCTCCGTGCCGACGATGTATCTCTCACCCGATACGCCTTTTTCCATCGCTACGAGATGCGCTCTTGCCACGTCCTCGGCGTCGGAGATCAGGATGCCTCCGCTCGGATACAGCTTCGTCAGGGTGCCGGAGAGGCGGACCAGAGAAGTGCCGATCGTGGGACGAACGCTCAGCGGTCCCAGCACGAGCCCGGGGTTCAGAATCACGACCTCCAGCCCCTTTTCCAGGAAGGCCCTTGCAATCGACTCTGCCTTGCGCTTTGATTCTACGTAGGGATCCTCAAGGTGGGTCAGGTTGAACTCGGTGGTTTCTGTCGCTAGGGTATCGGAATCGCCCTGCCCGACAGCGAAGGCGGAGCTCGTGAAGACGACTCGTGGGATTTCCCTCTCGAGGGCCACCTGAAGAACCCGACGCGTTCCCTCCGCATTGACGGCCATGTAGGCCGTGGGAGGGCAGTACTCGACCGGGTTGATCTCTTCGGTGTGATAGACGGCCGTGCAATCCTTCATGGCCCGCCGCAGGGCGTTCGGATCGCTCGGGTCCCCATAGATGGGGTCGACCGGGAGGTTGCTCAGAACGTCATTGTAGCGATCGTTGTTTCGCAGTAATACCCGGACGGTTTCTCCCTTTCGGGTCAGGGCTCGAACGATGTTGGCGCCGACGACGTCTGTTGCGCCCGTCACGAACACGGCCATTACGCAAAGGTCCTCGGTCGGGGGAAGACGAACAATGGATACCGGGTATAATTAAATTTGAAGAATAGCCGATCCGCATCCATAGTTCAAATCGGCGAAAGAACCCGGCAAGGCCAGGAGGAGAGAACCTATGAAGTACTGCCCGGAGTGCGAGGCCGAATACAGAGAGGAGATCGAGGAATGTGCAGACTGCCAGATTCCTCTCATCTCGGCCGATGAGTACCAGAGGAGAGTCGAGCAGGAGGAGGCGGAGAGAGAGCGATTGGCCAAGGAAGCCTTCGTTCCGGTCAAGGTTGCGGAGAACGCCTTCGAGGCGGATCGATTCCGGGCCGCCCTGGAGCAGGAGGGTTTCACGGTGTTGATCAGGACTTTCCACGATACGGCCTACGATGGGATCTACGAGGCTCAGAAGGGATGGGGCTACGTTGAGGTCCCGATGAACGACCAGGAAAGGGCCGAGAGGATTGTCAAGGATCTCGAGCAGGCCTTTCCCGACGAAGTGGGCGAGTGAATCGGGATGGGCCGTCCGGAGAGAGAAGCGAAGTCGAAATGATGGAGTCGGTCGAGGTCCAGGAACCGGGCGGGACGAGCCTTCTGACGCTCATGCTGAAACGGCTTCTGGATCGCAGCCTGCAAGATCCCCGGATGTCACGGGTGATGGCGTCGAGGGTGCTCACGGTCCGGGTCCGGACCCGAAAGATGGCGACAACCCTCTTCTTCGAGTCCGACCGCATTCTGGCGGAGGACGGAAATCGGGGGAGGCCGGATCTCGAAATCTCCGGAGATCTGCCTTCCCTGCTGTCCCTGGCTCTTGGGGCCAATCCCGTTCGGGCCGTCCTGGCGCGAAGGCTGCGGGTCCGGCCTAGAAGCTTGAGGGGGTGGGTCTATGCCCCGAAGTTGATGCGCATCCTGCGGCTGGGGTGATAAGCCTCCTCTTCCCGGCCATCTGACGGCGGGCGCCGTGAGAAAGGAAAGAGTCATGACGGAGAAGATCCCGGCCGGAGACGTCCGGGAGGATCAACAGACCTTCCTGGAAGCTCTCGCCGGGATTGTGGGGAACGAATTCGTGGCTGCGGATCCGGCCACCTGCTACGTCTACTCGCAGGACTTGACCGAAAACGAACCCCGCGGACCGCTCGGGGTGGTCATGCCCGGCACAGCAGAAGAGGTGCAGAGGGTCGTCCGGGAAGCGAACCGTTTCCGAGTTCCCTTGGTGCCCTTTTCGTACGGGCTCAACATGGGCGGCCTGACGATTCCCGGCCGGGACGCTGTGATCGTGGACCTGAAGAGGATGCGGGGCATTCTGGAGGTCAACGAAGAAGACCTTTACATGGTCGTCGAGCCGGGCGTCACGTTCGGAATGATCCGCGCCCACCTGGAGAAGCACCACAAAGGCTTTCGCTACTCTTATCCCCTGGCGCCTCCGCAGACATCCGTACTGAGCAACGCACTGATGGACGGCTTGAACAACATGAGCATGCGACACGGAGCCATGTCGGAGTGGGTGAACGGGCTCGAGGTCGTGCTGCCGACAGGGGAACGGGTGCGAGTCGGGTCTTGTGCGATCGTAGACTCCTGGCACTCCCGGTCACCCTTGCCCGATCTGGCGGGCATGTTTCTCGGCTGGCAGGGCGCAACCGGGATCGTGACCAAGGGCGCCCTTCAGATCTGGCCGGAACCTCCGGTGAGGAAACGGCACTTCCTCGCGGTCTACGACGCGGACACGGCCTACCGGCTCATGCTCGGGCTTTGCCGTAAGGACATCTTCGACGATCTGGCATGCCTCTCCTGGCCTCTGGGCAAGATGCTCTTCGGGGCGCGTGGGCCTCTCGCTTATTGCGAAGGGGAGCCCGCGCTGTTCGTCTACTGTGATCTGTACGCGGAGAGTGAGGCCCACAGGGAGGTAAAAGAGCAGATCATGCGGGAGGTCCTCGCCGAGGTCAGGGAAGAAGGGGGCGAATTCGAAGATCCCCTGGACGTGGGCGACCTGATCCGCATCGACCCCGGACATGCAAAGGTGGCCGACTTCCCGACCACGCTGGACTTCCTCCTCGACTACGGTCCGGGGGGGATGACCTGGGTAGGCTCCTACGGCCCGGGCAGGACCTGGCCGAAGGGAGTGGAGGCCTGCTTCGAGATCCTGGTCGCGGCGGGATTCCCACCCATTCTGGTGGCGAGGCCCATGAAGGGAGGGCACTTCTGGGTCCTGAGGTTTATCCTTCATTTTGACAGGGCAGATCCCGGAGAACTGGCTCTGGTTAGGGAGACCCTGAGCCGTCTGGCAGATCGGTTGTTGGATCTCCACTATGTTCCCTACAAGCCTGCGGGCTGGGCCGTGGAGAAGATTCGGGAGCGTGATCACCACGGCATGTTCGGGCTCATGGAAAGGATCAAGGCCTGCTTGGACCCGCAGGGGATTCTCAACCCGGGTCGGTGGGGGCTCTGAACATGCTGGATTACACCGAGATAGACCCCTACATCGTCAAATGCGTGCGTTGCGGAACATGCAAGGCCGGGCCCGGCTTGTTCGAGCCGAGTTGTCCGGCAGGGGAGCACTTTCGGTTCGAGGCGTATTTCGCAAGCGGGAAGATCTGGATTGCCAGGGGGCTCAAGGAGGGGGTGCTTCCCTGGGAGGACCAAGGTGTTCTGGAGAAGCTGTTCGCATGCACCCTCTGTGGCAACTGTGCCGAGCAATGCCCGATGAGCGTCCGGGAAAGGATCCTCGAGGTGTTCGAAGCACTGCGCTCCGAATCGGTCGACCGCGTGGGTACGCACTTTGCCCCCCACAGGAGATTGCGGGAAAGCCTGGTTCAGTACCGCAACCCCTGGATGCAGCCCCGCAGAAGACGCCTTCAATGGTTGCGGGAGGAGCGGGTCAGAATCCTGGACCCGGACGGCCCGACCAAGGCGGAGGTGCTCTATTTCGTCGGATGTACGGCCGCCCTCGATCCGGCCCTGCAGCACATCGCTCGTAACACGGCGGGCTTGCTCCAGGAGGCGGGCGTTGATTTCGGGGTTCTCGGTGAGGAGGAGATCTGCTGCGGGTCGGTCTTCCTGCGAATCGGACAGAGAGCCGTGGCGAGGGAACTCGCAGAGAAGAACCTGGAGCTCGTCGAGAGGCTCGGCGTGTCTACGGTAGTGACCTCCTGTGCGGGATGCTTCAAAACCATGTGCCAGGACTATCCCCCCTTCGGAGAAATGTCGGCCCGCGTGGTGCATTCGAGCGAGTACCTGCTGGAGCTCCTCGATGCAGGCCGCCTCAAGCCGGACAGGGAGACAACGGTGGAAGTCACCTACCATGATCCCTGTCATCTGGGACGACATTGCGGCGTCTTCGACCCTCCCCGCAAGCTGCTGGAGTCACTCCCGGGTGTGCAACTCACAGAGATGGCCCGAACCCGGGAGAGCGCCTGGTGTTGCGGTGCGGGCGGAGGGGTGCGTTCCGCCTTCCCCGGTTGGGCCCTGGAGTCCAGCCGCGCCCGGATCGATGAAGCCCGGGCCACGGGCTCGAGCCTGCTTGTTACCACGTGCCCCTTCTGTCTGCAGAACCTCACCACAGGTGCACAGTCGGGCGATGCCTCCCTGGGGCTTGCCGACCTGACCGATGTCCTCGCTCGGATGATCCTTTAGCGATGCAATCCCTTGTCCCTTCTACCTTTCCCCTTTGCCCTGTTCTATCCGTTTGACGGGTCCCCCGGATACGGATATTCTTCCGTGGGGAATAAGCCGGAGAACCTCGGGACAAAGCGGAAGAAAGGATCCTATGCGGACAAAGTTCATCTTCACGACGGGCGGCGTTCTCTCTTCCCTGGGCAAGGGACTGGCATCTGCGGCGATCGGGGCCCTCCTGGAGGCCCGCGGCCTGCGGGTGACCCTGCAGAAGCTGGATCCTTACATCAATGTCGACCCGGGCACCATGAATCCATTTCAGCACGGAGAGGTGTTCGTCACCGACGATGGTGCAGAGACCGATCTGGACCTGGGGCACTATGAGCGGTTTACCAAGGCCTCCATGGGCAAGATCAACAATTTCACCACGGGCAAGGTCTACGAGACGGTCATCAAGAAGGAGCGCAGGGGCGACTACCTGGGCAAGACGATCCAGGTGATCCCTCACATCACCGACGAGATCAAGGAAAGGATCCTTCGACTGGAAGGCATGGCGGACATCGCCATCGTCGAGATCGGAGGCACGGCCGGGGATATCGAAGGACAGCCGTTCCTCGAGGCGATTCGGCAGTTGCGGACCGACCTCGGAAGCCAGAACGTCTGCTATGTCCATCTCACCCTGGTCCCCTACCTGCGTACGTCCGGTGAACTGAAGACCAAGCCGACCCAGCACAGCGTCAAGGTCCTCCGGGAGATCGGTATCCAACCCCAGATCCTGCTCTGTCGCACGGAAAAATTCCTGTCCAAGGACCTGAAAGGGAAGATCGCCCTGTTCTGCAATGTGGACAAGGATGCGGTGATCACGGCCCGGGATGTGGACAGTATCTACGAGGTTCCCCTTCTGTTCCATCAGGAAGGCCTGGACGACAAGATCATCGAGTTCCTGAACATTTGGACCGGGGCTCCCCGCCTGGACAAGTGGGAAGAGGTCGTCCGGCGGGTCAAGGATCCGAAAGACGAGGTCGTCGTCGGTATGGTGGGCAAATACGTGGACCTGGCCGAGTCCTACAAGAGCCTGAACGAAGCCCTTGTCCACGGGGGAATCGCCAACGAGAGCAAGGTCGAGATCCAGTTCATCGATTCAGAGGATCTGGAGCAGAAAGGGATCGGGAATCATCTGGATGGCCTCGACTGCATCCTGGTGCCCGGGGGATTCGGGGACCGGGGGATCGAGGGAAAGGTGCTGGCTGCATCCCATGCCAGAAAGGCGGGTATCCCCTATCTCGGGATCTGTCTCGGAATGCAGACAGCCATCATCTCCTTTGCCCGGGATGTGTGCGGGCTCGAAAGGGCGAACAGCACGGAATTCGACCCGGACAGCCCCCATCCGGTCATCGATCTGATGCCGGACCAGGTGGGTGTCCAGACCAAAGGTGCGACGATGAGGCTCGGGGCCTACCCCTGCGTCCTGCAGGCGGGTACGGTCGCGCAGAGCATTTACGGGTGTTCGGAGATCCGGGAAAGGCATCGTCATCGCTACGAGGTCAACAATTCATACAGGGAGGCCCTTGCCAAAGAGGGGCTCACCTGCAGCGGACTCAGCCCGAAGGGTGACCTCGTCGAGGTCGTCGAGCTGAAGGGCCACCCGTGGTTCGTCGGCTGTCAGTTCCATCCCGAGTTCAAATCCCGTCCCATGAACGCCCACCCCTTGTTCCGGGAATTCATTCGAGCGGCCCTGGATTACAAGCACCGGAACGGGGAGGGGAAGTAGCGGATCCGGCCCGGACGCTAGTATGAAGCGAGGCAGGAAAGGACCTCCCGAAGGACTGTCTCGTGCCCCTTGTGATCGCAGGCGATGCGGATGTCGGCGTAGCGGTCGTAAAGGGGCTTCCTCTCTCGGTAGAGAATCCCCAAATCCTGGCCCGGGGCCATGGCGATTCCGCGTGAGTCCATGTCCTGAATCCTCTCGAAGAGAAGGGGCAGGGACAAATCCAGAAGAACCGCGATGCCTCGACGCTTGAGATGTTCCATCGCCTTGGGACTGTAAACCACACTGCCCCCGGTCGCGATGACGTGCCTCTTCAGGTTCAGAGACAGAATATGCGTTTCCTCGACCCGGAGGAAGTGTTCGACTCCCTGCTTTTCGATGATCGATTGAAGCGCGAGATCCTCCCGGGCCTGGATGTGGATATCCGTATCCAGGAAGGATCGCGAGAGTTCCTTGGCAAGGAGAACCCCGAGCGTGCTCTTTCCCGCTCCGGGCATTCCGATGAGCACCACGTTCGTATCCGGGTCCATGTTGACTCCTTGGCAAAGTATGTGGAATATGTTAGGAATATAGTTTCTTTTCTTGCCCTTGCGCAAGGCCTTGGCCGGTGAAATGGGGTTGGCAGGATCATCCTTAAGCATAAGGAGGAGGAGCTGATGGCACAGAAGGTCGTAATCGATGCGGATGAGTGCGTAGCGTGCGGTACCTGCGTAGAGGTCTGCCCTGAGGTGTTCAAGATGGACGACGGGGCGGATACCGCAGAGGTCATCATGGAGACCGGAGGTCCGGAGGACCTGATTCAGGAGGCGATCGACAGCTGTCCGACGCAGTGCATTACGCTGGAGGACTAGCCTCTGCAGTCCATTCGAAGATACTCGATAGGATCCCCGGGAGGGCGAGCGTTGCCTTCCGGGGATTCTTTTTTTTTCCTGCTTCGAACACTCGAAATCCCCCGGCTGTCTCGGAAATTTCTTTTCTCGGACGACCGCTTTTCCTTATAATATAAATCATAAGGACGTCTCGCGGCGTCTCAGAATGAGACGGACCGAGCAATCGAGACGCAGAAAGGAGGAGGCCCTGATGCAGATTATCCTGAACGCCCCGGGGATACACCACCGAACCAAAGATGGCGTCGACAAGGAGCTGGAGGAATTTGTCCCGCGGTTGAAGCAGGTCTTGTTCCGGTTTCGACCCGAGGAAAAGAGGCTTCGCGTGCATCTGGTGCAGCAGAAGGACGGGGCGTATCGTCTGACCATAAGCCTCCGAATGCCGGGGAAGAACCTGATCGTGGAGCGAACAGGGCGCACCCTCATGGCTCTTGTTACCGATGCGAAGCAGGCGTTGCTGGAACAGATCAAGGTACAATCGGCCGTTGTGCGCAAGGAACACCTCAGAGCCAAGAGCGTGCAACAGGTTCAGGCGATCCAGGATGCGGTCGGTGGTGCCACCGGTTGGGGGGAGACGGCGGATGAAGGGGAGATGCGGGACCGATTCGTCTCGCGCCTGGGACTCGTTCTTCAGGAACTCTATAGCCATGTGAGACGCCTGATTCGTTTCGCCCAGCTCGCTGGGGACATCCCGGTGAACCACCTGAGGCCGGGCGAGGTGGTGGACGATATCCTCGTGAGGGGGTATGAACTGTTCCGCTCCCGGCCGGAGGAAGAGTTCTCTCCTGCCACCATGTATCGTTTGGCCGACGAGATCATCCGGGACGAAATCAGGAACTACCAGGACAAGGAAGAGAGCGGGATCTCGCTCGAAGAGGAGCTCTCCCACCAAGATCCGCGATGGCAGGTGAGCGATCTCGGGGAGGAGGTCCTTGCTTTCTACCAGGTGGAGGATGTCCTCCTTTATGGGGATGTGATGCCGGACGCACACCTTCCGGATCCTGCAAGCGCTCTGGATGAGAAAGAGCAGATGAACGGAATCTTCCAGACCCTCAGTGCCACCCATTCTCCTGCCCGGTCCGCGTTTCTTCTGGAGAGAATGGAGGGCTTCGAGCCTTACGAAATCGCGTGGATGCAGGACCGCTCCGAAGAAGACGTGAAGAAGGACATTGAACAGTGCGAGAAGATCTTGAGAGAGAGACTATCGTCAACGGATTGACATAACCGGCCGGCAGTTTCTGCCTGTTTGCGGATTCGGCAGCACGATTCACCTCCCCCCCCAGCCGGGGGGGGATTTTTCACCAGATTGCATACCCCCCGTAAATCCTGGAAGAAAGACGGATTGCACCTTCTTCCAGAAGGATGGATCCGTTCCCGCCCTCCTCGATTCGCCCTCCGGCACACAGTTTGCTAATTGTCCCCCCAAACCAGGGCCGGGGAGAGCAGCGAATGACCTATCTGATACATCTTCTGGAGGCGATTCTGGCCGTAAACCTACTCGTCCTCGTTCACGAAGCAGGGCACCTGCTCATGGCGAAGGCGTTTCGGGTACCGAGCCTACGATTCTCTCTCGGCCTGGGGCCGCGTCTGTTCGGGGTCAAGTACAGAGGCACGGACTACTGCATTTCTGCAGTGCCGATCGGCGGGTTCGTTCAGCTCGCCCAGGGGCACCAACACGACACGGGCACCTCCTGCATGGATTGCGTTTCCCCTTGGAAGCGAATACTCGTCTTCTTTGCCGGACCCGCCGCGAACCTGCTCTTCGTGGTCTTCCTGTTCTGGCTCGTGTACTCCGTGATCGGCTACCGTGACCATGAGCCGGTCGTTTCGAGCGTGGTCCCCGGAAGCAGGGAAGCCATCGCCGGGCTCGAGGCCGGGGACAGGGTCCTTCAGGTCGACGGGAAGAGGGTGATCACATGGTCCCAGCTTGTTCTGGCCCTCGAAATGGACGGGCTGGACCCGGTAACCCTGACCGTTCGGCGAGGGGGAGGGTTGGAAGGGCCCGGCCATGAAGCGAACACCAAGGTCCGAATCCTGGTGTTGTCGCCTGGAGGAGGAGAGGCCCTTGGAATTCACCCGGCGGATCAGACGATTCGGCTCCGGCTTGGGCCCTACCGGGCGCTGGAGAAATCCGTAAACAAACTCTGGCTCCTGTCCAGGCTCATGGCCCAGTCCATTGCAGGCCTCGTGACGGCCGAGATTCCCCCGTCAGAGCTGGTGGGACCCGTCTATCTGTTCCACCTCTCTTCAAAAGCAGCCTCGGCCGGTCCGGCCTCCTTGTTCTACCTTCTCGCCTTTGTCAGCGCGAGCCTGTGCTTCTTCAACCTGCTGCCCCTTCCCGTTCTGGATGGGGGCCAGATTCTGCTGACCTTCCTTCAGAAGGTGCTCAAAAGGCCCATCGGCGAACGATCCTTGCGGCTGCTGATGCACGCCTCTTTGTTCTGGCTGGTCCTGCTCCTCGCATCCGCCACCCTGAACGACCTGGTCCGTCTTCTCGGCTCCTAGCTGAAACATTCACGAACCGCTTCCCATCCCAAAGGTGAGGGCATCCGTCTCCCGGTGCCCGGGGTCTCTGCCCCTGGGCCGGAAGGGTTCCGGCTTGACCGGGGGTGTGTGCGGGCTTATATTGTGAATATTACCTAGGAAAACGATAGGAATTACCGAATGGAACCGGACAGAGGCATCTATTTCGACCACGTCGCTGCAGCCCCTCTTCTGCCCGAGGTCGTGGACGCGATGATTCCGTTCTTGAAAGAGGACTTCGGCAATCCATCGAGCATGCACGCGCTTGGGGAGCGGTGCGAGGAGGCGATCGAACAGGCCCGCCTGCAAACGGCCCGGCTGATTCACGCCGGGGACCCGGGTGAGATCGTCTTCACCTCCTGTGGGACCGAGGCAAACAACTTTGCCCTGAAGGGCATTCCTCTGGCGTACCGGGACAGAGGTTCACACATTATCGTCTCTCCTGTGGAGCACTTCTCCATCATGCACGCGATCCGGACGCTGGAGAAGACCGGTTTCCAGGTCACCCAGCTTTCCGTCGACAGGTTCGGCTGCGTCGACCCGGAGGAGGTGGAGAGGTCGATTACCCCCCAGACGGTTCTCGTCTCGATCATGCACGGCAACAACGAAGTGGGCACTTTGCAGCCCATAGCGGAAATCGGGAAGATCACGCGTGAGAAGGGGGTTCTGCTCCACACGGATGCTGTGGCCACCGTAGGAAACATTCCGGTGGATGTGGAGGCCCTGCGGGTCGACCTGATGAGTCTGACCGCGAATTCCTTCCACGGACCCAAGGGGGCTGCCGCATTGTATGTGCGCAAGGGAGTCCGGGTGCAACCCCTGCTGGACGGGGGTATCCAGGAAAAGGGTCGCCGCGCGGGCACGGAGAACGTGCCGGCCATCGTGGGGATGGGTGTGGCTGCCGAGGCGGCCATGGGCGAGATGGAAAACAGAACGCGCCACATCCGGGCCTTGCGGGATCGTCTGCAGGAAGGCCTCCTGGAGCGGGTCCCCCAGGTGTATGCACTCGGGCATCCCACAGAGAGGCTGCCGAACATTCTGAGCATCGCCGTGGAATTCGTGGAAGGAGAGTCGATGCTTCTGTTCCTGGACATGGAAGGGATTCGAATCGCGAGCGGTTCGGCATGCATCTCCCGTTCACTCAAGGTTTCGCACGTCATGCTGGCCATGGGCATAGATGCTGCCCTGGCACAGGGAAGTCTCCTGTTCAGCCTTGGAAAGGACAATCGTGTGGAAGAGGTGGATCGGGTGGTGGAGGCCCTTCCGCCCATTGTTCAACGCTTACGGGACATGTCTCCCCTCTATCGGAAGGCAAAGCAAGCGGGGAAAACCTAACCATTCCCCAGGGGCTTTTCGACAGCCCTTGAAGACAGGAGTCATGCGAAGATGAAGTACAGCCAGAAAGTGATGGACCATTTCGCCAACCCCCGCAATGTGGGGGCCATTGAAGATGCGGATGGACTGGGTGAGGTAGGGAATCCTGCCTGCGGGGACATCATGACCTTCACGATCAAGGTCAGCGAGGGGAAGCTTGCGGACGTCCGGTTCCAGACCTTCGGCTGCGGCGCAGCTATCGCCGTCTCGAGCATGATCAGCGACATGGCCAAGGGGAAGGCATTGGAGGAGGCCCTGCAGATCACGAACAAGGATGTGGCCGAGGCCCTGGATGGTTTGCCGACCAACAAGCTCCATTGCTCGAACCTGGGTGCCGACGCCCTGCACGCGGCGATCCACGACTACTATGAGCGGAACGGCAAGCCTTCGAGTGAAGCCAGGTCCGGCGCGAAGGGGGCTCCGGCCAGGAAGAAAGAGAAGGGTTCCTGCAAGTGCCCCTACTGCAGCGTGGAGACACCGACCGATTCGCCCATCTGCAAGGGCTGCGGATCTACTTTAGATCAGGGCCAGGCGACTTAGCACGGAGCTTATCCCGCGCATCGCACCCGATTCGGCCGGAAGATCCAGAAGGCTTTCTCCTGCACGGTCCATGTTCCGAAGCCGTTCGTCCTCCGGGATCGTTCCGAGCAGTTCGAGCCCCTGTTCCTGGGCGTTCTTCTCCCAATCCTTTTCTGAGCCCGGCTCACACCGATTGACCACGAGCCCGATGCGACCCGGTCGAAGCTCGGACTGGGATTCGACGAGCTCCTTCATGGTACCTGCCGTATGAAAACCCCTTGCGGACGGGTCCGAGACAACCACCAGGTTGTCCACCTTCCGGAGAACCTTTCGGTTGACCTGCTCGAGGCCCGCCTCGGCGTCCAGCACCATCAGGTCGAAGGATGCACTCAATGTCTCCACGGCTTCTCTGAGCAGGCTGTTCACAGGACAGTAGCAGCCCAGGACCTCGGTACGGCCCATTGCCAGAAGGCTGAACCCCTCTTTCTCTACCAGGGACTCGAGCAGGTAGTAGTCCACCATGTCGGCGACCCGCTCCGTCTCCTGGCTGTCCCGCTTGCGGGCGACCTGTATCACGTGCTCACGTATTTGCCCGAGTGTCTTCGGCCTGCCCGCTCCGAGCGCCAGTGTCATGCCCATGGCCGGGTCCGCATCCACGGCCAGGATTCGCTTCTTCGTCTGCATGAGTCCGTGAACCATCAGTGTGGACAGTGCGGTCTTGCCCACTCCACCCTTTCCGCAGAGGGCGATGGAGATTGCCTGCGCGGATGATTCAACGGTTTTTTCCGCGGTGCTTTCCATGGTCTCTCGATCCTTTCCGGCGTCGCAGGGAACCCTGCGGCCAGGACTATCCCCCATCCAGGCTTCTGTAAATGATGCCGCGATGGATTTCCGGGACCCCTTCGGTGATCGTGAGCACCCGTGAGTCTCTCCAGAACCGCTGGATCGGGTACTCCATCATGAAGCCGTATCCGCCGAAGAGTTGAATGGCCTGGTTGATGATGTCTTGGGCCGTCTCACTACAGAAAAGTTTAACCATAGAAGCCTCCCGGGTGCAATCCCGGCCCAGGTCGTACATCCAGGCGGCCTTCCACGTGATGGTGTGCATGATGTCTATGTACATGGCCCATTCGGCGATCTTGAACTGATTGACCTGAAACTTGATCAGGGGTCTGCCGAACTGGGTCCTATCCTCGACATACCGTTTCGTAATGTCGAACACACCCCGGGCCATCCCGGCACAGCGGCCGCCGTAAGAGATCCGTCCCCCGACGAGAGTCTTGACCACTTGGACGAATCCGCCTTCCTCGCCCCCGAGCAGCTTTGCTGCGGGTACCCGGCAATCTTCAAAGGCGAGCTCAGCTGTGTCGGCAGATCTCAGGCCCGCCTTTTCGAGCTTCCGGGTCACATGAAACCCGGGATTGTCCCTGTCGACAATGAACAGGCTGATCCCTTTTGCCCTCTGTGTCGGGTCTGTATACGCCGCCACCAGGGCGTAGTCGCAGATGGATCCGTTCGTGATGAACGTCTTGGTTCCATTGATGATGTACTCGTCTCCCTCGCGTATGGCCTTTGCCGTGATACTCGCGGCATCCGAGCCCGCGTTCGGCTCGGTAAGGGCAAAGGCTCCGATCTTGTCGCCCTGGACGGCCGGCACGAGGTACTCCTCTTTCTGTGCTTCCGTCCCAAAATCGTAGATCGGGCTGGTCGAGAGCGTGGCGTGCGCGAGCAGACAGGACGCAATGCCGGCGCAGATCCGGTTGAGTTCCTCCATGTACAGACACTCCGAGATCTTGTCCGCACCAGCCCCGCCGTATTCTTCCGGGTATCGGCAGCAGAGATAACCGAGCTCTCCCAGCCGCTTGAACAGAGGGACCGGGAATTCCTCCTTTGCCTCTGCCTCGTCGACGAGCGGGGCGATCTCCTTGTCCACGAACGAAGCCATCGCGTCCCAGAAAATCCTGTGCTCTTCCGAAAGGTCGAAATTCATGCTCATCGTAGCCCCCCCTGCTGTCTTCCATGCAATTCGCTATTAGCAGTCATGAACCGAATCATATGAGTTTCTTGATCGGTTTCGCCGGCACCCCCACGGCAAGCATATGAGGCTCGATCTTACCGATCACGACCGAATTGGCGCCGATCCGGCAGAAATCACCGATCTCGGTTCCCTTGAGAACCGTAGTCTTCCCGCCTATGTAGGCACCGACGCCGACCTTGACCGGGTCGAGGACGTTCTGCGATTCAGGGTCGCCGTAGAACCAGTACTCGTCCGTCTGGATATGTACGTGTTCTCCGTCCAGTACCGACACGTATTCGCCGAAGACGGTGTACTTACCTATCTCGATGCTGGAACCGCAGTGGATGACGCTGCGGATGCTGAACCCGCATGCCTCCTCCAGGTGAAGCCTGCCGGAAATGTGGATGACGCCTTCGGCCCTTATCTCCGTGCGCGGTCCCATGTAGAGTTCTCCACCCTTCATTTCGATCTGCACCCTCTCTCCGAGGTGTGCCTGGTCGCGCAGCGTAATCTTGCAGTGCCCTCCCTGCAGCACGATCTTCAGACCCTTGCCCAGCCTGCACCTCCTTGCCACGTCGAGGTCGAGGCGGGTACGGGTTCGAAAGGCCTGTAGCCGCATCCTCAGGATAAACCAGGATCGGCGCCACACTCGGGCGAGGCGTGCGAGAAGGGGCATGTCGATTCCTCCTGCTGATCTTGACCGGGGGTTTCGGGAATCGCTTATGGAACGGGGGAGCGATGAGGCTCCACTATCAAGGAGAGTCTAACGGAGATCTCTTGGAGATTCCAGTTTCGGAGCGCTTGGTTGCGGAAAGAGGACGGTACGGGGCTTGGATATGAGGCGTGAGAAGGTGGACCCGCGCACCAAGGACTTCTCAGCAGGGAGTCTGCGGCCATCGTCTCACGCCGGCGCTTCGGGCCCGATCCTACTCGAACTCGATCAGCTCGGACCCTGCCCGAACCTCTGCACCTTCACTCACGTGGAGTTTCTTGACCGTGCCGGCCCGCGGGGCGTGAATCTCGTTCTCCATTTTCATCGCCTCGAGGACGAGGACCGGGGTGCCCGCTTCGACCGCATCGCCCTCTTTGACCAGTATGCTGAGGATGATACCGGGCATGGGGGCCACCACCATGTTGTCCGAGGCCGGCGCCGCCGGAGCGGCAGCCGCAGGGGCGGCAGGCGGAGGCGTCGGTGCGCTCGCCGGGGCTGCTTCGGGTGCCTTCGGGGTTGCCGCCGGCGCGGGGGCTGCGGGAGCGGGCGGCGGGGCCGAAGGGGCAGGGGCCGTGTAGACCGGCGCACCCATCGCGGGTCCCTGCGGAACCTCGACGCTGTACGCGACGTTGTTGACCCTCACGTCGCCTCTGCGTCCGTCAAAGGAGAGAATTTCCACGACATAGGGCTTCCCGTTGATCAGATACTCGACCTTTTTCATGTCTGCACTTTTCCTGTCTGCTATTCGCCTTTTGGGGTGATGTCTCGTGAAAGAGAGGTCTTCTGAAAGAGCGCCTGCTGTCTGCCCACGATCTTCCAGGCACTTCCCGGTTGTTCCCAGCCGGTGGGGGCCGTCTCCCGAACGGAAAGCAGGGGAACGGAAGCTCCCTGCTCGACCGTTTCGTTTAGGGCCATGGCCACGGCCACGGCAACCTCGTCGGGCACCATTGCCAGGGCGATCGCGATGGCCACTTCGTCGGGAACCTCCGATCCGGCAGAAGCACTGGCAGCCTCAGTGGGCGTTTCTTTTGGAGGGGATGCAGGGGGAGGAGAGGGCGTCGGGTCGGCGGGGGCGGAACGGGCCGCCTCCTTATCCCTCTCTTCGAGCTTCTGGAAGAACCAGCCCGTCAGAAAGAGCAGGCCCATCACGATGATCAGGACGATGAAGACCCCGAAGAAACGGACCGCGAGGCCGAACAGGACCTCCGGGTTGGAAAGGCGTTCCATGGCTTGGCTTAAGATCTGTTCCATCCCTTTCCTTTCGCTATGGTGCAACACCCACCCGGTTCGGGTGGTTCTGTCTGGAGGCCTTCCGTCCGTGTCTATTTGAACATGGCGATCATCAGGCCGGCCGCGGCCGCGGTGCCGATCACGCCGGCAACGTTCGGGCCCATGGCGTGCATCAGCAGGAAGTTCCTCGGGTTCTCCTTTGCGCCCATGTCCTGGCAAACCCGTGAAGCCATCGGCACGGCCGAGAGTCCCGCTGCCCCGATGATCGGGTTCATCTTTTCTTTGATGAACAGGTTCATGAGCTTCACCATGAGGACGCCCCCCATGGTGCAGAGGATGAAGTCGAACATACCGAAGCCGAAGATGAGCAGGGACTTCGGGTTCAGGAAGTTCTCGGCGTCCATGGTCGCGCCCACGGCAATCCCGAGGAAGATGGTGACGATATTCATCAATTCCCGTTCCGCCGTTTGCGCAAGCCTTCGCACCACACCGGTCTCCCTCATGAAGTTCCCGAACATGAGCATGCCCAGAAGTGGAAGGATGTCCGGAATCATCAGGCCGATGGCGGTCGTCCCGATGAGGGGAAAGAAGATCTTCTCCCTCCGTGAGACGTGTCGGAGCTGTTTCATTTCGATGACGCGCTCTTCCTTGGTGGTCAGGGCTCTCACGATGGGGGGCAGAATCAGCGGTACCATGGCCATGTAGGAGTAGGCTGCCAGGGCGTTCGGACCGATCAACTGGGGAGCGAGTGCATTGGTGAGATAGATCGTTGTCGGACCGTCGGCTCCGCCGATGATAGCAACGGACGCCGCCTCGGGCAGGGTGAATCCACAAACGTACGTGCCGAGAAAGGTAACAAAGACTCCCAACTGAGCTCCTGCGCCGATGATCAGCGATTTCGGATTGGCCAGCATGGGTCCGAAATCCGTCATGACCCCGAGGCCAAGAAAGATCACGCAGGGGATGACCTCCCATTCGACCCCGTAGTGGTGGAAAATCCAGAAGAGCTCGTGGTCGCCCATCAGCGGGGCGAGGGGCAGGTTCACCAGAAAAATGCCGAACCCGATCGGAAGAAGGAGAAGGGGTTCGTATTTTTTCTTGACGGCGAGATACATGAAGAAGAAGGCGACGCCCCACATCACCATGTACCGCCAATCGAGTTGCATGAACCCCAGCCGGTCAACAACGCTCGCAAGTAGCTTCTCAAGTGCCTCCATCTACCCCCCTGCCTTTCGGTGCCGTGTTTCTTTCGAGAACTAATCCATCTATCATAAATCATGGCGGATTTCAAGATTAAGGTGTCCCTGCGAAGCCGGCCCCGCTTTTTTCAGCTGCGGCATTTTCCCCGGACGGATGACGAGGCGAGGTGCTTTCGCGTAGAATGACGGCGGAAGTCACGTTCAGCGGTATACATGGAAGACACAAGGGAGAAGAGATGTTCGATGATGACAAGGAGCAGGAAGAGCCTACCTTTGCCGAGCTCTTCGAGGCGGACCCGGCCACGCCGCAGAAAGAATTCCGGCCCGGCGACACGGTGGCGGGCTCGGTCGTGAAGATCAGCGGCGAAAACATCTTTGTAGAACTGGGCGGCAAGAGCGAAGGGATCGCGGAGGCTGCGGAATTCCTCGACAAGGAGGGGAACCTGACCGTGGAGGTGGGGGACCGGTTGGAGTTGAAGGTGGCCTCCATCACGGACGTGATCACCTTGAGCAAGGCGCTCAGAGTAAGAGGCGCACAAGCCCTGGACGTGCTGCAGGACGCGCACGCGAACATGCTCCCGGTGGAAGGACGGGTGGCGGCGGTCAGGAAGGGTGGATTGGAAATTGACATATCGGGGGTTCGGGCCTTCTGTCCGATCAGCCAGGTCGATCTGGGCTATTGCGAGGACCCGGAAGTGCACGTCGGGGCCAGGTACAATTTCAGGATCCTGGAATTCAAGGAGAGGGGCAAGAACATCGTGGTCTCCCGTCGGGCCCTTCTCGAAGAGGAGCGGGAACGGATCGCCCGGGAGACCCTGGCGAACATCAGGCCGGGCGTCGAGTTGGAAGGGGAAGTCACTCGCCTTGCGGACTTCGGTGTCTTCGTCGACATAGGCGGCGTGGATGGAATGGTCCACATCTCGGAGATGGCGCATCATCGTCTGCGACATCCCTCCGAGCTCGTTGAGGTGGGGCAGAGGGTCAAGGTCGTGGTCATGGAATTCGAGCCCAGGGCCGATGGTCGTCAGCGGATCGCTCTCTCCATGAAGGCGCTCGAACCGACTCCTTGGGAAAAGGGGCTGGGGATACTTGAAGGGCAGGTCGTCTCAGGAAAGATTACGCGCATCATGGATTTCGGGGCCTTCGTGGAGGTGATGCCCGGCGTGGAGGGGCTCGTGCACGTCTCAGAGATATCCTACGAGAAGGTAGCCCATCCTCGGCGTGTGTTGCAGGAGGAGCAGGAAGTGGAGGTGATGGTTCTGGGGATCGACCACTCGAGGCAGCGGATTTCCCTTTCCATCAAGGAAGCGAAAGGGGCCTTTCAGAGCGGCGCTTCGAGTGATGAGGGCGGGGAAGCTTCACAGCAGCTCGAAGTAGGTGCGAGGTTTGAAGGCGTCGTGGAAAAAGTGATGTCCGGCGGGGTCCTTGTACGTCTGCCGGCCGCGGGACTCGGGGCGCGGGGTTTCCTGCCGCAGGAAGAGTTGGCCGAGGCAGGCAAGGCGGATCTGAAGAAGAGGTTCCGGCCGGGCAAGGAATTCTCGGTGGAGGTCACTGCGATCGCAGAGGACGGGAAAATTCGATTGTCTCAGAAGGCGGCGACCGAGCGGGAAGAAAGGAAGGCCTTCCAGAAGTACGTGGACAAGGGAGACAAGAAGTCGGCCAAACTGGCCACCTTCGGCGACCTGTTCAAGGATCTGAAGCTGCCTACCAAAGAGGAATAAGGATCAGCTCCTTCCATTCCAGCAGTAGAGACAGAGCCTCTCCCTGGGAATGTCGATCGCCTCGACCATGGCGTCCAGGCTCTGGTAGAGGAGGGTCGTCACGTTGAGATCTCGCTGTATCCAGTCGACCATCGCCCTGTACTGGGGGCTCGACTCATCGAGATAAGCCTGAATTTCCTCTACATCCCGGCCCTCCAAGGCGGCGATCGCTTTGCGGGCGGCCAGCTCGGTGATATGTCGGGTGGATAGAAGGAATTTGCAGGGGAACATGAGCGGAGGGCAGGCGGGCCGGATGTGGACTTCCCTCGCGCCGTTCTCCCAGAGTTTCTGAACCGTGAGATTCTTCAGCTGTGTGCCGCGCACGATCGAATCTTCACAGAGGACGATTCGCTTGCCCTCCACGACTTCCCTCACCGGAATGAGCTTCATCTCCGCGACCAGATCCCGGATCTCCTGGGAGGGTGGGGTGTAGCTCCGCCCGTAGCCCGGCGTGTACTTCACCAGAGCCCTTCGGTACGGGATTCCAGCCTCCATGGCGTAGCCGATTGCATGGCCCGTGCCCGAGTCAGGGACTCCGGCAGCGAAGTCTGCTTCCACCGAATCGGCACGGGCGAGTGATCTCCCGCACCGCTCACGAACCGCCTCCACCGAGACGCCGTCGTAGCGGGAGGCGGGGTAGCCGGTGTAGATCCATAGAAAGGAGCAGATCTGTTCTCGCTCGAACCCGTTTCGCATCTTCTCGACGCTGTCCGGCTCGATGCGCAGGATCTCCCCGGGTGCCAGATCCCTCTCGATCCGGAATCCCATGTTGCTGAAGGAGCAGCTCT
>JANQFG010000010.1 GCA_028277985.1 bacterium | reverse complement strand
GCAGAGCAGAAGCCCCATCTCCGCCTGGAACTTCAGATCGATAAAGATCCAGAAGAAGACCCCTGCAATCAGGGTCGTGGCCGTGAAGACGATCGCCTTACCCGTTGTTTCCAGGGCCCTGCGGTTCGCATAGTTGTAGTCGGAAGAGACCTGGTATTCTTCCGAGATGCGTGCCATCAGGTAGATCCCGTAATCGATCCCGATACCCACCGCGATTGCGGCCACGGGAAGGGAATTGATGTTGAGATCGATCCCCTTTACGAGCATGAAGGCCTCGGAGAGGATCTGTGAGACCGCAAGGGGGATGATCAGGATGAAGCCCGCTGCCACCGACCGGAAAGTGAGGATGCACAGAATGAAGACCACGACAAAGACAGCGATCAGGGAGGCCCAGTAAGAATACTCCACCTCCTCGTTCACCGCAGCCAGGATGCCCAGAAGCCCCCCTGCAAGGCGAAACCGTACGTTCTCCACCGGATTCGCCTCGATGAACTCCTTGGCTTTCTCGATGCACTTGTGAATCAGCTCGTTGTTGTAGTCCCGGTAGAAGCAGGTGATCGTCGCATTCGTCCAGGAGTAGTCCACCCACCGGTCCATCTCGCCTGGAGACGAGCTGTTTTCGATCTGGAACCCGATCTGGCTCAAATGCTTCGGATCCTCGGGCAGCATCTCCCACTTCGGGTGGCCCTCGTGAAACATCCTGAAGATCCGCTTGATCATGTTGGTGAAGGTGAGTGTTCCCCCTGCGCCGGCATCGGTTTCCATGTATCGCTGAAAATCCTCCATGGCCTGAAGGGTATCTGCACTCTTGATGGCCCCTTCCTTCTCGCCCTCGGCGATAATCACGAGCTGGGTGGCACCCACGAAAGTCTGGTTGAAGTACCGGAAGGCCTCGTTGTACGGATGGTCCGGGAAGAGTAGGGCGGCGCCGGCCTCGGTGTCTCCCACCTTCAGATTGACCGAATAACGCCCTCCCACGACGAGCACGAGGGCGATCAGCACGAGCACGGCCCAGCGGCCCCATCCCATCGAGGGCTTTACCAGGATGGATGCAAGGGCCTTGTAGAACCGTCCGCCCGTTTCCAGTGCGGCGCGCTTGCGGCTGGGAGGCGGAATGAAGGAGAGCACGATCGGATTCAGGGTCGGCACGCTCACGAACATGGAAATGATCCAGAAGGAGCAGAAGAAGCCCAGGTTGCGCATCAAGGGAATCGTGGCGATCGAGATCAGAAGCACTCCGATCCCGTCCGTGACGATCGAGAGCGTTGCCGGGGCCGTGAGCTCGCTGTAAGCACGCTTGATCGCTAGCTCCTTGTCCCCGAGCTGGCCGTACTCCTCGTGATACCGGGCCATGGACTGGACCGAGTGGCTCAAGGCCCGGGCCGTGATCACCAGGGGAACGACCAGTACGAGCGGGTCCAGGCTGAAGCCCAGGAGC
>JANQFG010000268.1 GCA_028277985.1 bacterium | reverse complement strand
AAGATGATGAACTTGTCGTTCTCGGGCGCGCCGGCATCCCACCCGGTCCAGGGCACCTCGATCCCGCTTCTTCCGGTGCCGGGATCGCCGTTGTAGGCGAACTCGGCCCAGTAGGAGGACATGCTCCCCCCCAGCTCGAGCCTTCCGGCGAGGTTCTCCGGCGTGTAGACGTAGGAAACAAAAGAGGGTGCCAAGAACTGGTTGAAGTCAAAGAAGACGAAGGCGATTTCCAGTCCATGGGCGGCGCCGAGCAGGAAACCCATATCCACGCCCAGAACGACCGGCTCTTCGTCCCAGTCGAACCGGTATGCCCAGACCCCGGGCTGCCCCGTGGTCTGGCTCAGCACCGAGGCGATCCCATCTACCGAGACGGCCTTCATCGCGTCCGTCGTGTACTTGGAATACAGACCATAGTAGGCCGGATCCTTGGCCCCGACCGGGAGTCCCGCAACGATATTCACGAAGGTCGGATCGAGAATCATGAACAGCTTGCTCTCGTCCCGGTTGCTGCCGATGATCAGGGGCACCTCGTTGTAGGTTGCGATGTTCTGGAACAGAATCAACGGATCCGCCGTCGGGAACACGGTGCCGTCTTTGAACATGTGGGGCCAGGAAATCATGCCGCCGTACCCGCCGCTGTACATGCGCATGATGTCGTAGTTGCTCTTTCCACGAAGGTAGGCGGAAATCTCCGAGGGGGTCATTGCATTCTGGACCAGGATGGCCGCATCCCGGTCCGCGGCACTGCCGTCCGCGATCAGCAGGCTGTTGATCAGTTCCCGGGAGCTGTTGGAGTGACCGCCGTCCTCGATGTATTGCCAGCCCACGTCGACCTCTGTCGTGGATATGCCGCCGCTCTCGGCGATAGCCCGGTGGAACTTACCGGTCGCCTCGGGAGAGATCATCATGGCAAGGGTGTCCCTGGACCCGGCCGATTCGCCGAACACGGTCACGTTGCCCGGATCCCCGCCGAAATTCGAGATGTTGTCCTGCACCCAGTCCAGGACGTGAACCGCATCGAGGGTACCATAGTTGCCGGAGTCGTCCAGCGCGTTTCCGGTCGCGAGGTCCGGATGGGTGAGCCACCCGAAGGGTCCGAGCCGGTAGTTGAAGGTGATCAGGATTACGTTGTACATCTGTGCGAGGAACTGTCCGTCATAGCCCCCCCCATCACCGATGCTGTTCCCACCGCCGTGGATCCAGACCATGACCGGGAGGCGATCCATACCTGTCGGGACGCCGCCTGGGGAAAACGGCGGAGCCCAAATATTCATGTAGAGGCAGTCTTCCGACCCGATCGGTGTGCCGTACAGCTCCTCGGGGGCGTCGGAAAGCAGGTCGGCTATTTGGGTGCATACGGAGCCCGGCTCCAGTGCAAGCCACGTCGAGGGAAAGCTCGAGGCAGGCGTCGGGGCCTTCCAGCGCAAATCCCCGACGGGCGGCGAGGCATATGGAATCCCCAGCCACTCGTGGGTACCGTTCGTAGTGCTGGCTCCGACGACCGTGCCGCTCGTGGTCGACCTCTCGGTAATGCTTTCGATCGAGAAATCGACACCCATCACCTCCTCGAAGTACTCCTTGACCACCTTCCGGCCCACCGACCGGGTGTATCCGGCGGGAGGACTCATCGTAACCTTGTAGGTTCCCCCCTTCACGCTCACAAACAGAAAGACACCATCGTCGTCCGTGAGCGCCGTCATGTAGTCGTCTCCGGTCAAGACGATCTGGAGGCCCTCAACGCCCACCCCGTCCTGGGTGACCCTCCCCTCGATATCGCCGAAGCAACCTGAGGTCACGACGGAGACTGCAAACACGAGGAGCAGACCGAGTCTTCGTTCCATGACGTTCCTCCCTGAAGGTTTTGGCCGCGGCGGCACGGACCGGCAATGTACCACTGTGCGTAATTATATTCTATTATTACCGATTCCCCTAAGGCAATACCACCGTCGGCTCGGGGAAGTCAATCGAAATCCCACCATACACATGCATTACAGCTGCCGTATTTGGAAGTTCGCCCGAACAAATGGGGTCAGGCCGAAACTATCAACCTTCTTGGGTTGATAGTTTCGGCCTGACCCCTCTATGCCTTACCGAGTTTTCTCGGGAATCGGTGGCTGTCCCCAACTAAAGGAAACGAACGAGGATCGTGGCCGAGGCGAGCCGCTCGGCGGCCGGGTTCTCGGACCAGACGTCGCAAGCAAGCCGGTTCACGCCCTCCGCCACCTCTTTCTTGCTGACCCGGCCACGGTAGGTCACCGTGTCGTTCAGATAGGCGGGGGTCTCGAACTTCACTTCCATCCGGTCGATGGTCGCCTCATTTCCCAACCAATCCGTAATCAGCTTCGGAAACAGAGAGGCGGTGAAGATCCCGGCCACCACGATGTCCTTGTACCCGAGGGCCCGTGCATATTCCCGATCGAAGTGAAGGGGATTGATCTCGTTCACCAGCTCGCAATAATCCCGGTTTCTCTGCTCGGAGAAATCGATCTCGAGGGCCGGGATTTCCTCCTGTTCCCGGATCTTGTCAAAGGCATTTGCTGCCGCCATTCTCTCTCCCCTAGTCGGTTCGAAGGAAAAAGACGTGCCGATCGACGGCCATCAATTCGTCCCGGGCGTCGAAGACCCTGTGAGGGTAAGTCCCCACGAAGTATTCCCCCATCTTCCCCTTTTTTCGCACCAATCCACCAAAGGCCATTTCGAGGCGGTACGGGATATCGCAGTACAATGGCTCGAGGAACTCGATCACCGAAGATGTATGAATGATCCCCTTGACCACGGGCCCCAGGAGCGGGCCGAGGCCTGTCGTGAAGAGCTCGTGCGACAGGGGCGTGATCAGGGTAAGCAGGTAGGACTCCGGTATGGGGATGTTGTCGAAACCGGCATCCCTCGCCGCCTGAGAATCCGAATAGATCGGATTCCCTTCCTCCACGATTTCGCAGAAGGCCTTCATGGTTTCCTTTCGGACCACGATCTCCTTCGAGGCCATCCGAGAGATTGCCTCTTCCATCTTCTCTGTCAAATCATCCAATTCCGGGTCTCGGGTCACCTTTTGCACCTCCTTGCGCTGTACACGTTACCATGTCGCATCTGATTCGTATATAATCTGAATGAAACGAACACGTCGAGGGAAAGAAATGAAGCGAGCGGCAACCGGTTTTCTCATGATCCTGCTTCTCTTCCTGGCGCAGAGTTGCGCCACGGTCCCGCACACCCAACGAAGGGCCCTGATCCTGATCTCTCCCGGCCAGGAGGCGGCCATGGGCGCCCAGGCCTACCAGGAGATCCTGTCCCAGGAAAAGCTCTCGGATAACAAGAAGTGGGTCCTGATGGTGGACAAGGTGGGCAGAAACATCGCGCGGGTCTCGGACATGCCCGACCTGGACTGGGAGTTCAAGCTCATCGAGTCCGAACAGAAGAACGCCTTCGCCCTGCCCGGCGGCAAGGTGGCCGTGTACACGGGAATCATGGAGATTGCGCAGAACGAGGCCGGGCTGGCAGCCATCATGGGTCACGAGATCGCCCACGCAATCGCACGGCACGGCGCGGAGAGGATGAGCCAGGTGCTGCTGGTCAACATGGGGCTCAGCATGGCGGATGTGTCCCTCCAGAACTCGGAGCACAGAGATCTGATTCTGGCCGCCATCGGGCTCTCGGCCAACGTTGGAGTCCTGCTGCCCTATTCACGAAAGCACGAGAGCGAGGCGGACAACATCGGGACCATCTACATGGCGAGGGCAGGATACGATCCGAACGAGGCCGTGGCGCTCTGGGAGCGATTCGCCGAGGCGGAACAGGCCCGGGCTCCTGCCTTTCTCTCCACCCATCCCCCCTCCCTGGAGCGTGCCGAAGCCTTGAGAGGCATCGCACAGCGGGCGATGGCGGAGTACAACAAGGTCCAGAACCCGTACGGAAAGGGTGAACCTCTATTCTGAAGTGCTGTCCCTGTTACGATTTCGAGTTGCCTGGGCTCGCCGTCATTCCCAATCGATCGTTTCCAGGTGTTCGCGAAGCTGTCCCGCCGAACGAAACTTCTGCAGGATAAGCGTCCGCTTCAGCCCGCAGCAGATCTCCTTGACGATCGGGGGATGTCTGGAGTAGTGCTTCGCCCCGCCGATCACATCGTAGAAGACCCGAATCAGATCGCACACGTCCTGGTGAATGTTCGAGGCCTTGGGCGCGCCCCAGTGGAAGAGGTCAACGAGCTTCACGTCGAATCCCAGCCCAAACCGGTTCACGATGATGTTCTCGTCGTGAATGTCCCCGTGGTAGTCACCGAGGAGATGAATGCACTCGATCCCTGCCACCAGGCTGTGAAGAAGATGCAGGCCCTCGAAGACGGTGAGCCGCTTGCCCGGCTGCCGCTTTAGCAATTCAAAGAGCAGCTCTCCCTCCACGTAGTCGGAAACGAGAAAGGTGATCGGGGTCCTCTTGAACTGGATCGTCTCGTGGGTGTGGTATTGAATCAAGATGTCGCAGTAGCGAAGCTTGTGCAGCTTCTTTGCGTAGAAGTTCGCGTTGCGGTCTCTCGGGTTGCGGTGCGGGTAGAAGAACTTGGCGGCACGCACGATACCCATGTTGATCTCGCGCACCTTGAAGACCTCTCCCTCCCATCCGGCACCAAGACGGGACAGGACCTCGTACTTGCCCGCGAGCACCCGCCCGGGCTGGAAATCAAACGCATCGATTCGACGTCTCTTCGACTTGCTCGCCTTCACGGCTTTGGCCCCTTCAAGGGAAGATTGATAATCGATTCCGGGGCCAGGGTCAAGGGCTGCCGGGGCCGCCCTGCCTCCCCGTCCGGCCGGCCGGGGTTCCGGCTCGCAATCCCTCGTGCCCTCTGCTATAAACACTAATGGAGGTTCCGTGCACCCCCCTCGTTCTTTCCGGAGGTGGTTCATGTCACGCTTTGACCCGAGAAGGGCATGCTTGTTTGCCTCCCTCCTGCTTGCGGCCCTCTGTGCCGTGTCGGCGTGTTCGGACGACGACCCGGCGGGCAATCTCGCTTCCCCCACCGGTGAGTACGACCTGATCATCCGGAACGGCCGCGTGATAGACCCGGAGACGGGCCGTGACGAAATCGCGACCGTAGCCGTCCGACAGGGAGTCATCGGCAAGATCGTTGCAGGCGACGGTCCGGACCTCACACTCTCCGAGGACGGCCAAGCGCTCGACGCCTCGGGCCTCGTGGTCTCCCCCGGATTCATCAACACCCACACCCACGAGGGAAACAGCGTCTTCAGCGTCCAGCTCTACGAGTCGGCCAGGGCCTATGTGCAGGACGGCATCACCTCCTGGCTGGGCGGCAACTGCGGGCTGTCCCCGACAGGCATGGTGCTCGAGTTCAACGGACAGATCGTGGACAACCGGACCGGACTGACCTTTCCCGAGTTCATGGACAAGGTGGAGAGCGAAGGGCTGCTCTGCAACAACTATGCGACCCTGAGCGGCAATCTCTCTTTGAGAGGGGAAGTCGGATGCTCCCACGGGGAACCGGAGAGCGAGCTTCAGATCGCGGAAATGCTCCCGCTGCTCGAAAGGGATCTTGCCGCCGGCGCCTTTGGCGTGTCCTACGGCTCGTTCTACGATCCGGGAACCACCGAAAGGGCCATGACAGAGCTGGCTTTGGTCAGCCGGGCCGCGGGCGGCATGGCTGCCAGCCACATCCGGGACGTGGTGGTTCAGCAGCTGGGCATCATCTTCTACAGAGACAGCCTCGAGGAAGCGTTGCGGACCTGCAGGGCGGCGGACATTCCATATCTGGTCTCTCATCTCACCGACATGACCTATAACGGCTCTACCGAATGGGCCCTCGACAGAATCGAAAACGCTGTCCTGGATGAGGGCCTTCCCATGGCCGCCGACATCATCGGATACGATACCTTCAAGAACGACTTCTTTGCCCTGACCCGGTTCGGGGAGATCCCGGTCCGGCTGCTCATGCTCCTGGTCGGGGTCACCCCGGACCAGTTCTTCTTGGCGGAAGACGTTTACGTGGACGGTGCCCTCTTCATGACGGCCTATGAGCGATTCAGCACCATGAGCCAGGTGGAAACCCTGGCAAACGCATTTGCCGAGGGACGGGCAAGGGCGGAGGAGGGCTCGGACTCGATCAGCGTGAACGTCTGGTGCGACATCGTCGAGCCGTCCCAGACCATTCTGTCCCTGAAGAGGCCCTTCGTGTTCATGGGCAATGACGGAGGCGTCTCGAGGAACACGAGCACCGACGAAGTCATCATCCAGCCCCGCACCCTGGCCTGCTTCTCCAGGCTCTTCGGGCACTGGTCCAGGGGTCACGACGCCCTCACGCTCGAGGAAGCGGTCTTCAAGGCCACCATCGCGCCTGCCCTGTGGCTGGGCCTCGACAAGAAAGGCCGCCTGCAGGAGGGCTGTGATGCGGACATCACCGTCTTCGACCCGGATACGATCATCGACAGGGCAAAGCCTGAGCCGGGCATGCTCGATCTTGCGCCCCTGGGCATCCACTACGTGATCGTCAACGGGCAAATCGTGGTGGAGGAGGGAGAGCTCACAGGAAGGACACCGGGCAGCTTGATCCGGAGAACCTGGACCGTTCCGGGAGACACCGAAGCCGTCCTGTCCCTGTACGATGAGAGATTCTAGCGTCCCGCTCCGGAAATGGATTCGAAGTCGCACCCCTGTACCGCGAGAGGTTCTGAACCGATGGCCACGGATGAAAACGGCAGCATGAACGACCCCTTTGTCCGGAAGCTCGACTACCTCTGCTCCGAGGTGATAAGGGCGCTCAGGGCGATCGAGAACCTCCAGCGCAGGTTCTTCCCGCCCACGATCCCGAGCCTGCAGGAAGAGATGCTCCCTCTTCTACCCTCTCTCGAGCAGGCGCGTCGGGATACACGAAAAATGGAGCCCTCGGGCGGCTTCGGAGGCGTCCGGGAAGCGCTGGACCGATCCGCCGGCCTCGTCATAGAGGCCCTGGAACTGATCACCGGGTCCAGTCGGAGCGACATGGAGAAGACGGTCATCCAGGTCCTGCAGGGCCTTCGAAAATCCTGCCGCGCCCAGGAGCAACTCTTCCCTCTGCGACAGGCCCTACCGACGATCAACCGGTTCTTTTTCGAACCCGAGGCAAGAGAAAGGGCCGCGGAACTCGATCCCGACCCCCCGCCCAGGACGGACAGCGGCCTGCATCACGTCGGGACGGAACGCGACCCCTATGCCAGGGGGGCCTACTCCCTCTACGTACCGGAGTCATACGACGGATCGAAGGCCTGGCCTCTGGTGACCGCTCTGCACGGCGGGTTCGGACACGGCCGGGACTTCCTCTGGACCTGGGTTCGGGAAGCACGCAGCCGGCGGTTCCTGCTCATGGCCCCGACCTCGTCCGCGACCACATGGTCCCTGATGATGCCTCAGATCGACGGCGAGGCCATCTCGGCCATGATCGACGAGGTCAGAGGGAAGTGGAACGTGGACTCGGAACGGATGCTGCTGACCGGCATCTCGGACGGGGGAACCTTTGCCCTCGCTAACGCCCTGCAGCCCGCTTCCCCTTTCACCGCATTTGCCGTAGTCGCCTGTGTAATGCCGCCCGGGGACCTCGACCAGGCCCGCGGAAAGCGGATCCACTGGGTACACGGGGCGCTCGACTGGATGTTTCGGCTCGAGATGGCGCAGCGGGACGCAAGGGTGCTCGAACAGGTGGGGGCCGACATCACCCTGCGCGTCGTCCATGACCTCTCGCACACCTACCCGCGGGATGAGAACGCCCGCATCCTGAACTGGTTTGATCCCGGCCTCGGCAGCTACTGAATCACGTGAGGGATACAGGAAGAAGAGGGAATACATGAGGACATTCAAATACATGCTGGTCATCCTGGCGTGCTTCGCCGTTCTTCTCATCACCGCAAGCCGGATCTTCTTCCATCTTCCTCAGCCCAAGTACGAGGGCTCGATCGACCTCGAGGGACTCTCGACCGACGTCCGGGTCAGGTTCGACGCCTACGGGGTCCCACACATCTTCGCCGAAAACGACCAGGACCTCATGTTCGCTCAGGGTTACATAACCGCGAGGGAGCGGATGTTCCAGATGGACATGGCGAGGCTCGCCGGTCGGGGGGAACTCTCCTCACTCTTCGGCGAGGTCACCCTTTCGAGCGATCAATTCATGAAGACGGTAGGCTTCTACCGTCTGGCCCGCGCCGAGTATGCTCAACTGCCCGAGGAATGCAAGGACATCATCGGCGCGTACACGCGAGGCGTGAACGCCTACATCGAGACGGTGAAGCACCTCCCCCGCGAATACGTGTTTCTCCGCTCACAGCCCGAACCCTGGGTGCCCGAAGACACGGTGGTCTGCGGCACGCTCATGGCTTTCAGCCTGACCCGCTCAAAGAAGACCGAGCTCGTACTCTACCGTATCGGGGAAAACACGAATTCTGAAACGCTCCAGCACTTCATCCCCTCCCCTCCGGACTTCGCCCCCACCGTTTCCGGGCCTGCAGCCGCCAAAGGGACCGCACCTCCGCAGAGTGCTTTCTTCCGATTCCCGTCCGGGAGATTCGATGACCGATTCATCCAGGCCCCCTCCGGGCCGCCGGACATCGCTGCCAGCAACTGGATGATCTACTCCGGTTCGCGCACCACGACCCGCGCACCCATCTTCACCGGAAGCCCGGATCTGAAGCCGCGAATACCGGCCCTGTTCTACGTCGTTCGCCTGAAGTCGGACACCTACGACGTGATCGGAGGCTCCATACCCGGCACGCCGGGCGTGAGTGCGGTCGGCTTCAACGGGAAGATCGCCTGGAGTGCGGTCAACGGCAGGGTGGACGAGCTCGACTACTTCATCGAGAAACCGAATCCGAAAAACCCTGACCAGTACCTGACCGAGAACGGCTACGTCGATTTCGAGATCGTGGAAGAGACCCTGAAGATCAAGACCGCCGCCGGAATCCGGGAAGAGCCGTTCACGGTCAAGATCTCGAGACACGGACCGATCATCTCGGATGTCATGCCCCTGGCACCGGAGAACGCGGCCATGAAGTGGGTCGGAATGGAACCGACCGGCCTGTTTCCGGCGTTCGTCGAGCTCAACAGAGCCACCACCTTCGAGGAGTTCCGCAGTGCTCTGAGCCTGATAAGGAGCCCCACCCTGAACGTTGGCTACGCGGACGCAAAGGGGAACATCGGATACCAGTACGCCGCCTCTCCACCGGTGCGCCCCAAAGGCACCGGGGCTCTTCCCGTGCCCGGGTGGACGGGCGAATACGAATGGCAGGGCACCATCCCGTTCGAGAGGCTGCCCTATGACCTGAACCCGGCCAAGGGGTATCTAGCCTCGTTCAACAACCCTGCCAAGGAAACCGACTACCACATGACGAACTACTACCTGTACGAGCGGGCCCTGCGCTTCGAGGAGGTGGCCGAGGACCTGGGCGACCTGACACTCGAGGAGGCACGAGACCTGCAATTGGACGTCGTCTCCGTAGTGGCCAAACGCTGGATCCCCCACGCCTTGCGCGCCTGCAAGGACAGGGACGATCTGGCCGAGAGCCTGAAGCTCTTCGATGGCTGGGACCACGCCATCCGGACGGAAAGTCCGGCCGCCACACTTTTCAACGCATTCTACTTCCGTCTGATGGAAAACTCCTTTGCCGACGAGGTGGGCGTGCCCCTGTGGACGGAACATCTATCCCAGAGCTACATCATCTATGTTCCGGATCTTTTGCTCCTTCGCATAGCAGATGAGGCGGAGCACATCCTTTTCGACAACATCCTCACCACCGGCGTACGGGAAACAAGGGATGAGGTGATTCGAACGAGCATGGAACAAGCCGTCGAGGAGCTGACACAGAGGCTGGGCGCCGATCCGCAGGGCTGGACATGGGGAAAGGTCCACCGGATGACCTTCAAGCATCCGATGGGCGACAAGATGGGCTTCTTCAATCTACGGCCCATCCCGACCGAGGGCGACACCTTCACGATCAACGCCGGGATGTGGAACAACACCAAGCCGTATGAGATGGAGTCCGGGGGTGTGATACGCCTGGTGGTCGACTTCTCCGACATAGAGAATTCTACCATCATCTGCCCGCCGGGCCAGTCCGGCCACTACAAGAGCCCCCACTACGACGACCTGGCCGAGATGTGGGCGGAGGGCGGTCAGATACCGATGCACTTCACCTCGGCACAGGAGCTGCCTCGGCTGCTGGTCCTGGAAGGGGGGACGGTTCCGTAGCACTCGATAGATGCTCATCGTCTGAGTGGAATTGTTGTATAATACTCCCTGAAAGCAGTCGGCAGGAGAAGAAAAGGAGACCCGCGATATGGCAACCGTGCTCTTGGCCAATCCGTGCGGCCCCTATCCTCACGCGTGGGGCGAGAATGTGCTCGATTTCTTCGGATCCCGCCTGTCACGGGGACAGGGAGTCTTCACGTTTACGTCCCACTCCCACTGCTGGGCCCTGTACATGATCGCAGAGAACATCAACGCGAATACGACCGTTCTCGAGTATTCCCACCTCGAGGAATTCGAGGAGGAGCTCAAGAACCATTACGACTACGTGGGAATCCAGCTGATCGGCATCTACACGCCCATCGTGTCCAAGATGATCGAGGCGGTGCGGAGACTGAGCCCCAGGACCAAGATCGTGGTGGGCGGCTACGGCGTTGCCGGGCTCGACGATCCGGTGCCTCACGACCCGGAGGACCTTGCCGGGTACATAGAAAGCAATGCCGACTATCTCTGCCGCGAGGAGGGGGTCGGGTTCTTTCGAAGGCTCCTCGGCGATGAGCCGTACGACAGGCCGATCACCCAGTTTCACATGCCCATGGGCGGCACCATGATCAAGGGGCTCGACTTCCTGCCTCCCAGCCCGGTCCCGACCATCCTGGTCGCCCTGGGTTGCACGGGCGGATGTGAATTCTGCAACACCTCCGCTTTTTTCAAGGCGAAGAAGATCGTGGTGGCGGATCCGGACGAATGCTACCGGTTCATGTCCTCCGCAATGGACAGGGTGCCGAGATTCAACGGCGCGCCTCCGCCCATCAACATGTCGCTCTTCGACGAGGATCTTCTTCTGGACAGGGACTATGTGCTGCGGCTGGGCCGCAACATGCGTGAAGGGGGGTTGATCGGTGAAACAGGCTATTTCTGCTTTGCCAGCATGAAGTCCATTTCCCAGTTCGACCTGGATGAGCTGGCGGCCTCGGGCGCGGACACGATCTGGGTCGGTGTCGAGTCCACCTACGAGCAGGTCGTCACCGAGAATCACAAGTTCGCAAAACGCGGAGGCACCGAATTGAGCGAGGTCTTCAAGGGGCTCCATGACCGGGGCATATCCACGGTGGCCTCCTTCATTCTCGGGCTGGATTGCCAGACCCCGGAGAACATCGAACACGATATCGACAACCTGGTCTCTCTCCGTCCGGTCCTGTACCAGATCGCACCCTACACGCCGTGCCCGGGGACGCCTTTCTACAAGCGGGTCAAGGAGGAGGGCCGGCTGCTGCCCGACTACACCTGGTCGGACATCCAGATCTGGAAGGACGATGTGTATCAGACCAAGAACTTCGGCCTCGGGGAGCTTCGCAAGATATTCGACCGGACCCACAGCAAATTGATGGAGAACAACGGGCCCACGGTGCTGAACATGCATCAGGTAGCGCTTTCAGGCTACCAGCGGTACCGTAACGACCCCAGCATACACCTGCAAAGACGGGCCGAATACCTGGCTCGCAAGGCCCAGGGCACCTACCCTGCCCTGAAGACCATCCGGGAGTTCGCGCCGTCGAAGGACGTGAGGGACCAGGTGGATGAAGTCGAGAAGAGGTACGTAAGGCTGCTTGGCCAACCGAGTCTCGGACAGCGATTCTTCCGCGAACTCATCCTCAAGGTCATGAAACGGCAGATCAAGATGGCCGAACGCGGCCTGGCGGAAACGGCCGAGGACCCGCCGGTCCGTTGGACCTACTACTCGCCGAGCGACTCGGGCCCACCCCGGGTCGTTCGAAGGATGAGAAAGAGGCCGTCGCCTCTCAGCATCCTTGCCAAGCCGATCAAGCTCGTGGCAAACCTCTAACCCGCATATTGCACGAAGCCTTCCGCTGCGAGCGGGGTTCTATGTGAACAGCGCCTTGTATCCCTCCTGGTAGAGGTAGAAGGAGTGAACGCCCCCGCCCCAGAGAAAGAACACGCCCACACCGAGTAGTCCCAGGAGAACCGCGACCAGGGCGGCCGGGGCGAGAACGGGGACAGGCGTCGACGTCTGCCGGTTGCGTATGGACCGGCAGACCATCTCACACACGCCCATCTGGGCGGCCACGACACAAAGGCACAAGAGAAAAATCGTGTTCAGGCCGTAGTAGAGGGATTCCCCCCAGGAGAAGAACTCGCTCACCCTTAGAATCTCTTTCACGTCCCACGCCACCGGGGTCACCAGGGAAGCGAGAACTCTTTCCATGGCGCTCGCCCCTCTGAGAAATGCCTTCGGATACACATAGAGGGGGCCGAACCCGATGCTCAGGAAGAGGACCAGTCCCGATATATAGGCCGTGATCTGGTGAATCGCGTCATTGTCGATCCGAAAGGAGTGGTTGTACAGGATCAAGCTTACGACCATGACGATCAGCACGGTCACGGCGGGCATGACTGCCCTGCGTATGAAGCTTTGTCGTTCCATTTTACAGACGCTCCCCTCTCCTGAGTTGTTCCAGCATGGCTTTCATCACCGGCAGAAGCCGGTCTCCCTCGCGCGTACCGATGAGGTTCTTTTTCTGGCGAGGGTCTTTGAGCAGATCGTAGAGCTCGGCGGGGCGTCGGCCCTCGAACTCGATATAGATGTGCGTGTCTGTCCGAACCGCCTGATGCTCGGGTACGTTGTAGGGGAAATCCTGGAAATACTCATACAGCCAGGCTCTGCGGCCCGGGGCGTCCTCCGATCGAAGCACGGGAAGAAAGCTCCTGCCGTCCATGGACTTCGGAACCTCGACGCCTGCAGCCTCCAGCAGGGTTGGTGCCAGATCGATGTTCGCCACCATCTGAGAAGCCCGACGCCCGGGGTCCTGGATGGCACCCGGATAGCGCACGATCCATGGAACGCGAATCGCCTCTTCATAAGCCCAACGCTTGTCCACGAGCCGGTGCTCACCCCAGTAGTAGCCGTTGTCTCCGGCATAGACGACAAGCGTATTCTCTCGCAGGCCCAGTTCGTCGAGCTTGTCCAGGACCCGCCCGATCTGCCTGTCGAGGGCGACCACACAACGGGCATAATTCATGTAGTGATGCTCGAGCTTGCCGAAGGTCCCGAAATAGATGCTCCCCCGGGTCGTCGTGATCCAGCTGTCCGCTTCCTTCGGCAGGACCGGTTTCACATCGTCGTACAGGTCCACCAGGTCCGGCGGCGGCCTCCACTCGTGATGGACCGCCTTGTAGGAGAGATACAGGCAGAAGGGACTCTTCCGCTCCTTCTCGATGTACTCGAGGGCATAGTCGGTCAGGTCCTCGGTGATATACGGCTTACGGGCCGGCACGTCTTTTCCGTCCACGACGAGCGGGCATTTCCAGTATCGCCCCTGGCCGGCCTGTACGGTGAAGGTGATGAACCGGTCCACTCCGCGCAGGTTGGGCAGACGTCCCGGCATGTGCCATTTGCCGATGAAGGCCGTGTCGTAGCCCGCCCCCTTCAAAAGCTCCAAAAACGTGACGTTATCGTTTCTCCAGGCGGTCAGATTGTTCTGCACCCCGTGGGTGTGCGCGTACTGCCCCGTGAGGAAACTGGCCCGGCTCGGGGTACACAGAGAGGTGGTAACGAAGGCGTTGGAGAACAGGATCCCCTGGTCGGCAAGACGGTCCAGGCTGGGGGTCTCCACAAAAGGATGCCCAACACAGCTAAGGAAGTCCCAGCGGTGATCGTCGCTCAGGATGAAGAGGATGTTGGGTGGTTTGCCCTCTTCGTCATTCCCGCGGGGGCCGGAATCCAGTGGCTCGGCGTGCCCTTGAAGCGGAAGGCTCAAGGCCGCCACGGCCACGGCCAACAGCAGCAGCGGAATTCCGATGGTGCACCCGTTTGAAAAAGACCTGCGGTAAGGATCTCCCATGATTCTCATCCATCTCCGGTTGCTGTTTCAGGACCAGCGGAAGGTTGAGCGAATCATAGGAGAATAGATCTCGGTGTGTCAAACAGCTTAGAACCCGAGAATGATATAGTGCTGCATCGCATTGTGCAGAGAGCGCAGAACCGTCCCCAACACCGCCAGGACAGACGCCAGGAGCATCACCTCGACCATCCAATCCTTCGAAAGGGTCCTCCTTGCCCATTCCTTCAAGAGCTCGAGGTCCAGATGGGCAGCAACCCATTCGTTTCCATTGCCTGTGTGTCCGTCGGTTCTCATCTTGATTCCCTCCTCGTCAGGCTTTCTTCATTGACAGGAGGAATGAGCAACCGTCGTGCCAAGGATCGAATCGTCTCTAACTCGCTGAAAAACGACGGCTTGTCTTTGCCCGCGCTCGTCCGGGCCTCCATTGCGATCGTAAGCAAGGTTGACGATCGCAAACGAAGTGTACACGGGCCGTTCCGACAAATCGCAGAAGAAAGAGAATCGACTGATCCTCGACTAGACAGACGAAAAGGACCGATCGACGCGATACCATCCGGCGCTGATGATCTTCAGCGAGCCGTTATCCGGCTTTCTACCGGGCCATCCCGGGTTGTTGAGGTATTCGCCCAGGGCTGTGGCCGCATCACGCACTTCCCCGGTTTCGAATTCATAGATGGTGATGTACTGCGGCGGGGCTGTCTTCATGAAGGGTTTCTCGAGCCTGTGTACCGTTGCCCTGAGTACACCCGGCGCGTGAGATACATCTTCGATATGGTTCCCGAGATACCACTCCTCGAACGCCTTCCGGGAAGCCTCGTCTTTCGGTTCCACCAATCCGATCAGTTTCACCATGACTGAAAGAGCCTCCGTGGATCTTCGTGTCTGCCGCTTCACCGATTCGATGGAATTCTCTCGCCCTCCTCGAGAAGGTCTGCCATCAACTCTCTGATATCCTTGCCGGCCCTCGACTCACCGGTCAGCTCTCTGCCTTGGAACCCGGCTTCGCCGACCTCGTTATCAAAGCGGATGGTCCCAAGAACCGAAATGTTCTTCTTCTTCAATTCGTCGATCATCTTCTGTTCGCTCTGTACCGAGCCGACCTTGTTCAGGATGGTTCGTACGCGGCGGATTCCCATGCCCCCGGCCATGTAGTATATCCGCTCAGCCAACGCGATGGATTGAAACGAGGGTTCTACGATGACGAAAACCGTATCAACACTCCTCTCCACTCCCCGACCGAAGCTCTCCACACCGGCCTCTGTGTCGATCACCACGATCTCTTTGTCCTTGACGTCCAGCTTCCCGACAAGGTCTCTCGTTATGTCGGCCATGGTGCAAGCACACCCTTGAAACGGGTCTTCGATCTTGCCGACCATGAGAAATCTTGCTTTGCCTTTCTCGACAACATATTCGGGGGGGATGTCCTCCAAGGCAATCCGGTCTTTCAGCAGCCACTCTGCTTCAGGTCCGCTTTTCCCTTCGGGAACCTGGCGCATTAGATCCATCAGCGGCGAAGGCTCCCCGTCGAATCCACAGAGGCGGGACAGGCCCGGATTCGATTCGTCCGTATCCATCACCGCGATGGAATATCCCTCGTCCAGAAGTACATTCGCAAGGAGGACAACGACGGTACTCTTGCCGACGCCGCCCTTTCCGCATACGGCTATCTTCTTGGGGGGTCCCTTCTCTTTCTGCTCTGATCGAAGGTGTTCTCTGACGATCTTGGAGGCTTCAATCATCTGCTCTCTTGTTGTCGCCTGGCACATTCCGCAATCAATACATCCCTCGCAGTCGTAGTAGGGGACCCCAAAGGGACAGTGGAACAGACCCATTGTATTCGTACCCTCTGTTGGCGACTATCGCATTACATAAGCATTGACGCTGGGAATGTGCTCAGGCGGACGTACCAGCTCCAGGGTCACCGCCTTCGGTTCACAGGTGAGAACGCACGCGCCACAGCCGAAGCATTTATCGGCATCGATGGTTGCCTTGCGTTTCTTTGAACCGCCGACTTCCTCCATCTCGATAGCATCAAAATGGCAACGATCCAAACAGGTCTTGCATCCTTTACAGGCTTCCTGATCCACCCCGGCCAGGAAGCGGCTCTTGGCGTACCCTGTGGTGAAGTTGTCGATCTTCTTCAGAGGCTCCAGGCCCGTGCAGCAGCAGCTGCAGCAATAGCAAATGTAGTCCATTCTCTCCATCAGGGCGATGTTGCCTACGATGGGGACCAACCCCTCCTCTTCAGATGCGCGACAGAGGGTTAGCATTTCATCCACAGAAACATCCCGGCCGCTGCCTCTCGATAACGCATAGTCTGCCCGCCTGTTGAATTGCATGCAGTTGCACAGCGAAGTTTCGCAATCCCGAAGCATGACCCTGCATGCGCAATTTCGCACGGCACGACTTGTGGCATCCTTGACGATGAATGTCACATCTTCCCACGGCAGAAGCACGACGTCCGGGGGAACGGCTCCCTGGGCGGGGATCACACGCAGGGTCGGTATCTCCAGCCCACTCAGGGCGTCGGCGATTTCCTTCCACCAATAGGTGCGGTAAACCTCCTTCCACAGCGAAGGCAACTCAGGCGGTATGAGCTCCGGTGCGCTCGAAAGCATGGCTTCGTGCAGAAAGGCCAGGTTGTTCGGAAAACGAGCGCCCCTCCGTGAAGGCACGACCAGACCTCTTCTCATGAGGTCATCGATCTTCTTCTCGACGGTCTTTTCATCCAGACCAAGTTTCGCGGCCAAGGCTTCATTCGCCATCGGCAATTCGAGGAGGAGGGCGGCCTCTTCAGGAGTCATGGATTTGGCCAGGATACTGAGCAACACCTCCGAATCGGCGTGACCCGATTTCTCTGCCAGTGCGATGTAGACTTCCGGGGTAGTCATAGCCAGCCTCCTTCCGGGGTTGTCTTCGCGCTGCGAGAAGAGATCGGCCGAGACGCCCTGCTGCCCGTCGAGCAGCAAAGCGTCCCCCGACTCCTTCCATCATCGATGCCTGCCGTCTTCTACTTCGAGTTCAACTTGAGGATCTCCCTCGCTTCGGCGGGCGAGGCCACCGCCCTGCCTGCAAGCTTGCAGATCTGAACGGCGTACTCGACTTGCTGCCAGCTTCCCTTTGCGAGCTCCTTGTCGAGATCCCGGACGTTGTCTTCCAGCCCCACGCGGATGTGGCCCCCTGTGATGGCGGACATCATAGCTGCCGGAAGCTGGTTCGGCGGTCCCACACCACAGACAGACCAGGTTGCGCCCTCGGGGAGAACCGATTTCATGTCGAGATAGGTCAAGGGAGTGAACGAAAGGCCGCCGAAGACCCCGAAGACGAACTGGAAGTGAAGAGGTTCCTCCCACACGTCGAAATCCCGGAAGAAATTGACGTTGTAGATGCCTCCCAGGTCGTAAGCCTCGAACTCAGGCTTCGTTCCCACTTCCTTCATCTTCTTTCCGAAATCCGTCAGGATCGAGAAGGTGTTCTCGAAGATGCCGTCGATCAGGATCTTCTTTGCCCGGTGATCCACGATCCCGAAGTTCATGGAGTTGGTGTTCAACGAGGCCATGTCCGGCTTGAGCTCCACAACCGGGGCGATACGCTCCTCGGTGCTCACGCCCGGACCGATGGCCGTACTGATATTGAGAATGATCTCCGGCGTCTTCGCCCGGATCGCGTCCAGGGTTTCCTTCATCCGGGGAATGTGGCCGGTGGGTTTGCCCTCATCGTCCCGGCAGTGGATGTGGACGATCGAGCAGCCCGCATTCCAGCAGTTATGGACTTCTTCCGCGAACTCCTCCGGCGTGTACGGGATGTTCGGATTCGCTTCCTTTCCATGGACGCCGCCGGTCAACGCCGCCGTGATGATACATTTCTGCATGTGAGCCTCCTTGTTGTCTCGAGTATCGCCTCTTGATATCAGAATGCTTCTTCTGCGATCTCCAATGCGCTCCGGT
This sequence comes from bacterium, assembly GCA_028277985.1. Taxonomy (GTDB): domain Bacteria; phylum Desulfobacterota; class DSWW01; order DSWW01; family DSWW01; genus S015-6. The sequence continues at coordinate 30,146 of JANQFG010000268.1, read as the reverse complement.
CCCCGTTCATGATGCCTTCGATGAGGCCGTATGCATTCGGCAGAAGGTTGTTGACGAAGAAACGGGCGCTCATCACCTTGCCCGAATAGAAGGCGGCCTCAGCGTCTTCCTCCGGCTTCTTCCCGAGCGCGTCGAGCTTCTCCTGGGCGATGACGGCCTGCCAGGTGAGAAGATAGGCTGTGAGCACGTCCCCGAACAGGAAGAGATAGGGCGTTGCCGAGAGCACGGGATAGAGGGGATCACCCCCCATGCTCAGGCTTCCGAGATGCATCGTTATCTCGGAGAGCTTGTCCTTACCCGTTTCAAGCTTGGCCACCAGGTCCTTGTGCGCCTCGTTGCCCTTGTGGGCCTCAACGAATTCGGTCAGGGTGCTGATGAAGTTCATGAACAGGCTGCCGCCCTTCATGGCTACCTTGCGGCCGAGAAGGTCCAGGGCCTGGATGCCCGTGGTCCCCTCGTAAATCGAAGCAGGCTTCAAGTCGCGCATGTGCTGCTCCACCGGGTAGTCGGCCGTGCACCCGGAACCGCCCATCGTCTGAATCGCCAGCTCGGTGCACCGGAAACCCATGTCCGTGCAATAGGCCTTGCAGATCGGGGTGAGCAACTCGGCGACCCCCATGTGTTTGTCATGCTCCTCCTTGTCGGCCGCAGTCTCCGCCATGTCGATATGGTAGGCGCAGTAGTGCAACATGGCCCGCATCCCTTCCACGTAGGCCTTCTGGGTCAACAGCATCCGGCGTACGTCCGGGTGCTTGATGATCTCCACTTTGGAGGCATTCGGGTCTCTTGCGTTCTCGATGGCCACGCCCTGGACCCGCTCCTTCGCGTAGCTCAGGCTGTTCAGGTACGCCCCGCCGGCCAGGGCCACGCCCTGAAGGGCCGTGCCGATGCGGGACTCGTTCATCATCTGGAACATGAGACGGATGCCCTGGCCCTCTTCCCCGAGGATGTAACCGCGGCAATTGTCGTTCTCCCCCAGGTTCATCAGGCAGGTGGCGGAGGCGTGCATGCCGATCTTCTCCTCGATACTTCCACAGTTCACGTCGTTCGGCTCGCCGAGGGAGCCGTCAGGATTGACGAGGATCTTCGGCACGATGAACAGGCTCAAGCCTTTGACCCCTGCCGGAGCACCCTCAACCCTGGCCAGAACGGCATGAATGATGTTTTCGGTCAGATCCTGCTCTGCACCGGAGATGAACATCTTGGTGCCCGAGATGAGGTAGTGGTCACCGGCGCGTTTGGCCACAGACTTCGCGGCCCCCACATCGCTGCCCGCATCGGGCTCGGTGAGCTGCATCGTGCCCGCCCACTCGCCCGAGAACATCTTCTCCATGTAGAGATTCTTGAGGTCGTCGCTGCCAAAGGAGTGGATCAGGCGGGCGGCGCCGATCGTGAGGCCTGTGTAGACCCCCATGGAGGTGCTCGCCCCGGTCATCATCTCGCCCGTGGCGGTGGTAAGCACCGACGGGGCGCCCTGGCCACCCGCGTCGGCGGGTATGCCGATGGCATTCCAGCCGTTCTCGATGTATTTCCAGTAGGCTTCGTGGTAAGCCTTCGGGACCTGGACCTTGCCATTGTCAAACTTGCAGCCTTCCCGGTCGCCTTCCTGGTTGATGGGGCCGAACACGGTCTCGGCGAACTTGGCCGCTTCGTCCAGGATCATGTTGACGTCGTCGACACCGAACTCCGAGAAAGCTTCCCTTTTGAGCAGGGTGTCTTCGATCTTCAGCATCTCGTGGAGAATGAATTTCATGTCACGGGTGTTGGCACGGTACTCGGTCGTACTCATCGGTATCCTCCCTCTGAATGATGGTTCTCAACGCAAGGCTGTCTTCAGGATCTTTCCGAGGGCGTTTCTCGGAAAGAATCCCGGATCTACGAACTCGACTTCCTCGAGGACCTTGAAGTTTGCAAGCTTCTCACGGGTGAGTGCGACCAGGTCCTCCCCTGTCGCCTCTGTGCCCGACTTGAGCACTACGAACGCCTTCGGCACTTCCCCCAACCTGGTGTGAGGGACGCCGATGACCGCCACCTCCTCGACTCGCTCATCGGAGAGAAGCACGCGCTCGATCTCTGCGGGGAACACGTTGAACCCTCCCCGGATGATCATGTCCTTCTTTCGGTCCATGATGTGCAGGTGGCCCTCCTCGTCGATGCGGCCCATGTCACCGGTGGCAAACCAGCCTCTCTTGAGGGCTTGCGCCGTTTCCTCGGGGGCGTTCCAGTAGGAGCGAAGCGCCCTCTCCGCTCCGATCAGAATCTCGCCCTCTTCTCCCGGCGGCACTTCGTCTTCCTCGCCGGATCCGATCCTCAACCGCACATAGGGCATCACGTTGCCCACAGAGACCCCCTTCGGTTCGCACGCCGGGTCTTCACAGGAAGCGATCAGGGAAATCTCTGTCATGCCGTAACAGTGGATGATCCGGAAATGAAACGAGCTTTCAAAGGCCTGTCGCAGGTCTCTTGAAAGTGGAGACCCTGCACAGATGCCGAAGCGCACCGAACTCAAGTCCACGTCCGTCGAATCAGAGGCTGTGTGAATCATGTGGTAGATCGTGGGCACGGCCGCGAAAAAGCTGACCCCCTCCTCCCGAACGGCCCGGAGGAACGCCGTCGGTTCGAACTTGTCGAGAATCACCACGGTCGCGCCGGAGTGAAGGGCCAGCCCCGGGTGGATCAGAAAGGCCACGAGCTGGAAGAAGGGCAGCCCGGCCAGGAAGACATCTCCTGAGTCGAAACCGAGATGCTTACGGATGCCTTCCAGATGGACGAGAATGTTCTCGTGGGTGTGGACCGCGCCCTTTGGGAAACCGGTGGTGCCCGACGTATAGGCGATGACCGCTTCTCCGTCCGTGCCCGGCTCCACGACAGGATGATCTTCCTCCGGTCGACCCAGCAACCCTCGAAACGAACGGCCCCCTTCCGGTTCCTCTGCCCCCGATTGTACCACGATGGTCTGCACGCGACCCTGGTCAACGGCATCGAGCCCCCGGACAACCGGCAGGTAGTCCTCGTGAATGATCAGGGCCCTCGAGCCCGAATGATCGAGGATGTAATCCACCTCCTCCTGCTTGTACATCACGTTCAGGCCCACCGTGATGAGGCCCAGCTTCATGGCGGCGTAGAAGGAAATCACGAACTCGGGGCAGTTGTGCATGAGCAGGGAGAGCCGGTCTCCCTTCCTCAAGCCCAGCCCATGGAGGGCTCCTGCCGTCCGGTTCACCCTGTCCAGGAGTTCTCCGTAGGAAATCCTCTCCCCCGCGGCAACGATGGCCGTCTTCGCAGGGTCACGAAGGGCGTGCGACTCCATGGATCGGAAGATGTTCAATACCACGTCCTCCACCAACGATCCGCGCGCAGTGCGGGAGGTCCCCCCTCGGCCGGCGGGGGCAGCTCGGTCCGGGAAACGGAGACTCGATCCTGCGGGACAGGGCCCGGTCTACTCGATGAGCCGGAAGCCTTTGATGTCCCGCATATTTCCGGTTCGCTCTTCCTGGAACTCGATCTCCACCCTCGCACCGACCTTGAGCTTGGAATCGTCATCGGCCAAGAGGTAGTTCTGGATCAGCGAACCCGCGCCGTCGAGCTGTACATTCCCGAAGGCGTACGGAACCGGCTTCGCCTGCCCCGTCTCCGGGTCCACGAAAGGGGCCCGCAAGATCGTGAAATTCCTTATCGTGCCCTGCGGCCCTACCTCCACGGGTTCCGTCATTTCCGTGTAGCACGGGTCACAGACTTCTTTGGGCGGCGCGTAAACGATCCCGCATTTCGGGCACTTCACGCCGATGATCTTGGCGTTGTCCCTCATCTCGGTGAGAAATCGATTCAGGTACCGACCTGCCGAGTAGTGGAAGACCTGCTCGACGTCGGTCCTCGAATGGACGGTCAAGAGTTCGACTTCCTGCTCGTTCTCTTTGCTCATGTTCCTGTCTCCTTACGCAGGCTTGTTCTTGCTGTAGAGGATCATGTCGGACCAGAAACATCCCCCGAATCCTGTGGCCAGAGCCAGCTCTACGTCGGGAACCTGGCGGTCGCCTGCCCTCCCCATGATCTGGTGGGCAACCTCCGCGCATCGAATCAGGCCTGTTGCCCCGATCGGATTTGTGGAGACAACCCCTCCGGACGGATTGACCGGGCACTCACCACCCATGTCCGTGACACCGTCCCATATGTACTTCGGGGCTTCCCCTTTCTTGCAGAAACCCATATCCTCGAACCAGATGAGCCCGCCCCACGAATAGGGCTGGTACATCTCCATCACGTCGATCTCTTTCAGGGGCTCCTTGACGCCCGTCTTTGCCCACAACTCCTCGGCTGCCCTCGTCAAGGAGAGCATGCCGGTCTGTCCCTTGATGTCCGCGAAACGGCTGTAGCAGTGTCGATTCGTTGTCTTCACCACCCACGCAGGCTGGGGACAGAGTTTCTCGGCCACATCCTCGCTCGCATAGATGACGGCACAGGCGCCGTCCGTCCTGGGACACATGTCGAGAAGATGCAACGGATCCGAGATCACCGGCGAGCTCATCACTTCTTCGAGGGTTACCTCTTTCCGCAGGTGCGCGTAGGGATTGTTGCACGCATGCTTTCGATCCCGGACCGAAACCCGGGCAGCATCCTTGGGCGTCGCACCATAGGCAGCAGCATATTCGGATGCCTCGATGGCAAGACCCGCCAGTGCGCCCGCCATGACCCCCCGGTCGAGGATCGGGTCCGTCGCGGTCACGATCGCCCCGGTCGTATCCGATTCCGAGTTCTTCTCCCAACCAATGACGAGGAGCTTGTCGAACATGCCGGAGGCGACCATGTGGAATCCACCGATGCCGAGGGTCGTGCCGGTAGTCCCGCCCGTGCATAGCTTCATGGTGGGCTTCATGAAGCCGCCCGACCCGTCGATGCTCCAGCAGTCCACGTAGTTGATACCCTCGAAATGATCCATGTTGCCGATGACAACACCGTCGATATCGTCGATCGTGAGCTCCGCGTCCTCGAGAGCGCGGGTGACGGCCTCGTTGATGAGCTCCTGGCCGTTCACGTCTCGCCGGATCGATTTATGGTACGTTTGCCCTGCTCCAATAATGGCGGCTCGTTTTGCCATGCTCATGTACCTCCTATTCGCTTCCCAGGATCCAGACACAGTGCGACTGGCCGCAGAGTCCGTTCACACCGTGGGCCAGGGCTGTCTTCACATTCTCTTTGACCTGCATGCCGCCCGCCTCGCCTCGAATCTGCCGGACGGCTTCGATCATCCGGTACATGCCGGCGGCAATGAACGGGTGTCCGCTCAGGAGACCACCGGACGGATTGACCGGGATGTCTCCATCCCTGGCGGTCGCTCCGCTCGTGACCAGCTTTCCGCCCTCGCCCTTCCCGCAGAAGCCCAGCCCCTCGGTCCACATGAGCTCCTGGTAGGTGAAGGCGTCACAGATTTCGGCCACGTCGATCTCTTTTCTCGGATCCTGTATGCCCGCCATCTTGTAGGCCTTGGCCGCGGCCTGCTCCAGCGGTTTGCACTCGGACAGGTCGCGATCCCCCAGCTGATAGGCGTCGGCGCAGAAGGAGACTCCCTTCAGCCACACGGGCTTGGTCTTGAATTCCTTGACCCTGTCTTCGTTCGCCAGGATCATACAGCAGGCGCCGTCGCTGATGGGCGAGAGGTCGAGGGCCTTCAGGGGGTCCGCTATCCTCTCCGACTTCATGACGTCCTCGACCGTGATCTTCATCGGCGTCTGGGCGTTCGGGTTGTCGAGGCCGTTGCCGAGGTTCTTGACCGCCACCTGGGCGCACTCTTCTTCCGTGATCCCGTACTTCCGCATGTACTTCCGGGCCTGCAGCGCACCGGCGGTGACGATGTCCAACCCCAGGCTCCTTGCGTGGATCGGGTCGAAGGCCGCGTTCGTGATCATGGGAGTGATTTCGTGGCTCTCGGAACCCTTGCTGTGTGCCGTGACAAGCGTGCTGCCGTAGGCGCCCGACCGGGTTCGGCACGAGGCATAGAAGGCCCCGAACGTGCCGTCCCCTTCCACACCGCTGATGTTCTTGTCGTAACCTCCGCTCACCCCGCCGACGGGCATGCAGGAGATGGTTCGCCCGTCCCAGAAGTCGTTCGACGTGGTGACCACGTTGTCCACTTGATCCATACCAACGCCCGCATCTTCCAGGGCGAGCTTGACGGCTTCATAGACCATCTCCGGATAGTTCTGGCGCTCCTTGGCGGCCTCTATCTTGGTCTGGCCTATTCCGACTATTGCGACTCGGTCCATTCTCTCCGCTCCTTTTCTAGCCGATGGGCTTGAAGTAGGCGATGTCCAGAGGAGAAGCGGTTCTCTCCTCGGCAAAGACCGCCTCTACGCGCATGCCTTCCTCGACGCTCTCCGGGTCCACCTCTCCCAGCATGTGAATGAACCCGGTACCTGCTCCATCGAGCTGAATGATCGCGTAGACAAAGGGGGGTTTCATCGGCTGTATGGCGTTGCCCTTGCGTACCACGGTGAAGGTCTCTACGGTTCCCTGCCCGGCCAGCTCCACCCACTCGTCCGTGGGGACCGTGCAGTAGGGGCAGTTCTTCCTCGCGGGAACGAGCACCTTGTCGCACTTCGGGCAGTGTTTCCCCAGGATCTTCTTTTCATCCCGGAGTCGCGTGAGGTAGTGGCTTGCCGTTTCCCCGGCCTGCCACGTGTAGGGGACCTTGATCTTCCCCGGCTGAATCATGTTTTCCGCATCACTCCAATAATCACCCATGTCTCATCTCCTTGACTGGTTTCGATCTTGGCGACGGGGCACGGCTACACCGAGTTCCACTCCGCCTCGAGAATCGTCGGCAGCTTCTTTGCCCTTTCCTTGCCGCTCATGAAATCGAGCAACCGGATCCCCTGCGGGTCGATTTCCTGGATCAGTTCCACCTCCTGGGCGGTCGGCGCCTTGGTGACCGGACAGTCGGCAGGCACCTCAACGGCGAAACCGGTTTTGCCCGTCACGTCCTCGGCCGTGACTCCTTTGTGCAGGGACAGTGCTTTCCATTTGCCCCGTTCCACCATCTGCATCACACACAGATTCGTGATCACGGTCATGGGACCCGGCCGCAGGCCCTGTGCAAGACGCTCCTCGTCCGTGAAATAGACCCGGGTGCCGGTGATGTAGTTCACCTTGGGCACGAAGACCATCTTCGAATGGTTCGCAAAGTAGCCGACCCCCTTCCTGTGTAGGCCGTACACCACCGGTGCGCCGGCTCCTCCCGGAAGACGAAGGGCCCGAGGGTTCATCTCCTTGGTGGGATTGCCCTCTTTGTCGCGGACCGGCATGGCGAGCCAGGAGATGTTGATGTCCCCATTCGCGTCCAGCTGAGCGCTGGAAACCGCCTCCACATCGCCTTCGCCTCGAAGGTGAAGGGCATCGATACACTGCGTCATGGACCAGAGCCCGGCCGAGAATTTGGTGCACGCCGCCTCGGAGTTGTGGAACCCCATCTGGAACGGGTACGGGTCGACCCCGCTGTAGCCGACGATGAAGGCGTTCGGTGCGTGTGTGAGCTTGGCGAGCATGTAGGCCGCGTAGGCAAGGGGAGTGAAGGAACCGAGCACGATGGAATCCCCGTCTTCGATCTGCGCGGCCAGGGTGGCCACCATCTGGTCGGCAGCCTCGAACGATTCGGCGGGCGTATCGGTGATCTTGTCCGGGAACTCGATCTTCTTGACCTTCTGGGCCAGAGCGGCGATCTTTTTCTGTGACGCCTCCCCTCCGATACTCGCCTGGTACGCCTCTTCGCTTTCGCCGATCGTATCCTGAATGTACTGCGGGAAGTTCTTCTTGTCCCCCAGGCCTTGCGTATCCTTCATCATCTGCATGAGGTGCGCGCTGTAGTAAGGCACGCAACTGCACGGGGTGGCCCCGAAGGGGGCGTGAATCACCATGTCCACATCTCTTCGGAAGAGCAGAGTGGCAGACTTGTTCTCCCGCATCTCGTCGGAGGAGACGATTTCCTCCACCGTGACGATCACCGCCTTGGCCGCGTTCGCCATGTCCAGGTCCGATCCCGAGGTGCCGAAGATCTGGACGTTGCCCTGCTCGTCCGCCTTCTGGGCGTGAATCACGGCCACATCCGGTGCGATCGCCTCGATGGCGGTGAGCTCCTTGCCCGTGAAGGGGCAAGTGACCGTCTTGTAGAGCTCCGGGGCCTCCTGGATGATATCGGATCCCTTGGGTCCGTTGAAGGCGGCAAAGGGAAGTCCCTGGCCTTCCGCCTGAAGCCCCTTGATCATGCTGCAGCCTTCGATCTCGGTCAGCTTGATCGTCTTTTTCTCGGCCGCACGGCGGAAGTGAGGGGGAAGGCCGAAGGACTCGAGGCTCAGGAAGCTGAAGACCAGGTGATCCACCGCCCCTGCCGCGAGCAGCCACTCCATCTCCCACCCGCCGACGATGGACATGGTCTTCAGGCCGGTGATCTTCTGCCGGATGATCTCCCGGACCACGGCCATCGGCTTGTTGCAGCTCCAGCCGCCCCCCAGGGCGACAAAGCTCCCGGGCTTGATGTACTCCCCGATGTCGGTCAGTTTTCCCAGTTTCGAAGCAATAGCCGGCATACGTATTCTCCTTTTGTCTGGATTACATCAGTCCACGGGCCAGGATGAGTTTCTGTATCTGCGAGGTACCGCCGCCGATGGCAAAGAGCTTCGCATCGCGGAACCACCTCTCCACGGGGAACTCCCGGGTGTAGCCGTACCCGCCGAGCAACTGCACCGCATTCATCGTAACGCGCATCGCGGCGTCGGCCCCGTATATCTTCGCAATCGACGCTTCGAGGTTCGCATCCTCCCCTGCAGCGTATTTCCGCAGCACATCCCGCGTGAGCATCTTGGTGGCCTGCAGGTCTACGGCCATTTCCGCGAGCATCTGCTGCACCATCTGGAACTCGATGATCGGCTGGCCGAACTGCTTGCGTTCCTTGCAGTAATTCACTGCCTCATCGAGCGCCGCCTCGCAGAGCGCCCCGCAGCAGACCCCGACCAGGGCCCTTTCGAAGGGGAAGAACACCATGGATTCGATAAATCCCTTGTTTTCCTTTCCGAGCAGGTTTGACACCGGGACCCGGCAGTCCTCGAGGGCCAGCTCACAGGTGGGTGACGCCCGGTTGCCGAGCTTCTCGAAGGGCTTGGAGGCCATGTACCCGGGCGTGTCGGTCTCGATGATCAAGGTGCTGATCCCTTTCGGCCCGGGGCCCCCGGTCCGGACGAGACAGACGATCACGTCCGCCACGTTTGCGTTCGTGATGAAGATCTTGTTTCCGTTCACCACGTACTCGTCCCCGTCTCGCACGGCCGTGGTCTTCAACGAAGCCACGTCCGAGCCCGCCTCCGGCTCCGTGATGGCCATTCCTCCGATCCACTCCCCGGAAGCCAGCCTGGGAACGTACTTCGCCTTCTGTTCCGGGGTGCCGTACTTCTCGATCCAGTGCAGGCAGAAGACATGGCCCTGGGCCGACGTGTAGGTGCCGGCGCAGACCTTGGAGATCTCTTCCGCCACGATGGCTGCACCGATCACATCGTGCCCTCCCCCGCCGTGCTCTTCCGAAGCGACCAGGCCGAGCAGGCCCAGCTCGCCCAGTTCCTTGATCACCTCCTCCGGAAAGCGCTCCTTTTCATCGATCTCGGCCGCGATGGGTTTGAGCTTGTCCGCCACGAACCTGCGGATCGTTTCCTGGATCATTCGGTGCTCATCTGTTTCGGCGTAGTCTACCGGCTTGTATTGCATCGTCTTTTCAACCTTTCTCATGAGGAATCGGATGGGGTCGGGCTTGAGAACGAGCGAAAGAGCCCAATCGGAAGGACAACGAAAGGCGATCCCCTTCTCTGGTCTGACTTATATTACATCTTACTACAAAATCGGAAGCGAAAAGTCAAGCCTTTTTTCTCCCCGCGAATACGCCCCGAAGCCTGCCCCTCAAGGCTTTCGAGGGGGGAAAAGGAGGGTTCGGCGAACGAAAAACGGCTTGACAGGGCCCTTCCGGCTGGGTACCCTTTATGAGACGACCGCTTTGTCTATCTTTTTTCAAACATGCTGGTCTGACCTTAAAACATCCCGTAGGAGATCCAGACATGCCCGAAAACGTGGTGTCCATCGTTCGGTATCAGGGAATCGAATCCATCCAATCCTCCATCGATCTCTGCGGGGGCCTCGAAGGCATCCCGGCGGGGGCCAAGGTGTTGGTCAAGCCGAACCTGGTCGGCTGGGACGATCAGGGCCCCTACCCCCCTTGGGGCGTGCTGACTACGAGCCTCGTCCTGGAGGGGCTCTGCGCAGCCCTGAAGGATGCAGGGGCCGGGGAGATCCGTATCGGGGAAGGCTCGATCAAGTGCAAGCACATCGGATCCGGAACCCAGGAGATCTACGACAACCTGGGCTATCAGAAGCTCGTAGACCAGTACGGGGTCCGGCTTGTCGATTTCAACGATGATGAGTTCGAAGATGTCGAAATCGACACGGGCCACACATTGCAGGTAACGCGTCACGTCCAGGAATGTGACGCCCTCATCACCGTTCCGGTCCTGAAGACACACGGCGGCACGGTCGTGACCCTGGGCATGAAAAACCTGAAGGGCCTTCTGCACGGGAAATCGAAACAGTACTGCCATCACCCGGACAACCTGCTCGACCACTTCATCTCCTGCATCGCAGACAAGTACACCCCGGCGCTGACGCTGATCGACGGGATCTACGCGCAAGAGCAGGGGCCTCAGCACATGGGCTTTGCCCACCGGTGGGATGTTCTGATCGCTTCGACCGACATCTATGCCGCCGACCTGCTGGGGGCGCACATCCTGGGCTATGGGACCGATGAGGTGAAGTACCTGGACGAGTGGGCGGACAAGAACGGCCGTTCCAAGGCAGTGGGGGACCTGGATGTGAAGGGCGACGTGGATCCGGAAGAGATTCGGAAGCCTCTCCAGTGGGACTGGGACTGGATGCCGGACAACTCGGGACCCGACATCTTCGGAAAGATGGGCATCAAGGGCTTGAACCTTCCGAAGTACGAGCACACCCTCTGCACCGGCTGCTCCTACATGTTCAACCCGCTCATGATGCTCCTCACATCAACAGGCCAGACCGAATTCGAGGGGTACGAGGTGCTTTCAGGCTCCATCATGAAACCTTCGGGTACTGCGAACAAGACCTTCCTGTTCGGCCAGTGCCAGGTCAAGGAGAACAAGGACAACCCGGACATCAAGGAAGCCGTTCCCATCAAGGGGTGCCCGCCGTCGCTGGACGAAATGGAAAAGGTCCTTCAGGAGAACGGCCTCCCGGTCAACCGGAAGGGGTACCGGAAATACCGGATGTACCTGATGAGCCGTTACTGGAAGAAGCCTGACCGGTATCCTCTGACGGACTACTACATGGGGGCCATCCCGGAATCGGCCATGCCTCCCCCTCCAAAACCAGAGAAATAGGGGTCAGACGTCATGAAAGAGAAGACCTACTGGGAAGACTATGAAATAGGCGAGAAGATGATATCTCCCGGCCGCACGATCACCGAGGCCGACCTGGTCATGTTCTCCGCCTTTACCGGGGACTGGCATCCGCTGCACACGAATGTCGAGTACGCCTCCAAGACGCCCTTCGGCGAACGAATCGCTCACGGCATGCTGGTCCTCGTGGTAGGGAGCGCCCTGGGCTTCCGGCTCGGCGAGTTCGTCATGCTACCGAGGTCCTTCATCGCCTTCTACGGGATCGACAAGGTGCGGTTTACAGGCGCGGTCAAGATCGGGGACACGATCCACCGTGAAGAGGAAATCATCGAGGCCACCGCAAAGGATGACAAACGGGGCATCATCACATCGAAGAGCTCCATCAAGAACCAGCGCGGCGAAGACTGCTGCATCTTCGTGAGCAAGTTCCTCTGCGGAAGGGCCCCCAAGGACAAGTAGAACGGAGACCCCGATGGAAAAGAGCTATTGGGAAGACTATGAAATAGGCGAGAAGATCATCACCCCCGGCCGCACGATCACCGAGGCCGACCTGGTCATGTTCTCCGCCTTTACCGGAGATTGGCACCCTCTGCACACGAACGTCGAGTACGCCTCCAAGACGCCCTTCGGCGAACGAATCGCTCACGGCATGCTCGTACTCGTGGTGGGAAGCGCCCTCGGCTTCCGGCTCGGCCAGTATGTCACGTTGCCGAAATCATTCATCGCCTTCTACGGGATCGACGACGTACGCTTCACAGGTCCCGTGAAGGTAGGGGACACGATTCACCTGGAATCCGAGATCATAGAGGCGACCGCCAAGGATGACGCGCGAGGAATCATCACTTCCAGGAGCGCCATCAAGAACCAGCGCGGCGAAGACTGCAGCGTCTTCACCACCAAGTTCCTTTGTGGCAGGGCACCGAAGGGCTAGACCGGATATTGCGCGAAGAACCTTCTACTCCGAGCGACGTAGGCTTACGGTTCTACATCCGTTGCATGCAGGCCTCAAGAGAGCATGGATCGGAGTTCCCTGGCATTGTCATTTGAGGCATCCTTTAGATCCGGACACCCGTCGACCGCTATCTCTCCCTTGCTCAGTGCCGCGGCAAAGGCCATGCAAGTGGCGAATCCACATGCCCTGCAATTCGTCCTGGGAAGAAGTTTGAAAATGGGAAAGACAGGGATTGGCTGGAATTTCTTGTAGTTCGGTACGATATCCTCCTTCCTGGCGTACAGATCATTCAGAAAATCGGAAAACTTCTCAAAGAACTCCAGGGCCTCTTCTCTCGTCTCAAAGGCCACTGCTTTCAGATGATCCGGGTAGAGTGCACATTTGAACCCATGGAGCATAAACTGAACCGAATGGGGATCTTCATGATATGCCGGTTTGTCTGCTTCGGCGTTGATATAGGGAAACAGCTCGGAAACATCCCTTTTCAGGCGGAAATCAGCGCCGTAAAAGGCCGCCCCTGGGTGGCAGCCCGGCGTCCCCAGGGATAACGAAGTGAAACCTTCAATAAACATGCCTCTCCTCCTTGTCCACGCCGTTCTCCGCTTTCTTTTGGAGAACCTTCCATTCAAAGACAGAAACAGGGCCTGAAGTCCACACACGCCCCCATTTAACCATGAGATGAGAAGGAAAGAATCACCCATTTGGGTGATGCGGATAAATGTCTTTCTGTCAAGGATCCGCAGCCTTTCGCGAACCGTGCTCTGCGAATCTCCGCGGATTTCCGCAAACACGAGGCGGATAAGAACCCTTGTCTCGGGTTCCCCTTCGTGCAGGGTTCCGCCTTTCTCCAGAATTCCGATCCCTGGGTCTCCACCGCAGATTCCGGGAATTCCCTCCCGACACAGCATGATCTGCCCCATCTGCAGCGTGAGAATTCCTATACATCCCACCGCTAGCGGCAATCGTGCTGAACCGCAACTCCCCTATTCTGCAACTCAGGAATGTGCACCGTACAGGATGGCGGGCTCAGATCATTGCCCTGAAGGTCCACCTCCCCTAGAATTCCAGACCCCGTGTATACCACCAGTGGATAGATGTCGCTGATCCTGTTTCCAGCCAGCAAGAGACGAAACAGGACGCGCGACCCCGCTGACGCCAGTGGGGATAGGTCTTCAATCTGGTTGTAATTGAGGTACAGCTCGTGCAAGTCAGGCAGCCCAACTACGGGTGTAATATCGCTTAGTTGATTGTTAGAGAGGTCAACTACCCATAGATTCGTAAGCGCTGCCAAGGCCGAAACCTCACTGATCTGGTTGCCGGATAGACCGAGTGCTCGCAGTCCTATAAGCGAAGCCAAGGGGGTAATGTCACTAATCTGGTTCCCTGCCAAATAGAGTCCGGCTAGTCCTGTGAGCCAGGACAAAGGGCCTACATCACTGATTAGGTTTACGTCGAGGAGTATTTCCTCCAGACTAGTCAGCCCGGCCATGGCAGCGAGATCGTCTATCTGAGTCATATAGAGACTGAGTTCCGTCAGGTTGGTGAGTCCTGCCAGACTATTCAATTCACCGATCGGGTTTTGGTCAAGCGCAAGACGTGTCAGGTTTTCACAGTACTCAAGGCCTCTGAGGTTCGAGATGGAACGATTCGCGGCACTCAGGACCGTCAATCCCGCAAGATCGGAGGCCAGAATCGCCCCAGCAGACTTGCTGATTGCATCTCGGATGACGACCTCTAACTCAGGGTCAGGAAAACTCACCACACAATCAGTCACTTTCTGGAAGGTTTGCCACGGTGTGATCCCATAATCCCACGTGGTAGTATTCATTCCTAAGACAAACCAAAGACCCCACCCATTCGTACTCATCGCCTCCCACCACGAGTCAGGGACTAGGAAGTAGCTTTTCACCTGTGGAATCGCGATTGGCTGATACCAGTATCCCGGAATAGGAGCAAGCACCATCAGCATAAAGAAATCGTATTCACCCGCGGCCCAGGTAAGATTGGGAGGGTTGACCATTTTCGCCCCCTGGGCTGGAAACACGGCACCGAAGTCAGCCGAACGCACGGGAGAGACCAGGATGCCGAGTGCGAGAAGAACGAGAACGGCAACATGGGCAGTTCGCTTCACCGTCACCTCCAATGCATTCGCAATTCATGTATTGTGTTATTTTATAAATAACTGTATTATCCATTCTATTTGAAACGATATCCTCTTCCATGTCCTTGTGTCAAGTTAAGTCTGTGCTGAAATCAAGTTGCGGATATGGATCCAGTGGACTGCGGGAGAAGCATACAACGTGACCAGCCACTCTTTGCCTCTCTGGAGTGACATCGATGGGGTATGAGAATGGGGGACGTGTTTACGACTCCGTGCATCCTCCGGTCGGCAGTCTGAAGAAACGCAAGCCCTACGTCATCTTTGCCTACATTGTTGTGCCTCTTGTGCCCGTTATGTTGCCTCTGCTTCTCCTTTCTTTGGTTGGCGAGAACGTTGAGATAAGTTTCGTTGGTCTGGCCTGGGTGCTCGCAATCCTCTATTGTCTTACTGTTTTACCCGTCCTGCTGCTCTTCCCTCTGCCCAAGTTCATAGCCGGCTACATACGTCACAGGGCTGTGCGGACGAAACTCCGGATTACGCCCGAGTCCTTGGAACGATTTTCCGAAAAGACCGAAGAGGTAGTTGCGTTGCGGGAAATCAGCAGGCTGCGGGTTGTCAGAGACACTGAAGGCGCTATTTCCGAGATACGGGTCTTTGCAGGGGGCGGGAAGCGTCTTTTGCTTCGCGGTTTCGAAAAGATGGAAGAGATTCTGTCTACACTGAAGGAGCAGGCCCAAATTCAGAAGGAGGAAGAATCTCGGACTACGAGGACCTATGGGAGGTTGATTCTTCTACTCGTCATCACTTTCTTTTCCGTGAAGTTCCTGGACATTGCGATCCACCTGATCATAGGGCTCGCCGCTACCTGGTGCAGCATAAGGCTCCTCTGGTTCAGAGATATTTCGACAAGATACGGATTGTTGCTACGAAGATTCGAGGTTGTCAGTGCCGTAATTTGGATATGCGTCGGCATTTCATGCCTGATCCCAGCCGAATGGTTCCAGTGAGCTCTATGAAGGAGGCCAGCCCATGAAGACGTCACGTCTTCATCAGGCTTGGCGCACCTATGCCCTGCGGTTGCCCTGGTCTATTACTGGGGTGTGTACAGACCGACCTTTCGACTGAAATTCAGTCATACATCTTGAGCAGTTCCCGGGCGATGATGGACCGCTGGATTTCGCTCGTCCCTCCACCAAGCGTGTTGGCGATGCAGTCCCGGACGTCCCGCTCGATCGGGTACTCCTTCATGTATCCGTACCCGCCGTGGATCTGGAAGGCGTCCAGCGCATCCTGGCGGCTCACCTCGCCGAAGAACAGCTTGGCCACCGAGGCCTCCAGCGTGGCGGGCATGCCCTGGGATTTCATCCAGGCCACCCGGTAGAAGATCGTCTTGTAGAGCTCCAGGTGCATCTTCATGTTGGCCAGCTTGTGCTGGATCTCCTGGAATGCAGCGATGGGCTGGCCGAACTGGACTCGGTTCTTGGCGTACCGGACCGCCTCCTCCAGACGAGCCTCGGAGATCCCGACCAGCGCAGGAAGCATGGTGGCTCTTTCCCAGACGAGGGTGCTCATCCCAACCTTGAACCCTTTGCCCACCTCTCCGAGCACGTTTTCCTCGGGCACGACGCAATCCTCGAAGATGAGCTCTCCCGTCGGTGAAGCACGCATGCCCATCTTCTCCAGTTTCCTACCCCGCTTGAACCCCTCGAAGGAGCTCTCCACGATAAAGGCGGTGATCCCCTTGTGTCCAAGGGACTTGTCTATGGTGGCCAACACGACGAAGACATCCCCGATCGGCCCGTTGGTGATGAAGGTCTTGGACCCGTTCAGGATCCAGCAGTCCCCCTTCTTCTCCGCCTTGGCGGTCATGCCTGCCACGTCGCTTCCTGCCCCGGGTTCGGTCTGCCCGTATCCGCCGACCCATTCGCCCGAGACGAGCTTCGGCAGGTATTTCTCCTTCTGGGCTTCGGTTCCCGCCTCCACGATCGGAATCTCGCAGATCACCATATGAGCCCCCAGGGAGGTGACGAAACCCACGTCCCTGGATCCGTGGCCGAGCCCTTCCATGGTGATGCAAATCGTGAGCGGGTCCAGATCGAGCCCACCGTATTTCTGAGGCACGACCATACCCTGGAAACCGAACTCGGCGGCCTGCTTCCATGCCTCCCAGTCCAGCTCCTCTTTTTCGTCCATTTCGGCGGAACGGGGCGCAACCACCTCCTTGCCGAACTTGTATGCCTGCTCCCGCATCGAGGTCTGTTCTTCGGACCAGCTGAAATCCATGGCATCGTCCCTTCCCGCTCACTACTCCTTGTTGAAGTCGGGCTTTCGCTTCTCCAGGAAGGCGGACACCCCTTCCTTTGCGTCTGCGGTTTCGAAGATGCCCGCGAACAGCTTCAGCTCGTGAGCCGCCCCATCGTAGAGCCCCTTCGTGTTTGCTGTGATCACAGCCTCTTTGGAGAGCCGAAGGGCGGTTGCCGATTTCTTCAAGAGCTTGCCGACGAGCTTGCCGACCGCCTCTTCGAGTTGATCATCCGGAACGACCCGGGTCACCAGCCCGTACCGAAGCGCTTCGTCCGCATCGATCGGGTCCCCGGTGAGGATCATCTCCATCGCCTTTCCGGTTCCCACGAGACGAGGAAGCCGCTGACTCCCCCCGGCGCCCGTCATGATCCCGAGCTTGATCTCCGGCTGGCCGAACTGGGCGCTCTCAGCCGCGATTCGGATATCGCAGCCCAGGAGCATCTCACAACCCATGCCGAATGCAATCCCGTTGATGGCCGCCACAACCGGTTTCGGGCAGTTTTCCAGCATGTTCGGTGAGAAGTACTCGCCAAGGATTCCGGCGACTTCTTCCGCGCCTCCCTGCGCTTCGGTCCACCCTTTCAGCATGCTCACGTCCGCACCGGCCATGAAGGCGCGGCCGCTGCCCGTGATGACAACCACCCGGACCTCCGGGTCCTTTGACAACTGGTCGACCGCCCGAACCATCTCCTTTGACATCTGCTCGCTGTATGCATTGAGCACCTCGGGACGGTTGAACGTGATGCGTCCTACCTTGTCCTTGACTTCCACGATCATGGTTTCGTAGTCCATACGCTCTTTCCCCTCTCAATCCAACCTGGCTTCGCCGGCCCGCTCCCGGATGTAGTCCGCAATCGTTTCTCCGGGAAGGCCCGGTGGAAAGACCTCGTGAACCCCCATCTTCTTCAAGGGATCGAAATCCACCTCCGGTATCACGCCTCCCATGATGATGAGCACTTCGGTCATGCCCTTCTCCTTGAGTGCGGGGATCAACCTCTCGGCCACTCGCAGGTGACCGCTCGTCATGATGCTGAGGCCGATCACATCCACGTCCTCCTGGAGCGCGGCATTGACGATCTCCTCGACCGTGCCGAAACGAAAGTAGATCACCTCCATCCCGGCGTCCCTCAGCTCTCGGGCAAACAGCTTCGAACCGCGGCCGTGGACATCGATCTTCTTCTTCGCGAGCAGCACTCGAATCTTCTTCTCGGCCAATTCAAGTCCCTCCATTCCAGAGAAAAACTCCGACAGGAGTTTTTGGATTGCTTCAGCTTGTTATTCCATGACCACCCAACCGAAGGCCTCACGCATGACATCCATCATCTCGCCGTTGGTAACCCCCTTGCGGGCGGCATCGATCAGGGTCGGCATCAGCTCGCCCTCCCCTGCCTTGAGCTTCGCGCACGCCTCGCCCAACTGCCCGAGGGATGTTTCCACTTCCTGGGCATTCCTCTTGTTCCGGAAGGCCCGAAGCCGCTCGATCGCCTTCTTCTCCACCTCGTAATCCACCCGGAACGGCTGGTGCTCCTCCTTTTCCGCCGTCACATACCGATTCACCCCCACCACCGGCAGCTCCCCGTTCTTGATCGCTTTCTTCCGCATATAGGCACTGTTGTCGATCGATTGCTTGACCCAACCGTCCTTCAGGCCCTTCATGTAACCTCCCCGCTCCTCCAGCTCGTTGAAGAGCTTCCAGGCCTCCTGCTCGATCTGGTCGGTCAGCCATTCCACATAGTAGGACCCTGCCAGCGGGTCGGCCACGTCCTTGATCCCGCTCTCCCACATCATGATCTGTTGAGACCGCAGGGCGGTCCGGTGCGAGAGCTCGGTGGGAATTCCGATCGTCTCGTCGTACGAGCAGGAGTGGATCGACTGGACGCCGCCCAACACGGCCGCCATGATCTGCATCGTGATCCTGGCCGTGTTGTTGAGCGGTTGCTGGGCAACGAGCACGTTGCCGCTCGTATGGATGTGAACGCGTGCATGCAGGCACTTCGACTTGGTGCACCCCGCGTCCCGCGTGATCTTGGCCCACATTTTCCGGAGGGCCCGGAGCTTGGCGATCTCTTCGAAGAAATTGCTCTGCACACCGACCTGGAAACCGAGACGGCCTACGAAAGCGTCCGGCTCCAATCCGGCCTCCTTGCCCGCATCGATCACGGATTTGCCCCAGGCCAGGCCGTACGCGAGTTCCTGCACCGGCGTCGCCCCTGCCTCGGAGATTCCGTACATGAAGATGTTGGTCGTGTTCCAGGGGGGGATGTACCGGGTGCAGTACTTGATCAGATCGGCCATCAGGGCGTAGCCGTGCTCCGGTTCCCAGGACGGGATATCCTGCACGGCTGTCCGGGGATACCAGTTCATCGAGTTTCCGCGCAGCGCATCCGGCGTCTTGCCTCGCCTCTCCGCGGCGGCCACGATGTGGGCCAAGCCGGGAAGGCAGTTCTCGCCCGTGATCAACGAGAAATTGGTCGTCTCCAGTTCCCAGCCCCGGATGAGCTCGTCGTAGTCGTCCGGCGTGGACAGATGCACGCCGCACTGCCCCACGTTCCCCTCAGCCTCGGGATGATCCGCGTCGATTCCGTACATGGCAGGAATGTCGTAGACCACATTGAAAACCTTGTGGCCGAAATACCCCTCCATGCCCTGCTCCACCAGCGTCTCCATCTTGGTTCGCGTCTCTTCACAGGTCCCGAAGCCGAAGACCATCTGCTGCATCCAGGGGGTCAGCGCATACCCGTCCGCATAGAGCCCCCGGGTGAACGGGTAGACCCCCGGCATAGTATCCAGATCCAGGTCCTCAACATCCTCTTTCGTGTACACGGTCTTGATCGGGATCCCGGACAGGTTGGTGCCGGGCTTCAGCTTGGCCGCATACCTCTCCCTGCCCTTCTCCCACGCTTCCTTCGCCTTCCTGAAATTCTCTCCCCCGTCCTGATTCGCCATGGAAGCTTCCTTTCCGTCTATATAGATTTTACTTGTTTATAGTCAGACCAAAAAAAAGGCTATCACCTCGGGCCTTCTTTTGTCAAGAAAATTCCTCCTCGCCCGAGTCCTTCCGCCTGATTTTCGCTTGCATTCGGGGAGGATTTGAAGTATATCTGTTAACTAAACCTATATTAAGTCAGACTAGAATAAGAACGGTCTCACCGGGCACACCTTGGGCTCATGGGGAACGGCGGGGCGGCGTTCGTAGCGAAATCAATCCTAGAATCAATCGGTTAGTGACAACCGCAGGGGCACGAGACGATGAAGAATCTGGTTCCCATCGAGAAGAACGTGAAGATCTCCCAGAAGATCGTTGAACAGATCAAGGACATGATCCTGTCGGGCGGCCTCCAGCCGGGCGACCGTCTGCCCAAGGAGCAGGACCTGTCCGAAATGCTCGGCGTGAGCCGCCCCACCCTGCGGGAGGCCCTGACCGTACTCGAGACGATCGGGCTGATCGAGGTGCGGCCTCGCGAAGGAAGCATCGTGAAATCGGTGGTTCATCAGAGCATCCGGGAGCCGATCCAGGACATGATCGACGTGGACCCTTCCAAGGTGCTCGAGCTCTTCGAGGTCCGGGTAAAGATCGATTCCGAGGGCGCGGCCCTGGCCGCGGAACGGGCCACGGAATCCGATCTGAAGACGATCAAGAACTATGCGGACCAGCTCGAGCAGCAGGTGAGGGGCAAGAAGTCCATCCTGGAAGTGGAGCCCGGCAACCTCTACCAGAAGACCTTCTTCGCCATTGCGGACGCGACCCACAACTCGGTCTACGCCCACTACATGAAATCGGTCTGGACCTTGATGGAGGGGGCCTTTCCCTGGGGGCGGCAGAAGCTCAAGAATGTACCGAACATTTCGAAGAAACTCCTGCAGCAGTACCGGCAGATCGTGGATCTCATCGCCGAAGGCGAGCCGAACAGGGCGCGAAAGGCGGTCATCCGACACCTTGATTTTGTCGGAGAGAAGCTTCGCGAGGTGATCGCCTCAACCGAGGAAGGCTGAAGCCCACCCGATACGACCCGCACAGACAGGAATCCCCATGGGAACACCAAGAGAAGTCGTCGTAGTCAGTGCCCTTCGAACACCCTTCAGCAAGTTCGGCGGGCTCCTCCGGAGCTTTCACAGCACGGATCTGGGCGCCATGGTCATCCGGGAAGCTCTGGAGAAAGCTTCTTTGCCGGGTGAAGCGGTCGACATGGTCTATTACGGCATGTGCATCCAGTCGGAGGCGGCCATCGAGTACAACGTCAATGCTCGCCAGGCCCTGCTCAAGGCGGGGCTCCCCCCGGAGACCGTTTCGCTCACCCTGGACCGGGCATGCTGCTCCTCCCTCACCTGCGTGCAGATGGGCTTCCGGGACGTTCGCTACGGTGAGGCGGAAACGGTCCTCGCCGTGGGTGCCGAGAACATGAGCAACACGCCCTTCGTGCTCCACAATGTGAGATGGGAAACGGGTCTTGCGCAGCCGAAGGTCAAGGACCACCTGTTTCCGATCGGGTACACGGGCCATAACTCCCTTGCGAAAGACGCCGGGGATGTGGCGTTGGAGCACGGAATCAGCAGGGAGGAGCAGGACGAGTGGGCCGTGGGGAGCCAGAAGAAGTGGGCTGAAGCGAACGAGGCCGGAAGGTTCGCGGACGAGCTGATGCCTGTGGAGATCCCGCAGCGAAAAGGCGAGCCGGTCGTCTTCGACAGGGACGAATCCCCAAGGCCGGACACGAGCCTGGAAAAGCTCGCAAAACTGAAACCGGTTTACGGCAGCCCGACGGTCACCGCAGGAAACGCGCCCGGCCTCGATGCCGGCGCGAGCGCGGTCGTGCTCATGACCAAGGAAAAGGCCCTGGACTTGGGGCTCAAGCCACTGGCGACCATTCTCACGGTGGCCAGTGTGGCGCGCGAGCCTCGCTACATCGCTTCTGCGCCTGCGGATGCGATCCAGAAGGCCCTGGGGCAGGCAAGCCTCGGGCTGGATGACCTTTCCCTGCTCGAAATCAACGAGGCCTTTGCCGCCATGCCCCTCGTATCGAGCAAGATACTGGCGGATGAGTATTACGGCGGCGACGCGGCAAAGCTGAGCGCACTGCGTGAGAAGATCAACGTGAACGGCGGCGCGGTCGCCCTCGGCCATCCCGTGGGAGCCAGCGGTGCCCGAATCCTGATGACCCTTGCCTACGAGCTCCGCAGAAGGGGCGGGGGCTATGGTGCCTGCGGGATCTGCGGCGGGCTTGCCCAAGCGGACGCGGCCATCATTCAAGTGGAAGGAGAAGAATAGGGTTTAGGGGTTACCTGATTCGACAGGAGGATGATCAATGGGGTACTCGGTACTGAAAGTGGAGAAGAAAGAAGGCTATGCAATCCTGACGTTTGATCGGCCGGACAAGTTCAACGCTGCCAACGCACAGATCTTCAGCGAGCTTGCCGCCGCCGTGCAGGAAATGGATGCAGACAAAGAGGTGGGCTGCATGATCCTGACGGGCCAGACCTTCACCCACCCGAAGAAGGGCACGCCCTACCCGGTCTTTTCGGCCGGCGCGGACGTGGAGCAGTTTGCATCCATCGGAAAGACCGAGGCCGGCTTCGACTTCATCAAGGTCTGTTTCGAGCCCTTCAAGGCAATCGAGTTCTGCGAAACACCGATCATCGCCGCGGTGAATGGTGCGGCTTTCGGGTTCGGGTTCGAGATTTCCGGGACCTGCGACATGTGCTTCTGTTCCAAGAGCGCCAAGTTCGCCCTGAAAGAGATCAATCACGGTGCCGTTCCCGCCTGGACCGTAACCCGCGGTCTGGAGAAGCTCGGCAAGCAGGTGGTGGCCTACCTTTCCATGTCCGCTGTGGAGGTGGATCCGGAGGAGGCGAAACGGCTGGGTATCGTGGTCGATGTCTTCGAGGACGACGAGCTGCTGCCCAAGTGCGAGGAGATCGCCAAACGGATCGCCGCCAACAGCTACATGGCAAAGACATTCATCAAGACCACGCTGAATCGAAAGGCGATGGAGGAGTATCAGGAGGCGGAGCGTTTCATGCCCGCCATCTTTGCCACCGAATTCATGCAGGGCGCATTCGCCAGGTTCCTGAAGAAGAAATAGGGGTCGTGCTTGGCCCCCTCGCAGCGGACGGCTTCGTGCGATAGGCGGGCTAGACTTCGAGCTTTCCTTCCTTGATCATTTGAAACGCCAGATCGAGGAAGGAATTGAGCGTATCCACGTACGCCTCGGGGCTCAGGTCAAAGAGCGGCCGGTCCAGGACCTCCTGCGTCTCAGGGCTGATTCTTCCCTGTTTCACAACTTCGCCACCGGCCTTTCTGCAGGCGTCAAAGAACCAGTCGAGCGATCCGGGGTCTGCCGGAGCCTTGGTGAACGCCCCGCCCATGCCCTTGAGGATGGTGCCGACCAGCTCGGCGTGACCCCCGCCACCGTGAAGTGTTGTCAGACGCCTGTAATTCTCCAGTAAGACATCGAAATGTTTGGTCTCGGGCAACCCGGCGTTCGAGATCAACACCCATTTCTGTCGGCCCTTTTCCGGATACCGTAAGGGATGGGCCATCTCGCCTTGGTCGTTGATCACCACGTAGGGTGTGACCAGCGGCAGTTGCCTTTCGTGAAAGGCCTTCATATAAGCGGACATGGAACAGTTGTAGAGGGGCGTCGAGAAGACCATGACATCCGTATCCAGAACCTTCTCGAGTATCCCGGGCATGTCATCCTTCAGGATGCACGTCCCAGGAGTCACGAGCCAGCAGGAGAAACAACCCGTGCACGGCTTGATCTTCAGGTCTTTGAGATATAGCGTCTCCGTGGCAGCCCCCGCCTCCCCGGCCCCGTCCAGGAAAGGTTGAAGCATGTAGTCCGTATGGCTGCTCTTTCCCCTTGGACTTCCATTGATTCCAAGAACATTCATGTCGAGATCCCTTCCGGTTGAAACCACAGAGGCCGGTCTATTGACCGTGATGACTATTTCCCGTACTGCTCTCGCAGCTCTTTCTTCAGCACCTTGCCCAGGGGATTCTTGGGCAGGGCGTCTACGAAAATGACCCACTTCGGTTTTTGAAACTTGGCCAACCGGGTGGCCGCGTACTCCATCACCTCCTCTTCGGTCAGTTCAGCACCCGCCTCCCTGACCACGATGGCGCACACGTCCTCGCCGTAAATCGGGTCTTCCCTGCCGATCACGGAAGCTTCCGCAATCCCCGGATGCTCGAACAGGACTTCTTCGATGTCCCGGGGATAGATGTTCTCGCCGCCTCGAATGATCATGTCCTTCTTCCGCTCCGTGAGGAACAGGTAACCCTCTTCATCCAGGCGGCCCACGTCTCCGGTGTGCAGCCATCCATCGACGATCGTCTGGGCCGTCGCCTCCGGCTTGTTGTA
The DNA here is from genome assembly GCA_028277985.1 of bacterium. Classification (GTDB taxonomy): domain Bacteria; phylum Desulfobacterota; class DSWW01; order DSWW01; family DSWW01; genus S015-6. The sequence continues at coordinate 5,975 of JANQFG010000268.1, read as the reverse complement.
GTACCCCTTCATCACGTTGGGGCCTCTCACGCAGATTTCGCCCGCGGTGTTGGCAGGGAGGATGTTCCCCTGTTCGTCCCGAATGGTCACTTCCACCCCGGAGAAGGCTTGTCCTGCACTGCCTGGTTTGTAAACACCGTCCGGCCGATTCAGGACCACGCCCGGACTCGCTTCGGTGAGCCCATACCCTTCCAGGATCTTTCCGTGGAAGGTTTTCTCGAATCTCTTGTACAGTTCCATGGGAAGGGGTGCGCCCGAGACGATCCATCGATCCATGGATGAGGTGTCGGCCTGTTCCGCATCCGGGTGATCGAGCAGCATCGCCAGCATGGTAGGGACCACGGCCGCGTAGGAACACTTGTGCCGAGCAATCAACTCGAGGGACTGTCCTGCATCGAACCAGGAAAGAAGGATGCCCTTGATCCCGTAGAGCGTTCCCCCGATCGAGGAGATGATGCCGAAGGAATGGTTCAGGGGCAGGACGAACAACGCGACGTCGCTGTGCTTGAAGTTCTGCGTCTCGCAGCCTGCTTTTGCATTGAAGTAGAGGTTGTAGTGGCTGAGCATGACACCCTTGGGCATACCCGTGGTGCCGGAGGTGTAAAGCAGGACGGCGATATCGTCATCCATGGCCGGATAGATCTCGAACCCGGGCGGGTTTGCTGCGATGAGTTGATGCACGGAGGGATACCCTTCGGCGGGATTCGCATCCGCGGTGATGATGTGCTTGAGTGTTCCCTTTGCCGAGAGATCCCTTGCCTCGAGCATCTTGGGCAGGAAGATCTCGTGCACGACACAGACCTCGACCTCTGAATCATCCAGGATATGGGCGATTTCCTCCGGCTGCAGAACGAACAGGATCGGCATGGCCCAGGACCCGAGCTTGTAGGACGCCAGGAAAGTCACGAACACCTCGGGTGCGTTCCCCATCATCATCGCCAGCCTGTCTCCGGGCTTCATGCCCAGCTCCTGCAGGCCCCTTGCCAGGCACTCGGCCTGACGGTTCAACTCCACGTTCGTGTAGTCCCGTTCCTCGAAAACCAGCGATACGTACTCACCAAATTCCTTGATGTTGTTGAGCGTCAGCTCCGCGATGTTCATAAGTGGCTCCTCGCACTCTCATTGTTTCCGGGATCGCTTGTTCAGTATCTTCGTTGCTCCGTATTGCCCGAGAACCCATTTCTTGTCAAGGATTTCTTGCGAATTTGAGTCAATTCGTGCAAATTCCTCATTGAGTGGCCCCAAAACGGACTTTTCCGGCTCATATTGCCGCAGAGGCTGGAATGAAATATGATCACCAGCCGAAAGGTCCAGAACCATCTGCCATTGAGGAGGTTCCCATGCTTGGCAAGACGATCGGCGATCTCTTTGACTACATGTGCCTGCACTACCGGGATCGAACGGCCATCGTCAGTGGAGAGCGCCGCCTGCGCTTCGAAGATCTGCGGGACAGCGGCACCCGGCTGGGCAACGCGCTCGAGGGTCTCGGATTCGAGCGGGGCGATCGTCTCGCGGTCCTCATGCCGAATTGTCCGGAGGTTCTTTTCATCGACTTTGCATTTTCGAAATGCGGCCTCGTCCGGATTCCCCTTGCCTACTATCTCCGTGTGGAGGACATGGTCTTCATGCTCAGGGAAACGAAGGCCTCGGGGATCATCTATCATCAGGCCTTCGGCGAAATCGTGAGACAGATCCGGGCCGAATATCCGGACTTCAAGCATGTGGTCTGTATGGCCGAGGACGGGTCATCCATGCCGGAGGACGAACGCTTTCTGCCTGCCATGATTCGGGAAGGGTCTCCCCAGGCCATCGAGTCCGAGGTCCGCGAAGACGATCTTTACTTCATCCTTTTCACCGGCGGAACCACGGGCGTGCCGAAGGGGGTGGTTCACAACCATCGCACCATGGTCAACAGCCTGGTCATGGAACTCCTGGACTTCGGGATAGGCCGGAATGAAGTCTTCCTGGCGGCCACGCCCCTGACCCACGGCGCAGGGGCACTGGTGCCCCCGGTGATGCTCCGTGGTGGTTCGGTGGTCATCCTTTCCGGTTTCGATCCGACCCAGTTCCTGGAGACAGTTCAGAGAGAAAGAGTCACGACCGGTATGGTCGTGCCCACCATGATCTACGCACTGCTGGACCACCCGGACCGGGAGAAATACGACACCTCGAGCCTGCGAAATCTGATCTATGGTGCGGCACCGATCGCACCGGAAAGGCTTCGGGAAGCCGTTCAGGCCTTCGGCCCGGTCTTCACCCAGATCTACGGCCAGACCGAGGCGCCCATGGCCCTGACCGTTCTTTCCCGCGAAGAACACATCCTCGAGGGAGAAGATCACCTCGTCGGCCGTCTGGCATCCTGCGGCCGGCCGACACTGGCTACCCGGATCAAGCTGGTCGACAGTGAGGGACGCGAGGTTCCACCCGGGGAACCCGGGGAGATCACAGCCCTCGCGCCGAACATCATGCTGGAGTATTTGAACCGCCCCGACCTCACGGCCGAGACGGTCAGGGACGGATGGCTCCACACGGGAGACGTGGCCCGGCAGGACGAATACGGGTATCTGTACATCGTGGACCGGGCCAAGGACATGATCGTGTCCGGCGGCTTCAACGTCTTTCCCAAGGAAGTCGAAGACACCCTGCACGAGCACCCGTCCGTGGCCGTGGCTGCGGTCGTCGGCGTTCCGGACGAAAAATGGGGTGAAGCCGTGAAGGCGGTCGTCGTGCTCAAGCCGGGCAAGACCGCATCCGAGCAGGAGCTGATTCAACTCTGCAAGGAGAAGAAGGGGAGCGTCATGGCCCCGAAATCGATCGACTTCAAAGAAAGCATCCCGCTGACTCCACTCGGAAAGGCGAACAAGAAGGCCCTGCGAGAGATCTACTGGAAAGGGCAGGAGCGGCGAGTGGGCTGACTCAGAAACTTGTCATCGAATACGTCTGGACTCCCCTGTAGAGCACGGCCCCAAGATAGCCCGCGAGCACCACTGTGGCGGCAACCAGCCCGGCCTCGGCGATTCTCTCCGCCGTGAGTCTGCTCCTCACCCATTCCCGGATCGCCTCGATATCCAGGTGAGGGGTGAGAACCTCGAGTCCTCGAATTGCATTTCCATCGCTTCTCATGGTCCTTTCCTCCCTGCTTGGGTTTGTCGTTTCGTATACATAGGGGAGCAACAGACGTGCCAATGGGAAGCGAGGCGGATAACCTGCTGAAAACCAAAAGGTCCCTCAGGGGAAGCAGGCCGACGGACCCAGCGGGACCCGTAAGGCGAGTTTACAGGTGAGATATGAAATAGACGGAATAGCGAGACTCCCGGGGATATTTCCTCAGGCGAGCTCCTTCTTGAGCTCCTCTTTCATCACCTTGCCGGTAGCGGTCATCGGCAGCTGGGGCACAATTCTGATCTCGGGCACCTTGTAGGTGGCCATATTCTCCCTGCACCAGCCTGTCAGATCCTGTTCGCTGATCCGATCCTCGTATCCGGGGGTGAGCATGATAAAGGCAACAGGAACCTGGCCCTTGGCCGGATCGTCGCGGCCGAGCACTCCACTGCCGGCAACGGCCGGGTGCTGCCCGAGGAGGGTCTCGATCTCCGCAGGGAAGACGCTCATGCCTTTCACCTTGAGCATCTCCTTGTTCCGGCCCAGGTAGTGTATGAATCCCTCCTCGTCGATCAACCCTATATCGCCGGTATGAAACCAGCCGTCCTCCGCAGGATCGCGGTCCGCCTCGCTCTTGTTCCAATAGGACTTGAACAGAGACGGAGTGCGGATGACCATCTCCCCTTCCTGCCCGTGGGGCAGCAATTCACCCGTATCGAAATCGACGATCTTGAACTGGGTACCGGGAATCGGGAGACCCGCAAATAGGGGCCTGGACTTCAGATCCAAATCGTCATCCTGCAATCCTGTTGTGAACGTGTCATTGGTGTGGGTCTCCGTCATGCCGTAGCCCGCTTCCCGAAGCTCACTGCCGGTCCGCTCTTTCCACCGGCGTCGATAATCCACGTTCAGCTTCTTGACAAAGGACACCCCCAGCGTGATCTGCAGGGACGTCAAATCGAATCGGTCCACGTCCGGGTGTTCCATCAGTTCGACGATGTTGTCCACGAGGCCGACAATCGATGCTGCCTTGTAGTGGTCGATCGCCTTCATGGCCGCCGTGGGATCCCAGCGGGCGAGCAGGACCGCCGTAATCCCGCCGAGCACGGGAAACAGGACCCCCGCATTCTCACCGGCTATCCAGAAGACGGGCAAATAGGTCAGGAAGACATGGCCCTCGCCGGCACCCCCGGTCGTATAGGTATGGATCGAGGCTGCCGTGTAGAGCATGTCTCTCTGGGTATGCTCGCACCCTTTTGGCAGACCGGTCGTACCACCGGTGTAGTTGAGGGCGGCCACATCATCCAGGCCGACGTCGACGTCGGGCACATCTGCGCCCTGTTGTTCCTCGAGGACGGTCATCAGATCGAGTGTGTCGGGACAATCCATTGCGGGCAGCCCTGCAATGTCCGGGACCGGGATGGTCGGATCCGCCGGGATGAAGTCGGACAGCCTGGTGACAACCACTGTCTCGAGAGACGTCTTCTCCCGCGTAGCCTGAATCAGGGGGAAGAGCAGATCGAGGGCAACGATGAGCCTCGGCTCGGCGTCGTTCATCTCATACAGGAATTCACGTTCCTTGAAGAGCGGGTTCACCGGCACGTGGATGCACCCTGCCTTCAGGATGCCGTAGAAGGCGACCAGGAACTGGGGGCAGTTGGCCATCAGGACGGCCACCCGGTCACCCTTGTTCAGGCCTCGGGCCGCGAGGAAGACTGCAAAACGGTCGCTCAGGTCGTCGAGCTGCCCGAAAGTCATCTCCCTGCCGTAGAAGATGACCACCGGCTTGTCCGGATGCTGACGGGCCCGTTCCCGAAGGCATTCGGTCAGGGGAACCTCACCCAGAGGGTATTCCAGCTCCCTTGGGAGTCCTGCAGGCCAGTTTTTCGCCCAGAGCTTTTCCAGGCCCTCGAGATATTGCTTTTCGTCCATCTCCACCTCCTGCAGGGATCCGCACGTGGGTTGGCATCAAGGGGCATCAGTATACATGCAGTGCCTGCACGGAACCAAGCGGAAAGGAAATGAGGAAAGGGCCTTGACAAGAGCTCTTCAACCTTTCTAAATTCCAGAACACACCGCAACGGCCAATAGGGGGGAATCATGGGCAGCCAGACAACGCCGGGGCCGGACAGGGTCCTCAAGTTTTCCGACCTCGTGCCGGGGCTCCTGTCCCTGTCATGGCGAATCCCTTCGATCGTGAAGACCATGCGGGAGATCCTGGCATTTCGGAATGAGAGCGCCCAGTCGATGGGGACCATCCTCGAAAGAAATGCAGAGACCTATCCTGACAATGCCGCCCTCCTGTACGAGGATGTTCGACTGACGCACAGCGAGTTCAACAGCAGGATCAATCAGTACGCCCATCTGCTTTCCTCCCGGGGGGTGAAGAAGGGGGACATCGCCCTCGTGCTGATGGACAACAGGCCCGAGCTTCTGATGGTCATTGGTGCACTGTCAAAGCTTGGTGGAGTCGCATCCCTGATCAACCCGAACCAACGGGGAAAGGTTCTCCTGCACAGCATCAACCTGACCCGGGGCAATACATTCATCGTGGGGGAGGAACTGCTGGAGGCCTTCGAGGAAATCAAGAGGGAGGTCGGGCTCACGCCGGAAGACCGGCTGTATTACCAGCCGGAATCCGGACGGCTCGCCTCTCCGCCGGGGTACGACCATCTGGAGGAGGAAATCAAGGACCAGCCGGCGAGCAACCCCACGACCACAGGCGAGATCACCCTCGGGGACCCTTTCGCCTATGTGTTCACCTCCGGCACCACCGGCCTGCCCAAGGCCTCGGTTCAGACCCACCGTCGCTGGTTCAGCGCCATGTACTGGTTCGGCAAGATCGTCATGAACCTCAAACCCACGGACGTACA
>JANQFG010000266.1 GCA_028277985.1 bacterium | reverse complement strand
CTCTTTCGATCACCGCATCGTTCTGCCTGACGGTTCGGAAAAAGTGGTCCGCGAGGTCGCGGAGGTCACCTCAGACGTGGCAGGCAATCCGATTCGGATCGCAGGTACGGTCCAGGACGTTACCGCACAGAAACGGGCCGAAGAACGCATCCTCTGGCAGAACGCCCTCTTGACTGGTGTCAAACATGTGTTGGAAGAGACGCTTGTTTGTAACAGCGAAGAGGAGGTCGCAGGCAAGTGCCTCAGTGTAGCCGAAGGACTGACCGGGAGCAAATTCGGTTTCATCGGGGTGGTGAACGAGAAGGGCCTGGTAGACAGTATCGCGCTCAGTGACCCCGGTTGGGATGTAGGCAGAATCCCCAAGCCGAATACCGTTGCGATGATCCGGGACATGGAGATCCGAGGTTTCTGGGGACGGGTCATCAAGGACGGTAAATCGATGATCGTCAACGAACCTTCCTCTCATCCTGACTCGATCGGGACTCCGGAAGGGCATCCAACGCTCACATCTTTTCTGGGCGTTCCCCTGAAGCACCAGGGCCAAACGATAGGCGTCATCGGCCTTGCGAACAAGGAGCAGGGTTTCCTGCCTGACGATCTCGAGGCGGTCGAGACCCTCTCCATCTCATTTGTGGAAGCCTTGATGCGCAAGCGGGCGGAAAAAGAGGGGGAGAGAATCCAGGCTCAGCTTCGCCAGGCACAGAAGATGGAGGCCATTGGGACACTGGCCGGAGGGATTGCTCATGATTTCAATAACATCCTTGCGGCTATGATCGGTTTTGCCGAGTTGGTGCGTCAGCAATCCCCGGAAGCCAGCACCCTGCGAGACAACATCGAAGAGGTCCTGGTGGCAGGAGATCGGGCGAGGAGTCTCATCAAACAGATTCTTGCCTTCAGCCGTCAGGACGAGCCAGAACGTAAACCCGTCTGTCTGGATCTAGTTGTGAAGGAGACCGTGGATCTGATTCGAGCCTCGTTTCCCTCCTCCATCGAGATTCGACAGAACATCTGTGCCGAGAACCCTGTCACGCTTGCCGATCCCATACAAATACAACAGGTCGTTCTCAATCTCTGCACGAATGCCAGGGACGCGATTGAAGGGGCGAAGGGAGTTGTCCAGATCAGCATAACCGAAGTCACGTTGGATACCGAGGGCCATCCGCCCCACCTCAACCTCAGACCGGGCTGCTACCTCAAGCTGACCGTGAGTGATACGGGTTGCGGTATGGAGCGTTCGATTCGAGAACGGATCTTCGAACCCTTTTTCAGCACGAAACTACCGGGTCGAGGAACCGGCATGGGCCTTGCGATGATTCATGGGATTGTAAGGACTCTCCAAGGAGCTATTGATGTCAAGACCGAACCCGGGAGAGGAACGACATTCGAAGTCTATCTGCCAAAGATGGAGAGTGAACCGGTTGAGCAACCCGACGAGAGGCCAGAAACTGAACCATGCGGAGGACGAGGTCGAATTCTCTTTGTGGACGATGAGCCTCCTCTCGTACGAATGTATAAGCAGACGATCGAGAAGCTTGGCTACGATGT
>JANQFG010000257.1 GCA_028277985.1 bacterium | reverse complement strand
TCCTCCTTCCGGTGTCGTTGGTTTTGTTCGGCAAACAATAACCAACCGGATCGAGGACTTTTTTTCAACTCAAATGTGCGAAACAAATGTTACGCTATCTGCAGAGATCACACCCCTGAAAACTGAGACTCGCTGCCATATAGGGATCCATGGGCTGGTCGCCTAGGCGGACTATCTTTCACCCCTTGCGCATCGCGGGGAAATTGGCGCGTTCGATCAGACCATGAACCGAAAGGAGTCCTTGGGAAGTTCAAGATCTGAAGTGAGATCATTCAAAACAAGGATACGAAACGTCAGCGTTAGCGCATGATCGCAGTTTCTCTTTTTCGTTTTGGGGTCTCGGATTCAGACCTTTTCCTGCTTAAGAACTATATAGCGTATTCCAATCTTCTCCTCTGGATCGCACTCTTCGATTTCATATAGCTTGCTCCAACCGAAATAAGGCAGGCTAGTGTCCGAGGTTCGGGGATCATGGAGCAAGGGGGTTTAAACTGGCATAGCATGACGCGAAATCGCTGTTTGCCATTCAGGCATCAATGTGTGGGGATGCTCTATATATCGTTCTGGGCACTGGTTCCCGCAAACGTGAAATATGCATACTGTCCCCAGAAAGGTTTATCACCCTACTTTCTGGTAAGGATAGTTCCCTTTGATATTGCGATTCAGGTATGACCCCACAGAAGATGCCGTTCTCAACTGCTCGAACTCCACAACACCAACGTTCCTGTATTCGTAGACGGACCCGTTGTTGAACCGTACTCTCAGCGTCTGCGTATCTGCATCATAGCCGATACTGTCCACGTTGGAAGACACAACTTGTATCATGTCGATATCTGCCATGTGTTGCTCCTATTTCGATTTGAAACTTTGGTTGCGCCAACACTCTACTGTCTTTTCATAGTCCTTGACGTTTGGACGTTTCTCACTCCAACATGACGACACCTCGGGGTCTCTGCTCTTGGGAGCATGGGCACATCTCCGGAAACGTATCCGAGACGGAATGCGCACCGCCTCCCCCATCACCAGCCCTTCTCCCGTTCGAAGGCTCGGCAGTAGAGACACGATGTCTTGCAGCTCATCTTGGACCGCCGCAGAGACGTGGCCACGGTCCCCCTTGTTGGTCATCCGCAACGCAAGAACGGTGCCGCATTGGCTGAGAACCGTCTCATCCAACTCGGTGGGACGCTGAGTCACAAGCAGTAGCCCGACGCCGTACTTCCGCCCCTCCTTCGCTATCGTCTGGACTGTTCGAGATGATATGGACGCCACGCCTGCCTTCAGGTAGTTGTGGGCTTCTTCAAGGACAAGAAGTAGCGGTTGCAGCCTGCCCCCCACCGGTAGGCCCTGGCCCCAGAACAGTGCGTCGTACACGATTTTGAGGAGCGCCCCCGATATGGCAGCCATCACTTCGGCCGGAACTCCCGAGAGATCGAGTATGGTAATTGGACGGTCGTGCCCCAACCACTCCGCTAGCAAAGTATCAAGGTCTTTCTTCGTCTTACCTTTCAAATCAGGGGACAAGTCACCGGGAGAGTAAAGAAAAGAGAATCTCTGGTCAATCATCCTGTTTTTCACGGCATCCAGGAAGCCAAGAATCCCTTTGGCTTCGAAGTTCATGAAGGGGCTCCCCCCTCCAGCACTGTGGGGTTTGTACTGATTGGATATGAGTTTGTCCGGGTCGCCCTTCTTGACCAGCATCTGTGGAGCCGTCTCAGGTTTGCGGTTTTCCTCAAATGTCTGGCGTTCGAAGTCGTCAAGCGTGTACCAAAGTTCTTTGAGGCTGAACGGTATGGGGCTATCCGAGGTGATGGCTGCTATGTTCGGCTTAGTGGACAAGTAAGCAACTGCGTCCAGCTTCCTCGCCAACACCTTCTGACGGATGTAGTCCGTCTGCTGGTCATTGATGTAGCCGGGGAATGTACTCAGCAATTCGTCGAAGGGAAGTGCCCAGAACGGAATAGACAATTCGCTTTCACCCCTCTTGACATCTGCACCTACCTTGTAGACTTTGCTGTACTGCTGGAGCGTCTCGTTGTACTCGCCATGAGGGTCAACGAGTAGGATTCTTGAACTGTTGAAATTGCCAGAGGCAATAGCCTCCAACAGTATCGCTACCGTGTTCGACTTGCCGCTGCCGGTGGCTCCCAGAACAGCGCAATGCCGAGTTACGAGCCTGTCAAGCTCCAATCGTGCAGGAAGACTCTCGGAGACACTGATGTTACCGACAGCGATGGATGTTCGTTCGTCCAGTCCCCCGTAGATGATGTTCAGGTCATCGAGTGTAACCAGGTGGACTTCGTCTTCGGCGGTGGGGAACTGTGTGACACCGCGCTCGAATACGCCCCCGACACGCTCACCCACCAGAACAAGTGTCATCCACCTATCTCCGGAAATGGGCTTGCCTTCCCGAATCAATGTCTGGACCAAGGTCTCTGGTATTGCGTCAGCTCCTGCTTTGCTGACGATGCCATAGAGGTTCGCATAGCCCAGAGGAATGCGGAGGAAAGAGCCTATTTGCCCCACTCTGTATACAAGACCGTCGATTACGGGCATCGTCGATTTGAGACTCTCAACCATCTTGACGGAAACCACGTTCCCGCTGACGCTGATGACCTTGCCAACTAGAGTCTGTTTGTTCAGTGCCATCCTACGATCACCCCGATTGCGCATCCACGTTCATCGCTCTGAGGAACTCAGTGAAAGCCACGAAGTCCGGTAGTCGAAACTTGCCTTCACCGGTCCATGCATGCTCGTCTTTGCCCGTCGTCTCTGTGGGTTCCGCCGCATCTTCATCGAAGTAGAGGTCCACGAGAATGGAGTCATCCTTGGCCGGTTCGCTTTCCAGCATCCACTTCCCGTGGCTGCCCCCTCTCACAGCGTTCCTCATGCCGTAGACAGATAGCCGCGAACTACGTTTCGCGAGCTGCGTGACGTCAGAGTCCTCTGTCAACAGATACTTGGTTTCCTTACCTTCGGTTCTCTCATCGTAGTACAGGGCCACAACATGGGATGTCCCGCTGCCTCCAAGCGCATTGAGAATCACATCGTTGACGTGCTGGTCGCCGAACGAGTAGCCACAGACAAACAGAACGCCATCATCTTCTCGCAGAAAGCTTGACAGCCGGTCCATGAAACTGACGTAGGGCTGTTTCTTCGAGTCTTGATACTTCAGAAGCGACGGGAAAATAATTATCTTACTGTCATCTCGGCCCCCTCTGACGACCCTGTCGCTTTCGTTAACGTGCCAACCAAGAGAACCATGGAGCTTCCAGAGCTTCGTGTGCTTCGGATAAGCCGTCTTGTCTTCAACGAGACGGTTTAGAAAAAAAGACTCGAAACTGCCTACGAAGCCATCGAAATAGGGAACCTCATGTGCCTCAAGCCCGAGCTCCAGAAGATAGTCGTAATTGATGGTAAATATCTCCACGGGGAACTTGCGTTGGTGAGCATGTGCAACCCACTCGGCGAAGTCACGGTGGACAAGGTCACGAATGAACTCGTCCTTCTTCTTGTGGACGGAGACAAGTTCTATGACCTGTTTTTCGATTGCCTCTCGCAGCCTGCCGAACCCTTCCCTGTCGAGGCCGCACAGTTTCTCTTTCCCGACCACCTGCTCCTTCTGAATGACAAGAGACAGTATGTTTTCTATCTGGCCCGGCACCTTCTGTTCGGCCAGCTCTTCCTGTATCGTGTTAAGAGCCCCCGAGAACTTTCTCTCTTTGACGCCTTCGACAATACTCTTTGTCATTGCGTCTACGCCCGGCACGCTGGATGCCGTCGATGCCCCCTTCTTCACTGCCAAGGAAGTGCCCGCTCCAAAAAGGAAACCGATTCTCTTTGAATCTGAAATCAGTATCTGCTGGAGGCCTCTCACGAACTCCCTCGGATCGTGCGTAGTCGGTGTTGCTGTCATTATCCCTCCTGTTAAGGATCGTCGCCACGTACTAGGCTAGAGATGGCTGTGCCACTGTCCGGCGAACGCTTGGATTCTCAAACTGGCACCCTGGACACTTCATTTGCCCCGCCACAAGGGGCTGTTCCACCCCTAAATCTGTACATCAGAGCAACCGCAGATTCAACACAATTTTGAAATGTGTGAACCTGTTATAGGGATTTCGTGCAGGTTTCACTCTCCCTGGCCTCTCGTGTGGGCCAATATGGTGTCGGCGAGCTTCTTCTGTGACAGTACTGTGACAGAATCGATGTCCTTCGAAGTGCAGCCGAACGTAAGCCGAACGCATTTTCAAAGTAGTTCCAACGACTTATGCCTGTCAGGAAGAACTTGCTTGCGGTGGAGAGGTGATCGGGTCTAACGTGTTGATTTGATTACTGCTTTTAGCCAATTTGTGCTTGGTTTTTCGAAGCTTCGGGAGCATGAGGTCCGGGGTTCAAATCCCCGCTTCCCGACCATCCCATCTTGGAGTTCCCAGCGAAACCAGTCGCTTCGGCGGCTGGTTTTTGTTTTTTCTTGCTCATACTTCGGACTCCACTCGCGATCCGATCCCGAGCCGTAGTCGTTGCTTTCTATCCATTCTGTCCCCGCCGCCGCAAGCCACAACGTGCGGGACCTCTTTCTCTTTGACACAAAAGTCCCTTCTGTCGTACCCTGTTGCCAATCAAAACAATATTATTATCGATTTGTGGGGTGAACGTCGGAGGCACACGGGCCGGGAAACGGGCCCGGAGGAGGGTTTCCATGGCTGGACGAAGGGGGGTTGTGTTTGTCTCGATCGTATTGATCGTTCTCGTGTCCGCGGGGCGAAGTGCTGGCGCACCTCCCTGTGACGTCTGTCCCTTCGGCTGCACCTACTCCACGATCCAATCGGCCATCAACGCGGCGGCTGACGGCCGTGTGCTGAACGTGTGCGACGGGACGTACGAGGAGGAGATCGACTTCCTGGGAAAACCGATCACCGTGCAGTCCCGCAACGGACCTGATGTGACCATCATTGGTGACCCCACGGATACGCTCGTGCTGGACAGCATCGTGACGTTTGCGAACGGAGAAGGACCGGACTCGGTCCTCGAGGGATTCACGATCACCGGCGGCAGGGGGAGCCTCTCGATCTACGGCAGGGGTGGGGGCGGGATCTTCATAGACGACGCCTCGCCCACGGTGCGCAACTGTGTGGTCGAGGAAAACCGGGTTGAGGGGCACGGCGGCGGGATCCTCATGGAGGACTCGAACGCGGTCATCGAGGACTGTACCGTGGACGGCAACCGGTCGTACCACACCAACGGCGGCGGGATCGCGTGCATCGGCGGTGCACCCACCTTCACCCGGACCACGATCAGTTCGAACTTTGCGACGCGGTACGGTGCGGGAGTGTACCTGGAGTCCTCCGTCGCGATGTTCCAGGACTCGGTACTGGAGGGGAACTGGGCCGTCGTAGCGTTCGACGCCTCAGGCGGGGGGCTCTACGCCGACAGCGGCTCGGACGCGACTCTCGACGGCTGCACCGTGCGGGACAATCATGCGGAGGAGATCGGCGGGGGGATCTACGCAGGGGACGCGTTCGAACTATCCTCGTCCACGGTGCGGGAAAACGAAGCCCACCAGGGTGCCGGGTTGTACCTGGAAGGGGGGACTTCCACTCTGACCGGTTCGGACATCCTCGAGAACGAGGCGGTCAACGACGGGGGCGGCATGTACCTGGCGGGCGCCACCGTCACCGTCGAGAGCACCACCATTGCGGACAACACTTCCGGCTTCCAGGGCGGGGGCGTCCGCTCCGGCGCGTTCACCTCCCTCACTCTGACGAACGCGGTCGTCTCCGGCAACACGGCCCGGAGTCACGGAGGAGGCATCAGTGCCGAGGCATGGGCGCCGGTGACGGCCACCGACTCGGAGTTCAACGACAACACGGCCGAGCAGTACGGCGGCGGGATCTCGGTGGTAGACGGATCCGATCTCGAGCTGGAGCGCTGTCTCGTACAGCGCAACACGGCGGACTTCGGGGGGGGAGGACTGTCGACCCTGATGTCGCCGGTTCGGTTGGTCAACACGGCCGTACTCGGCAACCGCTCGAACGGCACCCACACCGACCGATCGGGCGGAGGCATCTACGTCCAGTCGACCGATCTCACCCTGGTCAACGCCACGTTGCGCAACAACATCTCGGCGGTGGGCGGGGCCGGTATCCAGTTCCTTCATGGTTCGGCGACGATCGAGAACAGCATTCTCTGGGCGAACCGGACCTCGAGCGGGCCTAGTGCGATCGGGATCATCGGTACGGAGCCGGTGGAGGCCACGTATTCGGACATTCAAGGTGGCTGGCCGGGCACCGGAAACATGGACGAGCCTCCCCGGTTTGTGGATTCATCCGGCCACCATCTGCTGAATGTCTCCCCGTGCATCGACGCCGGGGATCCGGCCAGTGGTCCGCCCGAGTTCCCGGCGGACGACATCGACGGAGATACGAGGCCCCAGAACGCGGCCTACGACATGGGCGCGGACGAGTTTGTAGGCACGCCGATGACCGACGTAACCGTAGACGTGAAGGCGAACGGCGTGGACGACTTGCTCGTGGTGACGCCGTTGGACAGGGTAAACGTGACCCTTTCGGTCGATGCCGGGGATTTCGCGCGCACGCCCATGGAGTCTTGGTTCCTACTCCTGGTTGGAACCCAGCCGCATCTGTTCCCGATTGTAAGCGGGCCGTTGGGATCGCTGCCGGAAACGAGCCTGATCACGACCGCCTTACCGGCCGGTGTGTACGGTGTCGCCGTGATCATCGACGACCGGCCCGACGGGGAGCCCTGGATCACCTGGTGGGACTACGTCTTCATCGTGTCGTGGTGAGAGCACGGTCGCTTGCAGCGCGGAATCAGGGGCCGCCGGAGCTACCTATCTACACGATCAATATTTCCTATCACTGCCCCTCACCACGTCATCGGCGATGCGTCTGAGGCGGGCGGCAACATCCGGGTCGAGACCATGCGGGACCCAGGTCGCCGGCTCCACGGGTACGGCCAGGATCGTCCCCACCAAGACCGCCGCGGCCAGATAGGATCCGGCAAGCGTCGGGTGTCGATCGTCGGCATAGAGACCACGAAAAAGAGACCCCTTCGCCTTCGGGTCGATTCCCATCGCATGTTCTTCTTCGAATACCGCTCGGAAGGCGACCCCGGCGGGCGCGACGAGACACCGATTCGCGCTCGAGGACGCAAGCTGGCCGGCCAGCAGAAGGTATCCCGCCTCCAGACGGCGACTCATCGTCATGAAGTCCGGATAGAGGGGAAGGTGGTAGAAGTCACCGTTCCAGAAGCCCCAAGTCATGAGCAACACGGTGGTCGCCCCGCCCTTGGCCGCAATGTCATGGATCGTAGCCGCGGCCGCCGAGAGGTCTCTCCATTCAGGGTTCATGCTATCAAAGCCGGGTGTCTGGCTTTGTTCCTGCAGGACCACAAAGTCCCAGGCCCGAACCCCTTCGGGGCCGGAAACCAATGCCTTTCGGAGGACCGGATCTCGGTGCTCGTCCAGGAGGTCGGATCGATGTTGCGCGAGATTGTAGCCGCCGGGGGTGATTCGCACCGCGCAAATGTCTATCCCGCCCGGAGGGGCCGCCTCGGCAAGCTTCTCGAACAGTTGATCGAGTTGATTATAGTGAGTGAGGCTGTTCCCGACCATGAGAACACGGATGTCCGCCGATTCCGCGAACCGCTCCAGATCCGACGAGGTTCGATAGTGCGACGGGATTTCCCGCTCTTCCCGGTCTGCCGCCCACCAGAAAACGAGGACCCCGGGAAGTATGCCGATCAGGATGGCAAGAAGCCTCAGCAAGGACCGTTGATATTTCATCAGTCAAACGTGAAGTCCTGAGTGGTGCAGCCTCCCTCGTTGCAGCTGCCTCCGTTGCCTACGTCGGGGTGCTCGACAATGTAGGTGCCCTCGGCGGGATGCTCGGCTAGAAGGTAAAAACCGTCACGATCTGCGAGGGTCGGAACACAGTAGCGGCCTTGTTGATCCGTGTACACGGTAGTGTACCTATTGGAGACCTCCGCCCCTTCCAGGGGTGTCGTGCCTTCCCGCACCACACCGCTGATACAGGTGATCGCCGGGAGTTGAAGGTCCAACGCCACGCAATCGCCCTCGCCGCAGGATCCGGTGGCGTTGGTGTTCACATGGCCGTACGTGGTTTCTCCGAGAACAGGATCCACTACTTCGACATGTTCGGAAGAACTTGTCTCTGCCGGAAGGCAGTAGTCCCCTGTCGTGCCCGTCTCGACGCAGAAATTCTGGGTGTAGCCGAGGCAAACCTGGGCGCCCTCTTCGGGCAGGTTGCCGGTACCGTTCCCGCTGTCCCGCGTCACGACTCCGTTCACGCAGGCCACCCCGGGCAGCTCGAAGTTGAACTCCGTGCAGCCTCCTTCAGAGCAGGTGGTGGCCGCGCCGGTGTAAACGTACTGGTCCTCCCGAATCCCGGCGACGAAGTCTTCGACGAGGATTTCGGCCTGCTCCTGGACCGGCGCCCTCAGACAATACAGCCCTTCCTGGTCGGGCTCGACACAGGTGCTGTTCCAGGGACGAAGGCAGACCCTGGTTCCGATGGGCGGCTCCCCGTCCGCCCGGGTGATCCTACCCGACATGCAACTCGCGGCCGGGAAGGTCACGTCAAGGGGTGCACAGGGGCCCAGCTCACAGGATCCACCTTCGTGAGCGGTGACATAGCGGGTCCGATATTCATCATAGACGACATCCAGAAACCTCAGGTCCACTGATTCGCCTTTCGGCACAGTGATGCAGTAGTGTCCGTTTTCGTCCGTCTGCGTCCGATTGCCGGTACCGTAGTCCCCACGACGCACAGAAACGTTCGCGGCCGGCTCCCCGTCCCACCCGTAGACGGTGCCGCTTGCGCATGCCTTACCTGTAAGGGTGATCGTGGTCTTTGTACAGCCTCCCTCTTCACAGGTTCCGCCTTCTATGGGTTGGACAATCGCGTATTTCTCCTCGTCGAACATGGGATCCTCTACTCTCAGGAGCAATTCTTCTCCTGTCTCGGCAGGGAAGCATGCCTTGCCGTCTGCTCCTGTCATGACGCTGTACTGGCAACCGCTTGGCGTATAGATCCGTGCAGCCTCAACAGGTTCACCATCCCTCACGACCGTTACCTCGACGCACGAAAGATCGGGCAATTCGAAATCCAGAGGATCGCAACCTCCATTCGTACAGGATCCGTCCGCCCCTGTCAGGACCACACCATAATGATACTCGCACATGACCGGGTCCCTTACACTTATTTCTGCATCCTTGCCTTCGGCTGCCCGCAGGCAATAGAGACCATCCGTCCCGGTGTATGCACTACCGTAGGGGCCTCTCACTCTGGCTTCATCGACGGGCTGTCCATTACGTGTGACGGTTCCTCTGACACACGTATAATTGAAATCCGCGATGAACTCTGCGCAGTTCCCCTGCTGACAGGTGCCGGGGTCCTCCGGTGTGATGCATAGCTCCAGCCGGTCCGAGGTGGACGGATGGTAGACCCTGTAGCACTCCTCGTCTCCCAAGACGGAATCGAAGCAACAACTCCCACTGGCATCGGTGTCGCAGTACTCATAAGGATAGTTCAAAGTCCGCACCGACGTGCCTTCGAGGGGCTGACCGTTTTCCCTGACGATCACCCTTGCGCAGCCGGGCTCCGCCAGCCGGATGTCGAGCCCGTACACACCGTAGGAACGATGATCTCCAGTGAACCCGTAGTCACGATCACGGGTCACCGCGACGTAGTAGATGCCGACTTCAGGAACGAGATAGACGAGTTTTGAGTAGGACCCGCTACCACCCCGGTCATCCGTCTCCAGAATGTTGAACTCGCTGTCCATCAGCCCAATATAGGTGTCCAGATAACTGCCCGTCCCCGGATAGAAGGTCTCAGCTACCAGCACCTTCCCCGCCTCGGCGATCTCGACACGGTAGAAATCCACGTCTCCCCTTGGGCAGAGTGCGGTGAGGGGGGTCGAATACGGGAGGTCCACCATGGACGCGTATTCGAAGGCGTTATTCGGTTCCAGGGGGTCCTGAACCTCGCACATGAACGTGAGGTCCATCACCCGGCAGAAACCTGAGCCACATGCGGCGAGCTGTTCGCCCGTGTTGAAGGGTACCTCCATGTGCTCGTCGAACCAGGCGCTGAGCACACAGTTCTGATCCGTCGGCAGATCTTCGAAGCAATACTCTCCATACGGGTTCGTGTAACGATGAACGTCCGGACATCCGTCACCATTCAACTCAACACGCACGCCCTCCAGCGGCACGCCCTCCTGGGAAACCGTTCCGGTGACGCAGGTGTCGCAGGCGGCGGGCAACAGGAGGAAGAGAATAAGAATACAAGCGGACTTCTTTCCTGCCTTCGCCCTCGACCGGTTCTCCCGTGACCCTCTCTGCTGCGTGCCTTCCATTGTATCCCCCTGCGTTGAAGTTGTGTCTTCGGCGGAACAGACATCGTGCAGTCTATAATAAATAAAACTGTTATGTCAATACGTTTCGACAGTTTCTTCTGAAAGTACATGTGGACGGTTCAATGATGCGGGATGTTCAGCATTGACACGGAATCGAAACACCTCCTATGCTTGCTCCGTCCGAACGAAACGAAGGAGCAGATCCCATGACAGAGAAGGTGGCCCTCATTGTAGGCGCAGGTGACGCCATAGGAAGCGCAATCGTGCGCAAGTTTGCCCAACGGGGATTGACGGTCTGCGCAGCGAGGCGGAACGGTGACAAGCTCGTGTCGCTCGTGGAGGACCTCGCAGCCGCCGGCCACAAGGCTCACGCCTTCAGCTGTGATGCGCGCAAAGAGGAGGCCATCGTAGATCTTTTCGCCAGGATCGAAAGAGACATCGGTGAGGTCGACGTGGTGGTGTTCAACATCGGGGCGAATGTTCCTCTGGGGATCTTGGAAACCGATACCCGCAAGTTCTATAAGATCTGGGAGATGGCCTGCTTCGCCGGGTTCCTTACGGGTCGCGAGGCAGCTCGCTATATGACAAAGCGCGGTCGGGGCACCATTCTGTTCACCGGCGCCACCGCCAGTGTCCGAGGCTCGGCCGGTTTCGCTGCCTTTGCCAGTGCCAAGCACGGTCTGAGGGCGCTGGCACAGAGCATGGCGCGGGAGCTCGGCCCCCAGAACATCCACGTGGCGCACGTCATCATTGACGCCGCCGTGGATACGGAGTGGATCAGGCAGAACTTCCCGGGCTTTGACGACCTCAAGGCAAAGGAGGGTGTCGTCGTCCCTGATGATCTGGCCGAGAACTATGTCATGCTGTACGACCAGCCCCGCAACGCGTGGACTTTCGAGCTGGACGTGCGTCCTTGGGTCGAACGCTGGTAGAGAAGGAGGGAGTCCACATGTCGGCTTCGTCACCCGATTCTCAGAATGTGCTCAATCAGCCCCTAACGTTGCCGAACGGAGCAGTACTCAAGAACCGGATCGCCAAATCTGCCATGAGCGAGGTGCTGGCCACGGTGGACCACAGACCGAACGCGAAGCTGGAACGGCTGTACGGGGCCTGGGCGCGAGGGGGGCTCGGGTTAGCCATGACCGGCAATGTCATGATTGACAAGAGGGCTTTAGGAGAACCCCGGAATGTTGTGGTGGAGGACGAAACGGATCTGCCTGCATTGGAGGCGTGGGCCAGAGCAGGAACCGGACGCGGAGCCCACCTGTGGATGCAGCTGAACCATCCGGGCAAGCAGATTCCGAGTTTCCTGTCGAAAGAGCCGGTCGCGCCTTCGGCGATCCCCCTGGGGCCGAAGTTGAACAGATTCTTCAATACACCCCGGGCTCTCGGGGAAGAGGAAATCGAGGGGCTGATCCAGCGGTTTGCCGGAACGGCCGCAATCGCAAAGAAGGCGGGATTCACAGGCGTACAGATTCACGGGGCGCACGGATATCTGGTGAGCCAGTTCCTTTCACCCCTCCACAACCAGCGGAACGATTCGTGGGGAGGATCCCCTGAGAATCGTCGTCGTTTCGTTCTCGAGGTC
Source organism: bacterium (assembly GCA_028277985.1). Taxonomy (GTDB): domain Bacteria; phylum Desulfobacterota; class DSWW01; order DSWW01; family DSWW01; genus S015-6. Next base: position 27,149 of record JANQFG010000257.1, on the reverse strand, counting down.
TTTCGCGCGATACGTGGTGTGGTCGGAAACGAGTATCCCGTCGGCATCAAGTTGAATTCCGCTGATTTTCAGAGAGGTGGATTCAGCGAACAAGAGTCGTCGGATGTAGTCATGCAGCTCGCAGAAGAAGGCATGGACTTGATCGAGGTCTCCGGAGGGACGTATGAGAGCCCTGCCATGACAGGAGCCGTGAAAGAAAGTACGAAACAGCGCGAAGCCTATTTCCTGGAATATGCGGAGACCGTCAGAAAGCAGATCGATACGCCCTTGATGGTAACGGGAGGGTTTCGGTCCTGTGCGGGCATGAGATCGGCCGTGGAGAACGGTGCAATAGACGTGGTGGGGATGGCGCGGCCGTTGGCGGTTGATCCCGACTTCCCGGAGCGGATTCTGGCAGGGGAAGACGTTCGCAGCCCGATCAAGCCCAGGATCACCACCGGTGTCGAGTTGATCGATACCCTGCTCATGCTGGATGTCAGCTGGTACGAACTACAGCTCGCCAGGATCGCAGAAGGAAAGCCGACCAAGCCCGACGAGGGGGCATGGGCCACCTCGTTGAAGGTCCTGGTTCGCAACGGTTTTCAAATATCTCAACAGCGCAGAGCATGAATTAGCGATTCCCTCCTTCCCCTTCAGTTTTTTTGGTCCAGGGCCATTTTCTTCTTGACTGACCCGTTCGGTCATGTATTATGGAGTCATGGCACGCAAGATTCCGAGCGAACGACTCGAACAACTGGTCGACTGCGCCACGCAGGAATTGATTGCCCAGGGGTACAGGCGGACCCAGATGGCCCACATCGCGGCGGCACTGGGGGTCGCGAAGGGGACCCTTTACCTCTACGTAGAGAGCAAAGAAGCACTTTTCGACTTCGTGCTCAGACATGCCGATGCACCACGTCCCTTTGCGAAGATACCTTCTCTACCGATCCGGACGCCGAGGCCGGGGGCGACGGTCAGGTATGTTCGTGATCGCCTGTCCCGGGAGTCCAGACTGCCGGCCCTCGAGTCTGCCCTTACCCGACCTCGCGTGGCGAACGCCTCAGCCGAGCTCGAAGCCATCTTGCGTGAACTATACGACGTTTTGGGGCGCAACCGCTGCGGCATCAAACTCCTGGACAGATTGTCCCCCGATCTGCCCGAACTCGGGGCTCTCTGGTTCGAGGGTGCCCGCGCCGGGGCGATAGCGGACCTCGGCGAATACTTGAAGACGCGCATCCGACGAAAGCAACTGAGGCCGGTACCGGATATCGCGGCCGCTGCGCGTCTCCTCATAGAGACGACCGTTTTCTGGGCCGTGCACCGCCACTGGGACGCGCACCCACAGGCCATGGACGACTCGGTCGCCCAGGACACCGCTGTACATTTCCTTGTGGGTGCACTGACGTAGGGACCGACTGTGATGCAGAAAAACATCTCGGCAAGACGCTACGACATCGACTGGCTCAGGGTGTTCGCGACCTATCTGCTGTTCCTCTTCCACGTGGTGATGGTCTTCAACCCGGCGCCCTTCTACCACATTCGGAATGACGAGGTATCCATTGTCTTTATGATCTTCGCCGGATTCATCAGTCTTTGGCACATGCCGCTCTTCTTTCTCCTGGCAGGCTGGTCGATCTTCTCGTCTTTGCAGGCGAGAGGTACCACCGGATTCCTGAAGGAGCGGTTCTTCCGGCTCTGGGTCCCCCTGATCATGGGGTGCGTGGTCCTCATGCCCCCTATCAAGTTTCTCGAACTAAAGGGCGGCCTGGATGCGAGTATCTCCGGTCTCCGCGTTGCCGAAAGGCTGCAGGATAGCTTCTCCGAAGTGATCCCGTCTGGAACTCTGCCCGTTGCTCCACCTTTCGAGGAGGGCTTTCTTGAGTTTCTCCCGATCTTTTACACGCACCTCGACCGTTTCACCTGGGCACATCTCTGGTTCGTGGCTTACCTTCTGACCTTCACGTATCTCTATCTCCCGCTGTTCCTGTCTCTGCTTCACACGCGCGACTGGAACGGCAGGGCAAGCAGGGTCTGGGTGTACCTTCCCGTGATCCCCCTGGCGCTCGTTCAGATCTTCCTGCGTCCCCACTGGCCCGGCCTCCAGAACCTATACAACGACTGGGCGAACTTTGCATACTACAGCACTTTCGTGACTGCAGGCTTCCTGTTGGCACGCTATCCGGCCTTGGAAGCGGCCCTCCATCGAGAGAGGGCACGGGCTCTCGCGATCGGCATGGCAACGACGCTGGTCTTGCTGCTCGGGACGCTGGGCGTGTTCGATTCTCCATCGGTCCTGCTCGCCGGTACGGCCGTTGCCGGGTGGTGTTTCGTCGTGGCTCTCTTGGGTTTTGCCCACCGCAGCCTGTCATTCACTAACCCCGTGCTCGACTATCTTGCGGAGTCCGCCTTCCCGGTCTATTTGCTCCACCAGTCCGCGATCGTCATCATCGGATACGCAATCATCCAGCTTCGTTTGGGAATCACTCCGAAATTCCTGCTTTTACTGGTTTCCGCGCCGGCCGCCACGCTGTTTGTCTACCACTACGGGGTGCGGGGATTTTCGATACCCCGTTTCCTGTGCGGAATGGGGTCGAATCGGAACCGGGGGGCGAAGCGTTTTGCCACCCAGGCCGGTTCTGGTGGTACAATGGTGACAGAATCGGATTCCCGCTGACGTGGCCCTAACGTTGGCAGAAGAGGGAGAACATCATGAGCAAGATTCTCGAGTTCTATTTCGATTTCGGCAGCCCTACCGCATACCTGGCCCACAAACGCCTGAAGCAGCTGCGGGAGAAGTACGGTCTGACGATTGACTACAAGCCGATGTTGCTCGGGGAGTGTTCAAGGCAACCGGGAATACCTCACCGGTTGCCATCCCCGCCAAGGGAAAATACATGCTTGAACACGATCTGCCCCGCTTCAAGAAGCGCTACGGTGTGGAACTGAATTTCAACCCTCACTTCCCCATCAATACGCTCGGTCTGATGCGGGGGGCCATCGCCGCACAACGCCTCGGGTGTTTCGATGACTATCTGGATGTCGTGTATGACAGCATCTGGGTCGAGGGAAAGAACATGGGTGATCCGGAGGTCGTCGCGGAGGTACTCTCCGGCAAAGGTCTGGACGCTGAAGCTCTGATGGCCCAGACACAAGAGCCGGAAATCAAGGCGGAGCTTCTCGCGCAGACAGAAGCCGCCGTCGAGCGGGGTGCCTTCGGGGCCCCCACCATGTTCATGGACGGCGAGATGTTCTTTGGTCAGGACCGACTGGACTTCGTGGAGGAGGCCCTGAAAGCCTGAGGGCTGCCTTGCGCTCTCTCCCGTTTCAACCTGCCGCCTCGATCCGGCAGGGTATGAATCGGTGCAGCGGCGCGCCTGCCGGATCGCGGTGCGTGTTCTCTGTCAGGTGTCTGACGTTGATTCCTGCTTGAGTCTCACACTCATGAACGCCATGGGGTCGGGCGGGGGTCGGACCTCTCCGCGCAGAGCAAGATCCACCGCCTCCGTTTCACAGGTCGGTGTACAAACCCCACAGCCGATGCATTTCGCCTCATCCACCTCCGCCACTCCGGCCTCCTTGACGGCGATGGCACCCATCGGGCACCGGCCTTCGCAGGTCCCGCAGGCAACGCACTCGTCGGCATCCACGCTTGCCAGGTAATTCGAGGAGGAAGCGGTGTGGAGCCCCATCTTGTTCTGGGTATCCAGGAAGACACAACAGCAGCCGCAGCAGTTGCAGATCGTACCGATGTGGCCGTCCACATTGTCCGCGAGGTGGACCAACCCGCCCTCGTTCGCTTCCTTGAGGATCTTCAAGGTCTCCTCTGAGGTGACCTCCCGGGCCAGACCCTGTTCCACCATGTAGCGACCCATGCCGCCGAAGTGGAGGCAGTTCACCAGCTCATGATCGCAGCCTTCGCCGACAGATTTCCGCATCAGGCGGCACGGGCAGTGCGCTACCGCACGATAGGAGACCGCCTCGACCAAGGGCTTGAGGGCGTCGAATGGGAGCACTTCGCGACTGTCCTGGAGGGTCCTCGAGACGGGGAGTACCCGCATGACCGGCATGTCGCCGCGGGCGAGCTCCTTTCCGTAGGCCTCTTCCCGGTACCTGATCCACAGGGGGGCAAGCTTCTTTGTTACGTCCGTTTCCTTGCCTGCCCAGAACGGGGTCTCCGCCCAACCTACGACCGAGGGCAGGAGCCGGTACTTCCTCTCCTGGCCCGGACGCCCGCCTGTATAGACCGTCCCGCGCTTGACCATCGTATGCAGCGTCTCCTCGAGGGAGCCCGCCACGTCCGGAAGCATTTCCTTGAGTTCTGAGATCGTTGTGTTCTTCATGGGCAGTCTCAGGGCGAGTTCCGCTTGGTCGGCGGGAAAGAGGACCTTCAGAATTTCAATGAGGGCTGGGGATGTGGGCGCCCCCACGATCCCCTGATCCAGATGATTGGCTAGATCCGAATAGAGTTTCTCTTCTTCCACGGATTTCCTCCATGTCTGGGTTTGCCGGACTGCTCCGGGTGGATACTTCAGCCTACCCCACGCTCCGCAGCGAGCTTGAATTGCATCTCCAGGAAGTTCTCCGGGACCGTGTCGGACTGTTCCTTGTCCACCATGGATATGGCCTCCTCCGGGCAGGTCGGTACGCATACCCCACAGCCGATGCACCGGGCCGTGTCCACCTCGTAAGAGTCGTCGCCCTCATTGATCGCCTGGATCTGGCACCGATCCTCACAGGTTCCGCAAAGGACACACGCGTCAGGGTCGATCTTCGCCTGGTAGGAGGAGAGAATCTGGTCCGCCGGCCGCTCGAATTTCGAAAGCATCCCCAGCATGGCGCAGCAGCATTTGCAGCACAGGCATATGTTCATGATCTCCTTTGAATTCGTTGGGCTGAACACGAGGGCCTCCTCCTCGCCCATCTTGAGGAGATCCGCAAGCTCCTTCTCATCGATCTGCCTGGCCATGCCGTTGTCGAGGTAGAACTGGGCGAACGAGTCGAACAGGATGCAGCGCTCCTGGGGCCGGTCGCATTTGTTCCCCAGCTGCTCCTGCTCCTTTGTGCAGATACAGGGCGCAACGGCCATCAACTCTTTGCCCTTGATGATTTCCTGGACCTGGTTGTAGGTGGCCACCTGCTTGTCCCCCTCAACGGAGGTTCCAACGGGTACAATCCTTAGCTGTTTGGTCCTCGACTTCCATATCCCACCGATATGAGGCAGGTACTCTTCCATCATCTCCGAGAGCTCCCGGTCGATCGTCTTGATCTGGAACTCGTAGATGCCGACCATATAGGAGACAGCACCGTACATGGCCTGGTCCCCTGCACGGAGGCGCAGGATCAGGCCGTCCTGGGCCATCGCTTCGAGGGTCTCTGCAGCCTGGGCTTCGTCCATGCCCAGCCTTGGGGCGATCTGAGCCACAGGCTCGGGCATCGGGGTCAGATTCATTTTGATTTCTGCCCGCTCGGGCGTGAAGAGTTTCTTGAGGATATTCAACTCCACACCGCTCTCCGTCGCCGGATAACCCCCCGGCAGGTTGTCCAGGAACTCACGTAGTCGGGTATAGACATCCTCGGTCATGATGCTCTCCTTCTCTTGAGGTTCAAGGGCTCGGTACTGTTACGACACTGCAAGGTGTTTACGTCGGGCAAAAGGGTGATGCTGCTGATCAGACGCAGCAGTGTGTCAGGCCGACCATTGATTCAGAATCCCTCTCAGGACCTCTACATTGCTCTCGAGAATACGTGGATCCTTGTGGGTCTTGCGCAGAAGGATGGATCCCTGGACCTGGGCAACAAAGAACTCGGCCATCTGCACGGACGGCAAGTCCTGTTGGAAGATCCCCGCCTGTTTGCCCTCCTCGAAGCACCGCGACGTTGCCCCCGCGCAGGTGGAGAAGAAGGTGCTGAGGGCTTTGCGCAATGGTTCGTGAGTGGCACTGATCTCCTGGGCCAGGTTGCCGAAAGGGCAGCCGAGCTCTCCATAGTCCGAGTGGCCGATGGCGAGCACGTTGTCCAGGAAGACCTCGATCCGCTGCAGAGGATCCAGTTCGGGATTTTCCAGGGATGGCCCGATCGCGATGGCGTAGAACTGGCGCATCTGCTCGGCAAGCACCTCGAAGGCGAGTTGCTCCTTGCTCTCGAAGTGGTAGTAGAAGTTGCTCTTGGTGACCGAGGCTGCGTCGAGGATGTCTTGGATGCTCGTGTGGTTGAGCCCTTTTGTGTGAATCAGCTGTGCCGCTTGGTCGATGATCTTCTGCTTGCTGCTCATTTGTTTCTCCCTAAGGGGTGGGGCTCGAAGAGGCAGGGTCGAATCTTAGGACCGACCGGTTGGTCCTAATGATAGGGAAGCCGTGGCGTGCTGTCAAGCGATTTGTTTTTTCCTTTATTATTAAGCCGTTATGGACGAAACCCATCACCGGGGATGGCGGGATCCCTACGGGTGGAGAAACATCTCACCTGCCTAGGGTTGGATGAGTTACGGAACGGCTTCCGACTGCTAGAAACGGCAGAGCATTGTGTCTGCCGACAAAGAAAAAGGGGCGGCAACACGCGGGATACCGCCCCTCATCTTGTCCGAATCGGATACCTATTCCTTCCTTGGGCGCAATCCGAAGACGATGATCGCGGCGAGGGGAAGGATCAGGAAAGCCAGGTGCTTGCCGAGATCGGAAGCTGCATACTCTGGACTCCTCCCCATAGTCGACGCTCCCCCTGTCCCCGCACACCCTGTCGGGCAAGTGCAGTCTCCGGTATTGCATATCACCTCCAGGCAATATGCTCCGGATTCGTTGAGATGGTGTTCGCTTATCCCCACCAGGTAGGTTCCATCGAAAGGAATCGAGATGGGCGCTGTCGAACAGGTATTATCGCATTGCTTGCTGTAGATTCTCGTTCCGTTCGGATCCCAGACCTCTATGAAGAACTCGGGATTACCGTCAACATCCTGGAAATTCAGTACAACCTCCGTAGCTTGGACACCGCAGAAGGTGAAGAAGTCGAAATCCCCGTAATGGATGATGGTGTCACAAACTGAAGTGTCATAGGGAAGCGCGGTCACCGGTGGAACGGGATTCATCCTCTCTACCAACACGTAGAAGGCTCCAACCTCATTGAGGTTCTGTTCGTATAGAACAATCTCATACTCCCCGCTCTTCTCGAGCGTTTTGGTGTAGCGGTGGCGGTCGTCAAACGTTGTGTGGTAGATCTCCATGCTGTCCGGATCATTGACCCGGATCCTGAACTCGGGGTTTTCCGTATCGGAGAAATCGTCAACCACTTCCACCCGTATGACGTCATTTGCCTGCCCCTGAAAAAGGATCTTGTCTCCGTCCGTTACGTCGTTGAATTCGCAAACGGTGTACTCACCATAGTTGAGACTCGTATCAACCCCCTCAATGCACGTGATGAGGGTCTCCGGTTGATCCGCAGAAGCCTCGATTGAGAAAAGCATCAGGACCATCGCCGTCATCATGATTGCTCTGTTCTTCATTGTCCTCCCTCCTCTTTCTTTGATTGGCTTGAGTTGCATCTACCCCACTCGCACGAACACGAAGACGGCCGTGGAAGGGGTCACCTCCGGATCTTCGAAGTGCACCGTCAGTGTGTCTCCCGATACCGTGTAGGGCCCGAGCACGGGGTTCTCGTCCGAAGGGTCACACTGCGTCCCTGTCCGACTGATGATTTCCGTGCCCACGAGCCAGCCGTCGGAAGCGTCATACCGAATGACCTCGGTGCAATCCCAGTCAGACGTTACCGTCACCGTGGTGGCCGTGAACTCCCAGCGGAGCCAGACGCCCGGTACGATGTCTTGCCCGTTTACAGTGGAGAGTTCCCATACTCCTACGAGCGAGTTGTTGCCTCCCCCGACCTGGTTGGTGCCGGTGTTCAGGCTCGGGTCGTCCTCGCCCCCGCAGCCGGCGGTGAGCACTCCGGTTCCCAGAAGCAACAAACCACACAGAATCCACTTGATGAATGTCCCTGAATGCTTCATTTTTCTCCCTCCTTCATGAATGTTTAATCCGATTCGCATGTACATGTGAAAGGACGTGCGACACCCCATGTTCTTACACAGGCATGCGACAGCCCCTGCCCAAAGGGCAACAAGCTCGTCCAGCCCTCTTGTGTCGCTCTCTTTCCTCCCCCTGTAAGAAACGCAGTCCCGGCACGTCTATTCGATCGTAGTCACAACCATTCTGGATTGGCCGGTTTTACTGCCAGGAAGCACAAACCCATCGGAAAAGAGAGGAGATAGGAAAATGAAGCGAATCGGAGGAGTCTTGTGCGTGCTGCTGGTTGGAATCCTGATAGGCTCTACGTTCTCACATCAGATTGTCGGCAAGGCGGAAGCAGAGGAGCCTACACTCTGGGAGATCGTCGCCTGGCTGATCCAGTACTTCGTTGTGGAGCATGACGGCAACCCCGATGCGCACCCGGGGAGGGGGGGCGTGCATGTCATCGACGCGGACGGAAACGAGGTAGGAGTTCTGTATGAGGACAAGGATGAAGTCTTCAACCCTGGTTTAGGGCTGACATTCAGGATAGACTATTGGTCCGGCGAGGTGCGCCCGGATGAAACAGAGGAGTCCAAGCTGTTCGAATCAACAGACTGCACCGGAGACTGGTACGTCAGGGGTCGACATCCGCATGAGACATTCGGTATTACGGGAGAGTCGGGCGTTCACACGGTTACCGCGGTCGAGAGGAAGCCGATTCGGTCGTCTTGGCATAATTTTATTGGCGTTCCGGAGTGTTCCATAAATTGTCTTGCCTCCGCAGAGGAGTGTATGGAACCTGTAGCTGTTGCATGGGACGAGGTGACACTCCCCAGTGCATTCCCCGCTCCGTTCAGTCTGGAGGTTCGGTAAGAGAGTTATGTGTCGGAACATGGTGAAACCGGAAACTACAGACCTGAGGGAGTACCTGATCAGCGAGACCGTCGTTGACTGGGTGACTCCCTCAGTGTCTTCAAAAGCACGGGAACTTACGCTGGGCCTGGGGTCCGAGATCGACAGGGCCCAGCGTCTATTCGAATGGGTACGGGATGAGATCCCGCACTCGAAGGATATCGATTCCGACATTGTGACGTGTTCTGCCAGTGAGGTGCTCCATGTAGGCACGGGCATCTGCTTTGCCAAGAGCCATCTCCTGGCAGCCCTTCTGCGCGCCGTCGGCACACCGGCGGGCTTCTGTTACCAGGTGCTTACCCAGGATTCCGCCACGGGGGGCCTGGCTCTGCACGGGCTCAATGGCCTTTATCTCCCAAGCCTCGGACGCTGGATCCGCGTGGATGCCCGCGGCAGCGCAGGCCGGGTCAATGCCCGATTCGGGATCGAGCAGGAACAGCTCGAGTTCCGAACGGATTCCTCGAGTGGCGAGTTCACCTATGACACTGTCTTCTCAAAACCTGCTCCGCAGATCGTTTCCCTATTGAGGCGTTTCTCCAGTCGCAGGGCGCTCTGGCCCCATCTTCCGGAACGATTGGGAGATGAGCGCGAAAAAGAGGTCCCACCGGCCGAGTGGTAACGGACTCGCTGATCGTTGTTGTCCACTATCCCCTTTACTTCGACGACTTGCCGGAAGGCACCATGAGAAGGACATGCATCCGACAGACGGATGCATGTCCTTGGGAATATGCAAGGTACGACTGCAGATGGTTAATCACCGATTCAAGTAATTCAGGGTGCCTCCGCGCAAGAGCCACAGTCAGGAGCCGACCCATCGCAGTTCTCATCGACATCGTTTCCGCAATCCTCGGATGCGCCCGGATTCACACCCGCATTTCCGTCGTCACAGTCTAGTTCGGCGTGAGTGCAATGGGAGCTTGCCGGATCACCATAACCGTCGCTGTCGCTATCCGTGCAGAGCGGGCACGAACCGAAGAGGCATTCTAATGTGATTTGATAGTACCGTGGCAGGACTGACTGTGTCACTTGCAGGGGCATCATATGGCAATCCAGGAGGATCATCTGTGGGTGGAATTCTCTCTAACTGAAGGATATAGCTCCCCGTACTGTTGCTGCCTACATCGGACATGGTTACGTGCCTGTCTCGCTAAGCGGTTGATCGAGTCGCAGTGAACATCAGTTTGCCGTGCAATTCGTATCAAGAACGACGATTCCGTCCGGGTCCCGATTTTCCAAACGCGGATCAAGGTAGCCAGCTGTCTGCAGGACACCGAAACGTACGGTCTCCCCACTTGTGCCGAGGAAAGAGAGGCGGTCGCTCTCCGTCTGTGGTGGGACTTCACATCCAGTTGTATAACAGCCATAGTCCTTAGGGATTGGATTGGGCTCCGGCTCGGCTGGACACACAACCGGAACACCAAACTCCAACTGTAGTGTGAGACCAAATGACACTTGGAGACCTGGAATGAAAACAAAACATCTGTTTGTTTGTCTGGGCGTTGGCCCGGCTTTTTAGAACATTTTTGCTGCTTGTTGTGCTCGTCGAGTTGGGCCCCGGGCGACTGAGTGCTTGGGAGCCGTATCTTTGAGAGGGCGGACTTGATCTGACATCTTCAAAGAAAAGGGCGGCACCCGTGTGGATACCGCCCCCGTAGTCTTGTCATCGATTGGATGGAAGCCTACTTCTTCCTCCTGCGCAGCATCTTCATGCAGATAACCGCTCCCACGGGCATCATAAGGAACACGAAGTTGTTGAACAGGCTTGAGGCTTTTGTGGTTTGAGCGTCTGCACCAAAGGAGGCAGCAGCAGCAGCATTGTCTGCAGGCCAGATGGGGCAATCCAGGTTCTTGGTCGGATCAGAATCGTCGCAGTCCCACTCTGGATACTCACAGTCCGGACACGCAGGATCCCCGTATCCATCTCCGTCGTTGTCTACACATTCGCAGCATCCTCCGTCTTGAGAGTCAATGCGGCGATCACAATCGTTGTCCAAGAGATCGCTACATACAGGATCGCTCAATGGGGCTTCAACGAACCCGGGATTGATGTCCGGATCCGAGTCGTCGCAGTCCCAAGAGGGGTACCTGCAGTTGGGGTTCGCAAGATCCCCGTACCCATCTCCGTCGTTGTCGACGCAAGGGAATCCTGTGAGCTGCACATCATCGACGAACCAGCCGGGCGCCACATCCGGGCTGCCATAACCACAGCTGGATGAAGAATTGTTCCTGGAATGGAAGAAGAAGGCGACCTGGACCGTCTGCCCCGAGTAGTCGATGAGTTCAAGATGAGGAGAAGTCCACACTCCACTGCTAGTACCCGTGTATTGATCCAGCCCGTACCAGGTATCATCACCCACCGGCTTGATTCTCACCTCTCCGTAATCGCTGCAATTGAAATTGTACCAGTGCTGGAAACGGAGAGCGGGTTGGTCTCCACCTTCAGGAATGAAGAAAGGAGGACTCATCAGGTAGGAGTCCACATTTTCATAATAGTTGCCACCCAAACGAGTTGCGGCACACTTACTTTCGCTGTAGCAGCTCCCTGGCCCGCTTGTCGGATCTCCCACCTCCCACGTCCCGCGTGAAACCCCCCAGTCTCCGAGGCCCAGTTCCCAGTCTTCTGGGTTGAGCATGATAGGGACGCCTGTCTCGATGGTCATGTCATCCACAAACCAGCCGGCATCAGTATCCCAGCTTCCATAGCCGCAGCTAGATGAACCATTATTCTCAGTGTGAAGATAGAAAGCGACCTGGACCGTCTGGCCTGCATACGCAGTAAGATCCAAGTAGACGCGGCTCCATACATTGCTGCTGTACCAGGAGTATTGTGTAGAGATGTCTTCCCAGGTTCCACCGTCGGGCAAGATCTGCACCTTTCCGAAATCCGAGCAGTGGTAGCTGAACCAGTGCCAGAACCGTAGGCGAGGATTCTCAGAGGCCGCAGGGACGGTGAACGGAGGACTCGTCAACCTAGTGTCCACTGCTTCATAGTAATTGCCGTCCAAACGAGTCCCGGCACATTCAGTTCCACTGTGGCAACTCGCAGGTCCGCTTGTCGGAACCCCGACCTCCCACGTGCCGCGCGAGACCCCCCAGTCTCCGAGGCCTTGTTCCCAATCCTCCAGATCGGGCAAAACAACTGGACCGGTTTCTACGGTAACGTCGTCCACATACCAACCGGCATCGACGTCTGCGCTCCCGTAGCCACAGCTGGAAGAACCGTTGTTCTCAGAGTGAAAATAGAATGCAACCTCAACCGACTCACCGGCATACGCGGTGAGATCCAAGTGAGGCCTGGTCCAGGCGCCACTACTATACCAAGAGTATTTCTCGGAGATGTCTTCCCAAGTTCCACCATCGGGCCTTATCTGAACCCTTCCGTAATCCGAGCAGTGGAAGCTGAACCAATGCCAGAACCGCAGACGCGGATTTTCGGAGGCCGCGGGGACTACAAAGGAAGCGTGTCGGACGAACCTGCTGTCAACGCCCTCGCTGTAATTCCCTGCAATGACCGTTGCCGCGCAATTCTGCCCGCTGTGGGCGATTGCCGGGCCCACAACTGAGGGAATGCCCACCTCCCAGGTTCCTTGATCGGTGTGCCATCTGGTTGGCCAGTCGACCGCGTCAAAGTCCTCGATCCACAGGGTTGTGGCCCCAAAGGCAGGTGAAGAAAGAGCCGAAAGAAGAGTCAAAGCGAGAAGTCCAATGAAAGAACGGAAAAGTAAGCCTAGTGGTTTCATAAGTCACCCCCTCTGTTACGGTTGGTCGTGATGGCTGGATTTCCTGCTAGAAGAGACTGAAGGGCTTTCTCATGCATACCTCCTTTTCTTCTGTGAGTTAGTTGGTAGTTCTTCTGACTCGTCTCGGACTGTGTTGGGACCTTGGAAGTGTTTCTACGTGAGAAGACGGGTCGGGTCAGGGTTTCTTACAAATCATTCCGAAACTCTTGAATGGTCCCTGGGGCGATTCATGAAGACTGACAATTGCCTGTTTTTAATAGACTATTTGCAGAGCACGTGGAAAATCCGTCGGATGCAAGTTCTTCTGTAAGATCAAGCTTCGAGGAACGTCCTCTATGGGAAAGGGGGCCTGTGCATGGTGGGCTCCATTGTGTTAGTCTCGTACCGGAAAGGCGCCCTCAGAGGCTTCCAGCGTGACGTCTTCAGAGTGCATCGATACCCGAGGAAGGTAAGATGAGCCAGCCAAACCTTCTTTTTCTGGAAATTTTCCGGGAGCAGGAGCAGATCAAGGTCAGTGCGCAGGAAGGGGCGCTGCTCCAGGGCCAGACCCTGCATCATTACGAATACAAGAGAATCGAATGGCCGGGGCTCTACGCGCTTTGCGGAGAGCTCTTTCAGGTCCTGAAGGCCTACAACCGGGACGGCCGATTGGCCGAGAGAAGCCTGAAGGAGCTCAAACGGCTCGGAGGCGTCCTCCTCGACGAGCTTTTCCCCCCGGATACACGGGAGCTGCTGCTTGCCTCAAAGGCCAGCGAGATGGTCGTACGGGTCGACAATGGTCTCGTGCAGATTCCCTGGGAGCTTCTGTATGACGGTGGCCAGTTCTTCTGCAGGCGATGGAACATGGGACGGCTGGTCCGCACCCAGCAGAAGGTCTACAAGAGCCTGGGACGGGAAATCTCTCTGCCGCTGAGGATGCTGCTCGTTGCGGATCCGCGTGGCGACCTCCAGGCGGCATACAGAGAGGGGCAGCTCATCCGTGACATGCTGGATGAGGATGTGGGAAAGATCGAGGCCGAGCTTCTGAGCTCCCGTGTGGAGCCAGGAATGCTGAAGGGCCGCCTCAAGGAAGGCGACATCTTGCACTATGCCGGCCACGCGGACTACATCCCGGATGACCCATCCATGAGCGGGTTGCTCATGAAGGACGGGAAACTCTCTGCGGCAGAGATCACGGAGATGAGTGGTGGTCGAGGAATTCCCTCTCTGGTCTTTGTCAATGGGTGCCGGTCCGGGCAAACTGAGGAGTGGAATGCCCGGCAGGCAGGGAGCATCCAACAGATCTTCGGACTTGCCAATGCATGCCTCCTGGCGGGGGCCCACCACTATGTGGGTACCTTCTGGGAGGTTCCGGATGAGCCGAGCAGCCGATTCGCCATGCGCTTCTATAGGGAGCTTGCTTCGGGGACGCCCGTGGGGGCAAGCCTGCGTAAGGCACGAGAGGGTATCATCCAGGACTATGGTGAATCGGCCATCGTCTGGGCGACGTATATGCTCTATGGCGATCCCGCGTTCTCGTATGTAAGGGAGTCTGAACAATCTGAGGAAGGGGACCAGGAATCTCCTCGTCTTGACGAGGCCGGTGCCCAGGAAGACCGCACGGTCGTACGTGGGCAAACGGATGAGGTGACTGCAGAAAGGGTGGGGCAACTTGAAGAACTGCCGGACGGTCGGAGGCCGGGACAGTCCGGGCGAAGGAGGGCTGCCTTCGGAATATCGGCGATTGTCGTTCTTCTGCTTCTGTTGGGTGGAACCTACGCCTACAACTATATGAAAGACGCGAGGCAGATAGCTTCGGTCCTCAACAGCACGGAGGATACCCTCTACGGCAAGGGTGATTTGGAGAACGCCCTCAGAGTGTATACAAATGCCATTGAATCAGGAGAGGCTACACGCATTCAGCTAGCATCCCTTCACGGTCGGATAGGAAGGATCCACGCCGCGAGCGGTGAGGTCGAGCAGGCCGTCGAGCACTACGAGAAGGCTCTCGGTTTCGATCCCGAGGACAGGGTTGTGAAGAGCGACTACTGCCTTGCCCTGAACCGGCTGGGCCGATACCAGGAGGCGGGCAATTGCATGGATGGGCTCCTTGCCATGGATCCCGAGGATGAGATTGCCCTTGCCATGCATAGGCAGATCGAGGAACGGCTTGCCCTGGAGTTGGATGAGGCAAGGAACCGGAGGGTCGACGAGCTTGTGGGCCTGCTCACCAGCAGGGAGGATGCCAAGGAGGGCGAGGGCCTCGAGGCGGCCCGGGACGACTGGACCAGCAGGCCCATGACCCTGGCCATCCTCAGCTTTGAAGAGCGTGGAGGCCTCTCTCGCCGGGCGGGAGAGACAGAGGCCCTGTTCAACAGTCTACAATCCAAATTGAAGGGGTCCCATCGCATACGCGTCGTCGACCGCCTTCTGCTCCAGCGGATCCTCGAGGAACTGGAACTTGCGACCGGGATACTCGCAGATGCAGCCTTCTCTCTCCGAATCGGTCGGATCCTCTCGGCCCGCCTGATCGGGCACGGCAGCCTCTACAGGGACGGGGAATCCGTGCAAGTGAACCTGCGTTTCATCGAGACCGAGACAACGTCGCTAAAGGTTGCCCTGAACGAGACCTTTGAGAGGGGCATGAAGATCGACGAAATGGCCGCTCCTCTGGCGGACGCGATCCTCTCGGAAGTGGACGTTAACTACCCCTTGCGCGGAGAGGTAGTCTCTGTATCGCCACCTGGCAACGCTATCCTGAACATCGGAAGCCGGGTAGGACTCCAGACAGAAAGCCTTCTGAATGTCCTGCCTCCAGGCAAGGAAGACCCGCGCCTGGTCCTTGCCCGTATAAGGGTAGCTGAAGTTGAAAAAGACAGGGCAACGGCGCAGATCCTGAGCCATCCTGATCTCGTGACCCCTGGATGCCGCGTATTGAAAACAGAGTCCACCCAATGAATCGGACCAGCCTCTTAGCCTCGTACGCCCTGCTCAGCCTCGTACTATGCCTTTCTGCCTCGTGTGCGGTAGAGAAGAAGCCCCCCTACGTCAGAGATGGGAAGGAATACGGTGTTACCAGCGGATTCATCTGGAGACGCACGTGGTGGAATTTCTACGAGCGTGGAGTTTCCTACGCGGAAGGAGAGTACTGGGAGGACGCTGTCGGGGATCTCACGGAGGCGATCAGGCTGCGCGACGAGGATCAGCGACGGGCCCGAACCTACGGCATGCACTTTGTCGACTACTTTCCCCACAGAGAGCTGGGGATCGTCTACTTCCGGCAGGCCAGATATCGAGAAGCTATCACCGAATTGGAACGATCCCTGGCGACCGAGGAAACCGCCAAGGCCGAGTACTACTTGAACAAGGCTCGCAAGGCCCTGCTGGAGCATACGGGGTCGGACAAGGCGGTACCGACGATCACGATCCTTCATCCATCGGATGGGCTTCTCACACAGGACCTGAACCTGCCCGTCCGGGGATTCGCAAGAGACGATCAATTCGTATTCGAGATCTCGGTCAATGGAAAAACCATTCCCATCTTCCTTGCAGAGAGGGAAATCCCGTTCTCTCTGGACATTCCCGTGAACCCGGGAACGAACCGGATAGAGGTCCTGGCCCGTGACCTTGTGGGCAGAGAAAGCCGTGAGATGATCACGGTGCAGGTGGACCGGGCAGGTCCCGTTCTCTTCCTTGAGCCCATGAAGGCTGTAACCGGTGCTCAAAAAGGCATGCACATGGTCATGGGAGAAGTCAGGGATGCCACGGGGATCGCCGGTATCACGATAGACGGGGTGCCGATCAGCGGAGAACTGGGCAAGAGCTATCGTTTTGAGATGACCTTGGAGGTTCTTCCTCACCAATCAAGGATCGAAGTCGTGGCCGAGGATGTTGTCGGCAATATCACCCACGGTGAAATCCCTGTTCTTGGTCGATCGCCTGCGAGAAGCAGGAAGCCCATCCGGCTTGCCTGGCTCGCACGAGGACTCTCCGACGCTGCTCTTGCGTTGTTGTTATCGTCAGCTGAAACGCCCCGCATCGTCCTCAAGGACATTCCTGACAGCATGACCCTGCTCTATGAAAGCCTCTATCTGGAAGGGAGTGTCACCGGACCGGTTCCGATTCAGGATATCGAAATCAACGGCCACCACCTCCTGGACAGGTCCGGACGCAATATCTTCTTCAGCTATCTGATCGGTCTGGAGGAGGGGGACAACCTCATCCGGATCGCGGCCCGTGATGTCGAAGACCGGGAGGCATCGAAGACCCTGTCCGTACTTCGCAAGATTCCGAGTATCCTTGGGCTCGAAGAGAGGATGCATCTCTCCCTTCTCCCATTTCCTCCAGACAATGCGAACGGGGAGAGGGCCCGTCTGGTCACCGAAAACCTTCTCGTTGCGCTGATCCGGCAGGGCCGTTTTCATATGGTTGAACGGGAACGCCTTGCGGATGCTCTGAATGAGATGAAGCTCTCTGCCTCCGAACTCGCCGAGGAGAAGACTGCCGTCCGCGTCGGCCGGATACTGGCTGCAGACGGAGCAATCCTCGGCCACGTGCTCGAGACCCCTCACTCCGTTGAAGCCGTGGCAAGAGTCGTCGACACGGAGACCGCAGAGGTCATGGTGATCAAGGACGCCTTCAGCGAGGACAAATCCCTGGAGAGCATCCGTGCCATGATGGAAGGGCTTGCTTACAAGCTAAAACAGGGGCTTCCGCTCGTGGAAGGCACGGTGCTGCGCTGCGAAGGGAACTGTTACTACTTGAATGTGGGCAGCAACGAGGGGCTCCTTCCGGAGCAGAAGTTCATTCTCTTCCGGGAAGGGCCTGAGATAAGACACCCCGCTACAGGGCTCCTCCTCGGTCGGGAGATCGAGATTCTGGCCGAAGGCCGTATTCAGGAAATCTACGACGACATGTGCTCGGCACGTGTTACCGAGGATCGGATCAAGGCGTGTCAGATTCAAGCCTCTGATCAGGTGATTACGAAATGATCGGTGGGGTGCCTGCTCGGGGCCGCTTTCCGTATCGTCCTCCATGTATCAGAACAGATAGACGATTACGGATAGAAGGAAGCGGTGTTGATAGGCGTCCAGATCTACTCCCTCGAAGAAACCCTCACCGGTGATGTCGAGCAGGTTCGAATCTTCGTCTCCTCGACCGATGCGAAGCTGATAGGCTCCGTCTATCTGGAATCGCTTGAGGACGATCCCAGAGCCTAAAGAGAATCCAAAGTAGTCGTTCGGCGAGCCGGACGCCGGCTGGGGATCATAGAAGGCACCCGCCCGGATTGGTATGACGGCACTCTTCAGAAGCCAAAGATACTCCCCGCCGATGCGCACGGTGTTTGTCGGGTCCGGGTCACCTTCCCCGGATGGGTTGTCAATCAGGTTTGTCTTTTCTCCGGACTCTCTGATCAGTGCAAATTCATCCCAATGGACTCGAGTGTAATCAGCCGTAAGCATGAATGAATCCGAGAATCGATAGGACAAGCCCACCCCAAAGGAGGAAGGCATGTCCATGTTGAGGGCTGAGAAGAATTGTCTGGGATCATACTCGCCTCCGGACTTGCCAATGAAAGTTCGATGGTGATCAACGCTGGCCTTGAATCCAAGCTGGTAGAAACCTCCGACTCTCAACCCTCCGTAGACGTTCCAGAGTAAGCCGAAGGTTGCATTGGTCCCTCGGAAACCCGTGAATCGGATGTGTTCCTCTGATGCGTGAGGGATAGTAACTACGTTATCAGCGGCTATTTCTATATCTGCATGCCCTTGGGAAAGAGTGTGTACTTCCCAGGCATTGTCCCTATAGAATTCCTTCATCCAGAAGTTTACTGCCACCCCAATAGAAAGGGTCGGTATGATCTGAATCGACAGAGCCGGACTCACCGCGGCCAGGCCTCCCGACTGCTCAAAGTCAACCGAGTCGTAGAGTTCGCGGGATCCCTCCAATCGCGTTCCCGAAATGTTTGCGTCCTTGCTGAAATCGAATCTCTTCTGGTAGCTTGCCGAAATCACGATATTCCTGTTGAACAACTCGAAAGGGAGGACACCGCTCATGAAATTCAAATCGAGGTTGTTCGAGCTGTTGTCGCCGGAATAGGATGGTGATCCCGGTGCTCCGGAGTCTGACCGGATCTCCTCTTTTTGATGATACAAGGAGCCAACGATGGAAATTTCGGGTCGCTCCAGCTGGCTCAGGCCTGCCGGATTCCAGGATGCGGCCGTGGCATCGTCTGCAACGGCGATGAAGGCGCTTCCCATTGCGGTCGCGCGGGCGCCGGAGCCTACCGGACTGGGGGAAGAACTGATCACGATTGCGTCATCGACGCTGAAGGAGAGCCCCGGGGCGCCAGACACCAGGATGAAGACGAATAAGGATAGGAGAAGCGGGGAAACGGCTCGCTTCCAAACCCATGAGCCCGCTTGAACCATAACGGCTGCACCCAGCGCCTTCATGAGACACTACTTCCGTCGCCTGATCCGCACCAGCACCAGGGTTCCCAGAGGCGTCCCGAGAAGCAGGAGGACACCGCAACCGAAACCGATCGATTCCGTCCGAGATGTTGAGCCCATGGTGGAGGCCGCGCAGGTCCCGTCACCAGCCACATGCAGCGTGAAAGTCACGGAGTCAAAACCTCCGGAGTTCGTCGCCGTGATCGTGACACCGGGGTGGCTGCCTTCGGTCGGTGCGCTCCAGCTCATCTGACCCGAGTTCGGGTCGACCGTCATGCCGCCAGGTTCGCCTGACAGGGTCCACGTGGGCTCCGGATGTCCCGCCAACAACTCCGGCGAGTACGTCCAGGCCGCGCCGGCAGTGGTGGTGAGGGGTCCAAAATCCTGAATGTCGGGCGGCACTCCCAGTTTCTCCAGAGCCAGGTCCAAAGGCACCGTGCCTCGGCACTCCATTTCTGCGGTTTCAGGAAGAAATTCTGGATGGGTAGTATTGACGGTACAATCTCCGGAGGCGACAAGGTCGATTATGTAGATCCCAGGAACCTCGCTCGGAACCCCATCGAATCTCTCTTCTTCCTGATTTATGACGATAGTGGCCCACACGGTGGCCCCAGAGATCAACGTGGATGGTTCCGATCCAAGCTCTTCGAGAATCGGTATGACCGTCGAGGGTGCTCCAGAGTTGTCACGTATAGCGAGATCGTAGCCAGCGTCGGTGCCCGGCAGGGTACAAGCCGGGTCCATTTCCACAGGTGCTCCGCACTTGGTCGATGGGAAGGTCAGAATGCAGTCCCGGTTGACGAGTCGGAGATAGTAGGCTCCCGTATTCCATGGGAAGACTGTATAGGCCAGGCTTACCTCGGGATCCTCGTCATCGTCGTAGCAGTCCAGAAGAGATCCGTCCGCGTTGTAGAGTTCGGCATACATCCAGATATCCAGTCCGACATTGCTCGTGAAAATCTGATAAGGGCGGCCAAGAACCACACCGAATCTCACCCAGTCGTTGTCCGTGCCTGTGTGAAACGTGTGTGCCTGTGTCTCGAGGTCTCCTAGTATACCCACGCGGATTGGGCTGGCGGTTTCGCGTGTATCATCGGGTTCATATGCGTCCGGGGTTACGCTCTGCGCCGAGACGGCGAGCGGCAGCAGCAACAGAGATGCAGACAGGGCCAGCAGACTGGGTATGCGGCATTCTCTATGGGGCAGCATGTCACCTCCTCCTTCAAGCCTAGGCTTGCGTGATGCTTTTCAATTTGAGTCGTTCTTTCGCCTTGATGATAGGCGAAGACGAATCACCAGGGCTGTTACCAGCACCAGTGAAATCAGGTAGAGAGTCGGATCCGTTATCGGGCTCGAATGCAACACAGCGCCATCCGCAGATCCTCCTGCCCAGGCGGAAGCTGCGCAGGAGCCTCCACATGAGGGGTCGGCGCCATCGATGAGATTATCGCAATCGTTATCCTTATTATCGTCGCAGGTACCCGCGCCTTCGGTCTCCAACGCGATGGGGTTGACCTCGGGGTCCGTATCATCGCAGTCATCCCCGCCGATGATGATTGAGGTGGACCCGGACCATGGTGTGCACTCCACATACCGGTCCCCGTCGTCATCGAATTCATCTATCGGGATCACATCATCGCAATCATTGTCCAGTCCGTCGCAGAGTTCAGGAGCCCCCGGATAGACAGTTTCGTCGAAGTCATTGCAGTCTCCACATGCGGCCGGGGATCCGTCCCCATCCTCATCCGCCTGGTCCCAGTTAGGCACGGTCGGGCAATTGTCGGAGCTGTCCGGCACCCCGTCACAGTCTTGGTCGTTCGGGGGATCGCAGACCGTGGCATCGAACCGCAGGGTTTCCGAGGTCAGGCCGTCCTGGTAGATTCCCCGTAGACTCACGCCGTAATGTCCGGTCTCGGTCAGGTATCCCGAGACCGTGGCGGAGTATCCGTCGAACAGCGCCGTGTCCAGCCCCACATCTCGACTTAGATCCACTTCTGAGATCCCCCTCACATCCGGATCGGGCGGAATGATGGTCGCGTAGACCCGCACGTAAGGAGGCGTATCCCCCTGCGGCGTCGGCAACCTCAATGTCAGGTCGAGGTTTGAGCCGAGCGCAAGTTGTTGATCCGGCGGGGCACCCAATGCGCGACGGTCCCGGGTGAACAGATGATTCAAATACACCTGTCGCATCCAACTCCGCAGGCTCTCGGATCCGGTCCGCGACGTTGGATATCCGCTCGGTGATTGATACTCCGGGCATGTTCCCAGGACCGTGCAGAGCTTGCGGGACCTCTTGATGTCCCTGCGGGTTTCTACATAGGCGTCATGTAAGTTGTATTTCCAGAAGAGTAGATCAAAGAGCTCATAGCCGAAGGAGTCCCGGCCCATCGCACCCAGGAAATAAGCCCTCTGGTCGGGCTCGTCCTTGTCGGTGCTCAGAAGCACCACCCGGTCCGAATGGGTTTCTCCGGCAGAGATTTCATCCATGAACGTCCCTGCGTGGCAGGCATCATATGCGAGGACCACCTTCGCCCCCTGGGCGCTGGGACAATCCGTAAGGTCTCGACCCAGGCATTGTGCCAGGCAGCCGCCCTGCACCGATTCTAGACACGCGTCCAACTGATCACTGCTGATCGTTGTGTTACCCGGATTTGCAGGATCAGAGAAATCCTGGTTGAGCAGGAACAGCTCTTCACCCCCGTGATCGAACATTACGAGGTAGAGAGGGATTTCCGGTGTAAGCCCCTGGCTGAGTTCGCCTAGGGCATTGACGAAATTCTCCTCCGTGGGTGGTAACAGCACGCCGCCCTGATTCACATAGGCTGCCTGGATATAGTCCGGCACTGCATACGTTCCCGAGGGAAACAGCAACCGGATATCCTGTACGCGTATCCCACCCGATAGGAGCGTGTGGAGGGTCTGCCGGGCAATTTCGGCCAGCTTGTCACCGCCGGCATCCGCGTCGGTTCCGAACGTTCCCCCGGTCGAGGTGAAGGCGGACCCGCCACCCACCACAACGAGGGCCCGGCCCCGGTCGAGCATCTCCACCGGCATACTCACGGAGGCTCCAGAGCCCTGGTCCGTCGCTTTCAAGTAGTAGCTACCCGTTTGGGGACCCGCCGTATAGAGAATTGTGTCATCGGACACGTCCGAATGGCTCGCGCCTCCGTCGTGCTCCCAGGCGAAGGACTGGCCTCCGATAACCCGAACATAGGCCTCGTACCCCAGGGGCAGTCGCAACAGACTCACCTCCTGAAAGTCGGCGCAGGTTGCATCTTCACAGTGCAGGAACCTCAAGTTCCCGCGAACCTCGATCTCTGCCGTTCCTTGGCTTCCCAGGAGGTCGGTCAATTGCAGGGTGCAGCTACGGCCCTGTTCCGCGGAGGCTGTGAATACTACTGTTGGCCCCTGATCGGTGTCCAGCGTTCCGCAATCACTGTCACCCGAAGTGAGTTCCCATGTATACGGCGGAACTCCTCCGAGGGCTCCAAACGTCTGAAGCCCCGATGGCTGGAGCACGGCCGTCGTTGGATCGGTCATCAGCGGATCCGTGTTTGTAACCGTGAAAGGGATGTCGTGGCGGATGCCCTGAGAGAGCTCCTCCACGGTGAGCAAATGGTTTCCGGCGCTCGTGATCGATTCCTGGCATATGCCGGAGCACTTCTCCCAGGGCTTGAATCGAACCTCAACGGATGAGTCCGGATTCTGAATCATGCCGTCGCCGAGGCTCAGGGGCAGAACCAGGTCGGATCGATCGTCAAAATACACACGTATTTCCGCTGGATCAGGTGGGCAAGCTGCGCCGAGTTGTTCCATCTTCAGATGGAACTCCCCGGGTGCTTGGTAAGGATTCGATCCTTGTATGTAACTGGCCGGGATTTCCTGGCCGGCGGCCGGGAACGAACTTGTAACTTGAGCAAACTGCTCATCGTCCGCTGTACACGGGTCACAGTCGTCATCGAGACCGTTCCAGGGAATCTCCGTTTGGGCCGGATTCACATCGGGGTTCGAGTCGTCACAATCGAGTTCAGGATCTGTGCAGTCCATGCTCGCGGGATCGCCATATCCGTCCCCATCGCAGTCGGCACAACCACCTCCAGGGCAGCCGGTGCCGACAAGCCAAGCATCGTAATCCCCGACCCCGTATGTCTCTGTATATGCTCCTATGACGTACTCACCCTCGGCAATCTCGACTACACCTGCCGAACTCTCATCATTATCCGCACCGCCGAAGACCGTTTCACATCCTATCGTGCCGCTGATGTCGGTCTTTACGAGCCAGACATCCATGCCTCCGGCGACATTGTTGTCTGTGTGGCCGGCCAGGATGTAGCCGTGATCCGTGGTTTCTGAGAGACCGAAGAGCATGTCGGAGCCTGTAAAGGGCGATCTCTGAAGTGGTGCTGTTGGAAATCCGGTTTCAACCTGACAGCTGAGATCCGTCTTGATCAGTCTGCTATGGTATGTCCCACCGGCACCGAGAGAAAAGGCAACCACTACCAGTTTGTTGTCATAAGTCTCGATAATATCGTGTGCTTCGTCGCCGTTCCCAAAGTCAAAGGTCTGTTCACAGTAAGTGCAGGAGCCGTCACCGGCCACTTTCACGAGCCAGGCATCGCGACTCGAATGTCCCTTGTGGCCTATCATCGCAATGTCTCCGTCAGAAGTCTCGATCGCATCCCAGACAACGTCTGCGCGGCTCGGCTCGCCGAAAGTGCATTGCCAGTCCAAGATTCCATCGGCATACGTTTTTATGAGCCAATACTCTCCACTCTCGAGAGAAGTGGTGGCATCCTTTGTCCCGGCTATGAAGAACCCACCATCTGCAGTCTCCCCCACTGCACGAGCCCCGTCATTCTGCGGACCGCCAAAGGTCTTGTAGTACGGGTCCCACACTGCATTTCCGTTTGCGTCAGTTCGGATCAACAGTATGTCGTTCTCGCCGCTGCCATAGGTTTTGGTGCTACCGGCAATGATGAATCCACCGTCGCTTGTCTGATTTATAGAAGCCCCACCTTCCACATCCGCTCCGCCGAAAGTTCTGGACCAGAGCTTTCTGAGCGAGTGATTCGTCTTCACCAGGTATACATCTCCATTGCTGGCACCATAAGAGCGTGTAGTGCCAACGAAGACGATACCGTCCGTCGTCTTCAGGATGTCTCTGGAGGTCTCGGAATCTGTGTCGCCGAATGTCTCGTGACAGAACTCGGCATGAGCAGAGACGATGGTAGCGGCCAGCATGGTAATGAATAGTGAAATGGCCGTTAGGTTCTTCATGGCGGCTCCTTTCTTCCGACGCATTCAGTTGGCGACAAGACTATGTTTATGTGCTGGGTCTATGTTGGGCAGTTGACTTCCACAAATCATAGAGCTGAGAACGATATTCGTTACTATCTCTTGCCAGACGCGAGAGTACAGTGTATTACATAGAAAACCGCTACGGCTACTAGAAGGAGAAACAAACTAAGATACGAGCCAGGTCTAGGATCGATCGTGGGGCCTCCGTTTTCTTCTCCAGCCCAGGCCGAGGCTGCGCAACTCGTGTTACACTCTGGTGGGCTAAGGTCTCCGTCACAATCCTCGTCAACAGCATTCAAGCATATCTCTTCAGCGCCCGGATTGATGGCTGCATTTGAGTCGTTACAGTCACCGCACGCGGCCGGATAGGTATCCCCATCCTCGTCCGCTTGGTCCCAGTTCGGCACGGTCGGGCAATTGTCAGAGGCATCCGGGACACCGTCACAGTCCTGATCGTTTGGAGGATCACAGACAGTGGCGTCGAATCGTAGGGTTTCCGAGGACAGGCCGTCCTGGTATATTCCCCGTAGACTCACACCGTAATGTCCGGTCTCGGTCAGGTATCCCGAGACCGTGGCTGAATACCCATCGAAAAGGGCAGTGTCGAGACCGACATTGTGACTCAGATCCACCTCCAACATCCCCCTCACGTCCGGGTCGGGCGGAACAACAGTCGCATAGACCCTCCCGTAGGCAGGTGTGCTCACCTCTGGCCTCGGAAGTCGTATAGTGAGGTCCAGGTTGGCACCGAGCACGAGTTGTTGATCGGGAGGGGCACCAAATGCCCGGCGGTCTCTGGTGAATAGATGATTCAAGTACACCTGTCTCATCCAACTCGGATCTCCATTCGCGGCTGTGGGATATCCGGAGGGCACCTGATAGTATGTGCAGCCCGTTACGGTGCACAGCTTTCTCGAACTCCTGATATCTCTGCGTGTTTCCACATAGGCGTCATAAAGACTGTACTTCCAGAAAAGCAGATCAAACAGCTCATAGCCGAAGGAGTCCCGGCCCATTGCGCCGATGAAGTAAGACTTCTGGTCGGGCTCGGTCTTGCTCGTGCTCAGAAGCACCACACGGTCCGAATGGGTTTCCGAGGTAGAGATTTCATCCATGAACGTCCCTGCGTGGCAGGCATCATATGCGAGGACCACCTTTGCCCCCTGGGCACCCGGACAATCGGTGAGGTCGTAGCCCAGGCATTGTGTCAGGCAGCCACCCTGCACCGAATCCAGGCACGCGTCCAGCTGAGCACTGCTGATCGTGGTGTTGGCCGGATTCTTTGGATCGGTGAAGTCCTGGTTGAGGAGGAATAGCTCCTCACCTCCGTGATCGAACATGAGGAGATAGAATGGGATTTCAGGGGTGAGCCCCTGGCTCAGTTCTCCCAGAGTATTGGCGAAATTCTGTTCCGTAGGTGGCAACAGCACGCCTCCCTGATTCACATAGGCATCCTGGATGTACTCGGGTACTGTATAAGTTCCCGAAGGAAACAGTAAGCGGATGTCCTGCACGCGTATCCCACCCGATAGGAGCGTGTGCAGAGCCTGTCGTGCGATCTCGGCCAGCTTGTCACCACCGGCATCCGCATCGCTCCCGAACGTTCCACCGGTCGAGGTGAAGGCGGACCCCCCACCCACAACCAGGAGAGCCCGGCCGCGGTCGATCATCTCCACCGGGATGCTCACGAAATCCCCGGAGCCCTGATCTGTTGCCTTAAGATAGTGGCTTCCCGCTTGGGACCCCGCCGTGTAAAGGATCGTGTCATCGGATACTACGGAATGATTTGCCCCGCCATCGTAATCCCAGATGTACGACTGTCCCCCGATTGCTCGGATGTAGGTTTGGTACCCGAGTGGCAGGCGTAGCAGACTCGCCTCCTGGAAGTCGGTGCAGGTAGAGTCTTCACACCGCAGGAATCGCAAACTGCCGCGGACCTCGATCTCTGCCGTACCCTGGTTGCCCAGGGAGTCGGTCAGTGTGAGCGTGCAGCTACGACCCAAATCAGCGCCGGCCGTGAAGAGCACTTGTGTGCCCTGATGGGTGTCCAGCGAGCCGCAATCGCTGTCACCAGAGGTGAGATCCCATGCGTACGGCTGGACTCCTCCCAGAGCACCGAACACTTGCGTGCCCGACGGCTGCAGAACAGCTGCCGTCGGATCGGTCATCAGAGGCTCCGAGTTTGTTACGGTGAAAGGTATGTCGTAGCGGATTCCCTGAGTGGTTTCCTCCACGGTCATCAAGTGACTGCCCGCGCTCGTGATCGACTCCTGGCACATGCCTACACATTTCTCCCAAGGTTTGAATCGAACCTCAACCGAAGAGTCCGGATTCTGGGTCATGCCGTCGCCCAGGCTCAGGGGCAGAACCTGATCGGATCGATCGTCGAAATACACACGTATTTCCGCCGGGTCAGGTGGGCAGGCTGCGCCCAGTTGTTCCATCTTCAGATGGAACTCCCCGGGCGCTTGGTAAGGATTCGATCCTTGGATGAAACTGGCCGGGACTTCTTGTCTTGTGGCCGGGAAGGAGCTGGTAACCTGAGCAAACTGCCCATCGTCCGCTGTGCACGGGTTGCAGTCGTCATCAAGGCCGTTCCAGGCGACCTCGGTCTCGGCCGGATTCACGTCGGGGTTCAAGTCGTCGCAATCGTCGCCCGCGCAAACCTCACCCTCGTAGCCGTCTTGATCCGCATCGCAAGGACGAGCACAGCGGAAACCAATCCACCAATCTGAACTGTCTGGGCTGTAGAAGTCCCTACTTGCAACACGAATGTAGCCGGATATTAGGTCCCA
>JANQFG010000142.1 GCA_028277985.1 bacterium | reverse complement strand
GGGGACGCTTTCGGGGACGTCGTAGAGGAGGTCGAACGCACCAGCAACCCGCTGCCAGGCGGCGTCGAACTCGGCCTGGTCCTGGGCGGCGAGGAGGGTGTCGAGGGCGGCGGCGTTCAGCTTCTGGCGCTCATCTTGCTGGGCCGTGTACTTGGACTCCAGCTCGTCGCAGAGGGACATGAGCTGATCGACCTTGGCGACGATTCGGTGTTGTTCGGCAAGGGGCGGGAGCGGTGTAAGAACACTCCGAATATCCTCAAGTCCAAGAGAATTTTTGATTCCTCGTTGACGGTCGTGCAAAGAACCAAGGGCCATATTCGACGTGAAGAACCGAGCAAGAAAAACTGGTTAGACATTGGAGCTAGGCCTTGCCAGAGAGATATGTTGATTTATGTAGGCCTCTCCAAGACCATCGGGAACAAGCCCGACCATTCCCGTGTCACCGGTTATTGAAATGAGAATGTCATTAGTTTCAACCCGTGTACGTAAACCCTCTGTTCCAGCGGGTGG
The DNA here is from genome assembly GCA_028277985.1 of bacterium. GTDB lineage: Bacteria > Desulfobacterota > DSWW01 > DSWW01 > DSWW01 > S015-6. The sequence continues at coordinate 1,526 of JANQFG010000142.1, read as the reverse complement.
CCTAAAAACTAATAGGCGTTTGTCGGAGTCGAGCGAGCACAGAGCTTGCGATGAAGGCTCAAGCTGGGTCGAGCGAGCAGTCCGTCAAACGGCGAGTTGAGCTAAGCCGCAACCGTCGTCTTGCTATGCAGTGGAAATAAGAAAACCGTATCGTCATGCGGCGGAATACAAGGAGAGTGGGGCAGTACCGGTTGCCCAGGTTCTGAGCGTCGGAAAACGGTTTCACCATTCGGAGGAGGGATGGATTTTGCTGCTGATAAGGCCATTTGGGGGGCTAGAGGCGGACGTGTCCATTGCCGCTGAAGAGCGGTAAGGTGCAGGAATCGTGTGTGCTTCTTGGACACAGTCATGAGGTGTCTCGTTTCAGTGCATTTCTGGCGGGACTTTTTACGGTGGCCACGGTGCGGGTCATCTCCCGGCAGCCGCATCGAGGACAGGAGGTGGGGCTCTCTTGTTCGGCGCGAAAGCTTTCTAGGAGTTGGCTCGCGTGCACTTTCTCGGTCTCGAGTTTGGCAGCGGCTCGTGGGTCGGACGCTTCGAGGAGCTCCTTTGCCTTTTCGAGCTTGGTGTTGACGTTGCAGGGAGCGAGCAGGCCGAAGTGGCGAATTTTGGTGAAGCCTTTGGGCAGGACGTGCATCAGGAAGCGCCGGATGAATTCGAATGGGCTCAGGGCTAGAGTGTTGCCGTTCTTTGTGTAGAAGGTGACGGCATCATCATCGATGGAGATGAGGCGCCGGTTGGAGATGCCGACCCTGTGGGTATAGCGGCCGAGGTATTCGAAGACGGCGCCTGGCCCCTCAAAAGGCTCCTTGCAGTAGACGACCCAGTCGGTGTCGTACAGCTTGCTCATCAAGGATGAAAAGCCCGCCTTCGTTTCGAGGTCCGCGCAGCCGCCTTTGAATTCGAGTATGCCCGTTTCGCACGCTCGCTTGAGGGCGAAGAGAAACTTTCCGCGGAAGAGCTTACCAAGGACCCGCACGGGGAAGAGGAAGCCGGGCTTGGAAGGGACCCATATCTCGCCGTCCGTAGAGAGCCCGCCGGCGGTGACGATGATGTGAACATGGGGATGGAAGTCGAGCTCGCGGGTCCAGGTGTGGAGCACAGCGGTGAGGCCGGGTAGGCCGCCCAGATGTTTGGGATCTTTCCCGAGTTCGAGCAGGGTCTCAGTGGCCGTCTTGAAGAGGATGCCGTAGACCACCTGTGGATTGCACCGGGCTAGGGAGCGCAGCTCGGAAGGCAGCGTAAAGACCGTGTGAAAGTACCCTACCGGGAGGATGCGCTGTTTACGCCCGTCAATCCACCTGGCCTGACCGAAGGACTGACACTCGGGACAGTGGCGGTCGCCGCAGGAGTTGTACGAGGCCACCTTGTGCCCGCACTGGGTACACGTATCCACATGCCCGCCGAGGACCTCGGTCCTGCAGGCTTCGATGTGGCCCATCACTCGCGCCTGAGCTGCCGAGAGAGGATGTGTCCGCCGATACGCCTCCCCGTGGGTGCGAAAAATATCCCCGACCTTCAGCGAC
>JANQFG010000062.1 GCA_028277985.1 bacterium | reverse complement strand
CTCTTTCGATCACCGCATCGTTCTGCCTGACGGTTCGGAAAAAGTGGTCCGCGAGGTCGCGGAGGTCACCTCAGACGTGGCAGGCAATCCGATTCGGATTGCAGGCACGGTCCAGGATATTACAGCACACAAGCAGGCCGAAGGGCGCATCCTATGGCAAAACGCCCTCCTGACCGGTGTCAAGCACGTGTTGGAAGAGACGCTAGTCTGTGACAGCGAAGAGGAAGTTGCAGGCAAGTGTCTCAGCGTAGCCGCAGAGCTGACCGGCAGCAAATTCGGAATCATCGGGGTGGTGAACGAAAAGGGCCTGGTAGACAGCATCGCGCTCAGTGACCCCGGTTGGGACGCATGCAGAATCCCAAGATCGAATTCCGTTGCGATGATCCGGAACATGGAGATCCGAGGTATCTGGGGGCGGCTCATTAAGGACGGGAAATCGTTGATCACGAATGATCCAGCCTCCCATGCCGACTCCGTCGGGGTTCCTGAAGGCCATCCACCACTGAAATCCTTATTGGGGGTCCCACTGAAGCACCAGGGCCAAACGATAGGAGTAATCGGCCTTGCGAACAAGGAGCAGGGTTTCCTGCCTAGCGATCTCGAGGCTGTCGAGACTCTCTCCATCTCATTTGTTGAAGCCTTGATGCGAAAACGGGCGGAGAAGGAGAGGGAGAAGATCCAGGCTCAGCTTCGCCAGGCACAGAAGATGGAGGCCATTGGGACACTGGCGGGAGGGATTGCCCATGATTTCAATAACATCCTTGCGGCTATGATCGGTTTTGCCGAGTTGGTGCGTCAGCAGTCCCCGGAACCCAGTCCCCTGCGGGATAACATCGAAGAGGTCTTGGTGGCAGGAGATCGGGCGAGGAGTCTTATCAAGCAGATTCTTGCCTTCAGCCGTCAGGTCGAGCCAGAACGTAGACCCGTGTGTCTGGATCTAATTGTGAAGGAGACCGTGCATCTGATTCGAGCCTCGTTTCCATCTTCCATCGAGATTCGACAAGAGATCCGTGCCGAGAACCCAGTTGCGCTTGCCGATCCCATACAAATACAACAGGTCGTTCTCAACCTCTGCACGAATGCCAGGGACGCGATTGAAGGGGCGAAGGGAGTTGTCCAGATCAGCATAATCGAAGTCACGTTGGATGTCGAGGGCTATCCGCCACACCTTAGCCTCAGACCGGGCTGCTACCTCAAGCTGACCGTGAGTGATACCGGTTGCGGTATGGAGCGTTCGATTCAAGAACGAATCTTCGAACCCTTTTTCAGCACGAAACTACCGGGCCGAGGGACCGGCATGGGCCTTGCGATGATTCATGGGATTGTAAGGACTCTCCAAGGAGCCATTGATGTTAAGACCGAACCCGGAAAAGGAACGACATTCGAAGTGTATCTGCCGAGGGCGGAGAGCGGATCGGTTGAGCAACCCGACGAGAGGCCGAAACCTGAACCATGCGGAGGACAAGGTCGAATTCTCTTTGTGGACGATGAGCCTCCTCTCGTACGAATGTATAAGCAGACGATCGAGAAGCTTGGCTACGATG
>JANQFG010000039.1 GCA_028277985.1 bacterium | reverse complement strand
CCTTGCGGGTGCTACGGGCCATGAACCCAGGCAGTCCCATTGCGGCGATGAAGTGGGGGTAGTCCATGGGCTGCACCGAGATCATGCACTTGATGTTCGAGTAGTCCCGGAGCCCGTTCTTCATCTCGAAGGCGTTGGTGGCGGCGCCCTGTCCCATGCAGATGCCTAGCAGACCGATCGACGCGCCCTGGTGGTCCGGGTGGTTGCTGACGAAGTCCACGGCCGCGACCACGTCCTTGGCCTCCTCCGTGCCCCACATCACCCATGGAACGGTGCCCAAGCCGCTTTCGCCGTGGTTGCGGAAATCGTACATCAGCACCGTGTACCCGGCGTCGTTGAGGTACTTGGCCTGCCGTAGGAACTTGACGTCGCGGTCGTACCCCTTGAGCAGGCCCTTGCCCTCTTGCGTGTACCCGGCCCGGCAGCACCAAATGCCGAAGTGGGACTGGATGATGACCTTGTCCTTGCTGCCCTTGATCAGCCAGCCGGACAGGGTGACCCCGTCGGACGCCTCGAAGCTGACGCTCTCGTACTCCAGCCCGTAGTTCTCCGGGTCGTCAAACAGCGGTGACTGGTAGGGCTTGACCATCGTGTTGGCTATCATTCCTCCAAACATGATTCGTCCTCCTTCTCGGCTCGTGACTACTGGCCGGGCGGCATCATGATGACCGCCAGCTTGTCGAGAAACTCCTGCCTCGGCGGGACGCCCATCATCCCGATGATCATCTCCGCGTCAGCACCTATTGGGTTGTGGACCGGCGTGTCCGCGGTCGCGCACTCGTAGATCTTATCGGCGACCTCTTGAGGGTCGGACTGCGCGCCGCCCTGCGCGGCCATCTGCTCTGCCACGTTCGCCAGGTGGGCCATCAGCTTCTGCGCGTAGGCGGTGATCTCCTCGTCGCCAGAGCCCAGGTCGCGGTTGTCAGTGCTGTCGTTGAACCGGGTGGTCGGGTACGCGCCGGGCAGCACGGTCTTGAAAAGGATGTCCAGTGGCTTGTACTCGAAGGCCATCGCCTCGGTCAGGCCTTGCACAGCGTGCTTGGTCGCGGAGTACACCGCGGCCGAGACCACGCCGAGCATGCCGGCCATGGACGTGACGTTGATGATCCGTCCCCCCTCGTGTCGGCGCATGTGCGGCAGCGCGGCCCGGCTGACGTTGATCACGCCGAACACGTTGGTCTCGAACATCGCCCGGATCGCCTCGTCGCTGGCCTGCTCGAGTAGCATGTGGCCGCCGTAGCCCGCGTTGTTGACCACCACGTCGAGGGTGCCGAACGCATCGAGGGCGGCGTCCACCGCGGCGCCGATGCTCGGCGGATCGGTCACGTCGAGCCGGATGACCAGTACGTCCTCCAGCTCGGTCAGCTCGGTCTCCTTTTCGGGCGAGCGCATGGTCGCGACCACGTTCCAGCCCTTTTCATGGAAGGTCTCTGCCGCGAGGCGGCCGAAGCCGCTCGAGCATCCGGTGATCAGGACGGTCTTCTTAGCCATCGTAGGGGCTCCCTTCTTCGCCTGCCTGCGTTCAGGCGGCTTGTGTGTCCTTCGCCGCCGGGATCCACACCGCGTGGTCCACCGACCCCAGATCCCGTAGCCGCTCAGCGACCATCAGCCCGACGCGGGTTTTTTGCGGCGCGGTGTTGTTATGCCACACCACGACCACAGCCAGGTCGCCTTCGTACAGTGCGTGCTGCATGAACAGCGCCTCGGCGTCGCTCGCTGAGGCTTCGATCTCATCGACCTGCTGCCGCAGGGAGGGAATGGCCTCCTGCAGCCGGTCTGCATTCGACTGCACTCGAATCAGCTCGATCCACTTCAGCTCGTTCACGGCGGGGGTCCGGTTCTCCACGGGTCACTTCTTCGCGTTTTGCTGAAGGCTCGCCACCCGGTCGCGAAGGCCCCGGTTGGCCTTATCGTAGGCGGGGGTCACCCAGTGCGGATTCCAAAAGAGCACGCCGATGCCGCGGTACTCTTCGTGCTGGATGACCCTGGTGCCGCCCTCCACGGGCTCGAGCATCCAGTTGTGGTCGAAGGTCAGCACGCCGGGAACGCCGCCGTACTGGTTGAGATGCTTTCCGGTGATCAGCTTGACGACGCGAGTCTTGACCTCGCTCTCCTGCTCACCCGGGCCGGTCATGCGGTACTTGAGCTTCTCGCCCTCGCGCAGCTCGCCCTGAAGTGGCACCAGCACCGGGTTCCAGGCCTCGTAGCCGGATCCGTCCATCAGCACGGACCAGACCGCCCCGGACTCGGCCGGGATGGTGATCTCGGTGTGCACGGTCTTGTGGCCGAGGAAATAGAGCACCTCCAGGAGCAGCAGCAGCGCCACGATTGCGATGAACCAGCCTGAGAGCAGGATCGACATGTTCTCACCTCCGCCCCCATGTCAATGCAGATCTGAGGCCAGGTGTCGATCTCCTGATTGGTCATTGTTTTCGAGGCTTGTGATGATCTTGACACCGTATCTTGCGTTTCTGGACGCAATATATTACCAACAACGCAATATACCGCGTCGGCCGGGAGGCAGCATGGCGATGGAGCACAGCGAGTTTTTCCGCGAGATGACCCTGCGCATCTGCGGCAGCCTGGACATCGACCAGGCGCTCGCGCAGGCCTTCGAGTACCTACGGCACCACATCCCGGCCGACGCGATGGGCCTGGGCTACAACAACCTCGACCAGGAGCGGGTCGAGGTGCCAACCATGTTTGTGCTGGCCAAGGTGGCCCGCCCCGGCGCCCGCCACATTTGGAGGGACGAAGCCGACGCGGTCGTGCTATCCGAGGAGGCCGTGTCGTACATGCAGTCGCTGCCGCCCGACTTCCCACCGGTCCTCGCGGTCAACCGCACCGAGGAGCAGCACCCGGCCATGCGCGAGGTGTTCCCGGGCATCGCCGCCAGCTCGGCGATGTTCCTGCGCCTCAAGGTCATCGGTGGATTAGCCGGTGTGCTGCTGGTCTCGGCCGAGGGTCAGGACCGGTACACGCCCGAGCACACCCGCTTGCTCGAGACCATCCGCGAGCCCTTTGCCATCGCGATGGCCAACGCCCGGCGCTACCAGGAGCTGGCCCGGCTCAAGGACCGGCTTGCTGAAGACAACCGGGCGCTCGCGGCCGACATACAACGCACCGTGGGCGTGGAGGTGGTGGGCGCGGACTTCGGCCTACGCGAGGTGATGGAGCAGGTGCGCCAGGTTGCGCCTTCGAGCCGCCCCGCGCTGCTGCTCGGCGAGACCGGTACGGGCAAGGAGGTGATCGCCAACGCGATCCACATGGCCTCAGGGCGCAGTTCCGGACCGATGATCTCCATGCAGTGCGGCGCGGTGCCCGACACGCTGCTCGACAGCGAACTGTTCGGTCATGAGAAGGGGGCCTTCACGGGAGCGGTGGAGCGCAAGCGCGGACGGTTCGAGCGTGCGCATGGCGGCACGCTGTTCCTCGACGAGATTGGCGAGCTGAGCCCCGAAGCCCAGGTCAAGCTGTTGCGCGTGCTGCAGGAGAATCGCTTTGAGCGGTTGGGGGGGACCAGCACGATCGAAGTGGACGTGCGCGTGATCGCCGCGACCCACCGGGACCTGGAGCGTTTGGTGGGCGAGGGTTCATTCCGAGAGGACCTCTTCTACCGGCTCAACGTTCTGCCGATCCGCATCCCGCCGCTGCGGCTGCGGCGTGACGACATCCCCTCGCTATTGCAGCACTTCGTCGAGCGCACGGCGCAGGAAATGGGCCTCCCCGCCATCCCGCGGATCGCCAACCACGAGCTGCAGCAGCTCAAGACGTATGACTGGCCCGGCAACGTGCGTGAGCTACAGAACGTGGTGGAGCGGGCGCTGATTCTGTCGCGCGGCGAGAGCCTGGCGTTCCCGAACCTCGGATCCGGTCGAGGCGCAGCGGCTGGGCAGGCCGGCACAGGCCCGCCCGCGGCGGTGCGTACCATGGACCAGGCCATCGCCGACCACATTCGCGATGTGCTCGCCCAGGTGCACGGCAAGGTTGCCGGGCCCGGCGGCGCGGCCGAGTTGCTGGAGATGAACCCCAGTACCCTGCGCTTCCGAATGAAGAAGCTCGGGATCCGTGCGCGGGGTGTGTGAAAGCTAGTTCGCGGCTGGCTTTGCCCCGGGAGGTACGGCCGGAGCTACAGCCTCGGCCATAGGGGAGGCCGAGATGGCTCGGGCCCCTTCGAGAGAGAGATCACATCACGGCTTCCCGGACTTGCTCGGGCGTCTGACCTGTCCAACTCCGGAAGGCACGATAAAAAGAGTTCGGTTCCTCGTACCCGAGCAGAAACGAGATCTCGGCCGTTGGCATCTTCGAGGTCGCCAGGTAGTGCCGGGCCAGGTTCTCCCTGGTCTCGTTCAAGGAGACCTGGAAAGTCGTACCCTCTTCCTTGAGCCGCCGTTGGAGGGTCCGGGTGCTTACCCACAGTCTCCGGGCAACGGCGTCCATCGAGCCCTCCCCCACTGGTAGAAGCTCCAGAAGAGCGGCCCGAACCCGATCCCCTGTGGTTGAATCCCGGTCGAGTTCGGATAGCCGCTTTTTCAGGCCTGGTTCGAAGTACTCCCACATGCCTTCGTTTGCGGTGAGGAAGGGGCGAGATGCGTCCTTAGCCGAAAAACTGATTGACTGGCTCGGGCCCTCTACTACGGGTACGCCGAGGTACTCCCTGAAGGCCTCGGGCTCTGGTGGAGGCTCCGGACTTGTCGCTCTCGTGGCCATCACCTCGCTTCGGGTGGTGAGCCTGACCAGCGCTACCCAGAAGACAAGCTCCGTGGTGCGGAGGATAGCCGGCGGAGTCGGGATGTCGGGCCAGACGTATTCGAGGGTGGTCTCGGTTTCAGATTGGGTGATGGCCAGGCGCATGGGTCCGATGAGCTTCTTGTATTGGCCAATCCGCCTGGCCGCCTGGTTCAGGTCCTCACTGCAGATCGCAGCGAAGAGGGGCGGATCGAAGGCTTCCACCGAGATGGCCCTCCCGATGCGAATAGGCAGTTCGGAATCGTCGGCTTCATCCTCCAAGGCGGTCCACATCCGGAGTACTCCACCGGCGTTAGCATCATGGATCCACGCGAGAAGAGGTCTTCCGGCAACCCAGCCCGACGAAGGACGTTCCCCGGTGTGATGCCAAGGTCGGCCATCAATAGACCCCAGCCAGGGTTCACAGCGTAACCATTCGCAGAGTTCACTTCAGAACCTCCCATCTCCTGGCGGACTCAGGGCTCCGCCGCAACCCTCCATCAAGCCAGATTGAGATCCTCGGCGCCGAACTTATGAACCCAGACCTTAAACCCGAATAGGACCGGCACCAGGAGAAGAAAGTCGACGGTGGCCAGGAGGGGGATCGTGGCCAGCCCGGAGAAGCCGAGGAGGACAATGACCAATCCCAATGTCCCCGTCAGAATCCCCGCCGTCCGATAAAGGCCCCGGTGGCCCTCCGGAAGACGGAGGGTCCTCATCAGAAGCGCGATGCTACACATGGCCAGGGCTACGGTCACCACCAGCAGCCAGCGTACTTCAGAAGGCAAGGGCTCACCCGCGTGCTCTACGACGTTAAGAGTTCCGGCACCTGCAGCGGCAATTCCCATGGTGGCCGGCAGATGAAAGTAGAGCCACGCGTACGTCGGACCCAGCCTGTTCGCCGGTGCCCGATGCGACACGAAATCGAAATAGAGCCACCAAAGGGCGATGGCGGTAAGCATGCCCAGGGCGGCGATCCCTCCAACGGTCCAACTGAGGCTATGATGGCCGGCAACGCCGCGGACTACTCCGACGATCACTTCACCGAGGACGATGATCGTGAAAAGGTCGAATCGCTCGACGGCAGAAGGAGTGATCTTCATGCTCCGTTCGATCTGAGCCTGTGCGGCGGGGTACCTGCCCCGAACGACGAACAACAGGAGTGGCGCCGTCACGCTGAGGAACAACCCAACGCCCCACATCCAGATCCGCACATCGTCCTCGACTAAGGTCGATCCGGCGAACAGGAGTGCGGAAACCAGGAAGGTCAGGGAGTAGGGCCCGGAGAGAGGGCGATGGTCGGGATCATGGACCCCGGTCCGCCACCACAGGTAGGTCAGGATCAGTTGGTAAGCGGCAAAAGAAAGCGCGAACCCACGGGCTCCTTCTCCGAACGCGTTGTGCGCGAAGACGGCCATGGCCGCCACCGTGAACATCTGTGCGAACGTAAAGATCCTCGTCCGGATATCGTTGCTTCCATGGAGTTCGTGGTACAGCGTCCCGTTCAACCAGGCCAGCCACACGAGTACAAAGAGGAAGGTCGACTCGAAGACACCCGTCGCATCAACATGCGTCGCGAGGTGATGGGCCACCTCAGCGATCAGCAACACGTAGACCAAGTCGTAGAAGAGCTCCAGGAAGGTGACTCTTCGCTCCTCCGACCGATCAGCCGTCCTACGAGGAGGCCTCCACCAGCGGCGGAAGCCTCTTGATGATGAAGTCATACGCGATCCAGGTTGCCAGACTCCGCGGTTAGAAATCCTTCTTCTTAAAGGTTCCTGCCACAGCCCCGGCCATCAGCTTCGTCAGGTTCATCCAGGTCGGGGCCAGAGCGTACATTGCCATGTTTTTCGACAGAGTGTCGGTCACCGACTTGTTGGTGTTCAACATGTGACCTGCCGACATAAAATTGGCGAAGATGATCGACTTCTCCACGTTCTCGTAGCAGAGCAGGTTCCCGAAATTCCCGTGGCCGGAAACGAAGGTCTTACCCTCCTCATTCCCTCCCCAGGTCAGGTAGGGATTCAGGAAGATGAACGGGGGCATCGTGTTGATGGCAATGCCCCCGTACTCCATGTCGGTTATCGCCTGGTCCAACACCTTCTCATGGTTCTTCCGGGTGTCCTCATCGATGAGGATGCAGCTACCCAGCGTCCCCAACAACATGGTGTTGCAGAACTCCACTGCCCTCGGAAGAAACTCCGCGGCGTTGGCGGGCACATCCAACGGAACCTCGTCTAGGATTTGGCAAAACGCTTCGTGGGTCACCGCATGGCTCTCCTCACCCACGCCGGTGATAACCATGAAGTCGGCACTCGAGTATCTACCGCTCTCGGGCGCCAGGATTTCGGCTTCCGGATGGCTCTCTTTGAAGCCCTCTATCACCTTGTCCGATCCAGGATAGTAGGTCCCAGCAGCGGGCGTTTCTTCGCTGATCGCCGTCTTCAACGCGTCCAGCAGAGCCTCCCGGTGAGACCAGTGTTTCGAGGTGATGATGGTCTGGGGACGACCACAAACCGCACCCCCGTTCAATTTGGCCATCGTGGCGATCTGCAGGGCCTGGTGGTGAATCTCCTTCTCGGTCCATGGCCGATCGCCCGGAACGATGATGCAGGGGTTGTTGCCGCCGCACTCCGAGACGACCTCGGTGTCAGTGGCGTTCATAATGGCCTCGGCGGTGCCCGTCCCACCTGTGAAGAAGATCTTATGAAGCCGGTCGTCCTGAGTGAGCGCTCTCCCCTCGTCAGCATCGCAGAAGCTTAGCGCCCCCTGATCGACGAGCGGTTGCATGATCTTCTCCCAGACCCGATCCGTGGCTTCGTTAAGGTGATGGGGCTTGTGCACGACGGCGCAGTTTTCGAGGAATATCGCCTTGACCATCTCCAGAGAGGAGCTGTAGTTCCCCGCCCCCAGCACTGCGATGATGCCCGCCGGCTTTTCGAGGGGGTTGATCTGCGTTGGTTCGCCTTTGACCCGGATGAAGTCCTTCCGGTCGGCATACATGAGCTTGTCTTTCGCTGCCTGCGGGAAGACGTGGATATCGTACAGGCCGTCGTCGACCTTCTCTATGCTGATGGGCTTCAGCATCTCGCCTTTCACCATCGATTCGTACAGATCGATGCACGCTGTCACGGTGTTCGCCATCGGCACCACCGTAGCTACCATGGACAGCGCGTCGGAGAAGAGTTCTTCGCCCATCAGCCCGTTCTTCATCCTGGTGTCCGCCGCGGCCAACTCGCCCGCGTACTGCTTCATGTTCTCTCGGACTTCTTCCAGCAGGTGAAGTCGCAGCTCGGCCGGCGTCGTAGCCCATTTGGTCGGGTCCAATCGGTCGATCGCTTCTTTGGCGTTCATTTCCAGTTCCTCCAATGATCACGCATGTCGTCCGCGGGAATTGCGCGGGATACGTCCGCCCTGAATCCCGACTAAAGTCCGAATTGGGCCTTAATGCCGCCGATGAAGGTTTCGTCATCCGCAGCCTTCCTTTGGGCGATAATCTGCTCCGCGTCCGGTCCGGCGATGTAGCGCAACTGATCCGTGCCGTCGGTGGCGGCCTGGTAGGTGACCTCTGCCACCGATTCCGGCTCGGATTCCACCCGGTCCGCATGCCCCAGGGTGCCAAAAAGGGCTTGGATGACACCCTGGTATTCCGTCATGGTCTCGTCGTTGCTCAGATCCAGGGAGCGACCGCCGAAATCCGTCTTGATGATGCCAGGCTCGACGATCTTCACCTTCACGCCGATGGTGTCCATCTCATAACTCAGCGCTTCCGAGAGGCCCTCCACGGCGAACTTGGATCCGTGGTACAGGGACCCTAGTGGGAAAGCCACCTTCCCTCCCATGGAGGATACGTTGATGATGGTCCCATCGTGGTTCCCCCGGAAATGCGGAATCACCGCCTTGGTGGTTTCCATGAGGCCCACGACGTTGACGTCGAACTGTCGCCGGATCTTCTCCATGGGTGTGGCCTCCAGAGGCCCATAGGCGCCGTAGCCCGCGTTGTTCAGGAGTACGTCGATCTTCCCGAACCTCTCGATTCCTTCCGACACGGCACTCTCGATGGAATTTGGGTCCTGAACGTCGAGGCGGGTGACCAGGACGTTCTCCAATTCGGTGAGTTCAGTCTCCCTCTCGGGAGCACGCATGGTGGCTACCACGTTCCAGCCCTTGGCCTGGAAGTACTCCGCGGTGGTTCGGCCGATGCCGCTGCTGGCGCCGGTAATCATGATGGTCTTGCTCATCTCTTCTTCTCCTGTCCGGCCGGGCTACTCATCCCGCTAGCCTCGAATTGAGGTTCCTCATCGATGGGGGAAAGATGGGTTGCGGGAGATGCCAGAACACAACCTAAGCACGCCAACGAACTAGCAATACGCGCCAAACGTCTTCCTCATTGGGCTTCTTTCAGGGGAGCGGGGAGAAGAGCAGGCTTATTGTCGACAACCGCAGGCCTAACCAGCGTACCCGTAATGACCTAGGCCAAGTTTTCTTTTTTTTCTTTTTGAACATAAAGCAAACGAAAAACGACCCTCCCGACACATTGTCGAGAAAGCCGCTTTTGAATGGGCCTGGGTAGACTCGAACTACCGACCTCACGCTTATCAGGCGTGCGCTCTAACCACCTGAGCTACAGGCCCCAACAGCCAACAAACCTAGTGAATCCAATACCTCTCCTCAACCTGCCCCGATCCTCTCAATTCCCCTCTGGTGTCAACTCTGGTGTCAATTAACCACTGGACTGCTTGGTCCAAGCTTCCCTGATGTCGTCGGCGGATACATCGTCGTAATGATCCCTAAGAGTGCTCCAGCGGGTTCCAGCCATCTCCTCTTGGATCTTAGGAGGCAGGCTCCTGAACCAAGGATCTCGGACACCGCTGCGCTTCTCTGAGTGAAACCCTACGCCCTTGAGTCTCCTGGCCATCGCTGGTCGCTCCTCTGGCGGAAGCGAGTTCAGAACCCTCTTCTTCGCACGTTGGAGCCAGACCTGCATGGTGTGCCTTGACGTCGGCTTACCTGGATCCGTTGCCGAGGGAAATACAGGCACAGGCCCTACCCCTCTCACCGGAAGACCTCGGAGGACCTCCACAGCCAGGTCAGTAAGGGGTGTTACGTTCTCCCAACCAGACTTGTCTATCTCGCCCCTCCATGAGACCTCACACCTCTTGAGATCCACATCACTCCAGAGTAGCTGACGGATGGTGTTGTTCCTCCGTCGGGTTTCCCTCCCCAGCTCCAGAGCTGCTGTGAACTGCCAGCTTGGCGAATGTCCGATCAGCAACACGCGAACGTCTGGAGGCATTCCAGGGCGCAGCTTCTTCCGCTCCTTGGGCATGACCATACCCTTGGCTGAGCGCCTGTCAGCATTCCAGGGATTGACCTTGAGATGGGCCTGGTCTCCTTCTCCAAGGCCGGTACCCCATCGCAGGGCTGAAATCAAGAACTTGAGATCGTAGGCGATTGTCCGATTCCGAACCTGACGCGGCCAGCCGGGGATGCGTCCGTATCGTCTGGCCTCGATGAACCTGTCCCAGTCCACGCGATCCAAAGTGCTCGGGTGTCTTTGGCTTCTTCTCGCGACCTCGGTCTGAGAATTGAAGAACGAAAGCCACACCTTTGCAGCAGCGTGGTCATGGGCCTGCTTGGACTGTCCTTTCCTTGGTGTCTTCTCCTTTAAGTAAAGGTGAACGAGTCTCGCGGTGGAGAGCGCTGCCTGGGGCCCCTGAATCGCCTCGATCTCTTCAAACTGCCTAGACAGAAGCTTCATCCTGTGTCGGGCTTCATGCCTGGCAGTCACACCCTTGAGAAGCTTTCGAGGCCGTCGGTAGACTAGCTTGGCCTTACCTGTCTTCGGATCCAGACGCCTCACTCGTACATGCTCTCCTTCACGGTTGGTCTGGAACACCGGCTCCAGCCACTCCAGGTAGAACTTCCCGGCCTTTTCAAAGGCTCGGACCCAGTTCCGCTGGCCTCTCGTCCCGGCGTTATCCGACCATGTTTTGCGTCGTGCCATTACCGTTCTCCTTGCGCTATGGCACGCGCAGCCTGCGACCGTAAGGATAAGTCCTGACAAGGACTTCCGCCAATTCCATGCCCTGGTTTCCGGGGCAGGTGAGACCTCTGGACCCTCGGATCGGACCGGGTTCCAGAGTTCGGTATTACTCCTTCCCTGATAAGCCTCCTTATGTGGCTCTTTGTGTAGCCGCTCTCTGCTTCCGCTTCCTCTAGGCTCAACACCTTCATGTCTGAGTTCTCGAAAACTCGATCTAACTCATCTGCGCATCGCTCGTATGCCAAAGCCAGCGACTCATCTGCATGGCTCCTGAAGAGCAATGCCCTTTTCCGCCATCTCCCAGATAAGTCCCTTAGCTCCATTTACCTGACTCACTTCAACTTCCTGCATCGCAGGTTTTCTTTTGCATTTCCATCTGCCCTCATCCCCCACCAAAACAAACCACTCCCTCAAGGGTGTCAGCGAAATCATCCAGATTGCCGACACGAATCCGTGGAATCTTCGTCGGGACCTCTTTCACAAGCCTGGCCCTGAGCTTGTCGGCCTCACGAGCACCCTTGAGCAGGCTCACAACTGTCGAGAAGCCTGCGTCCAGGTCTTTCCTGATGTTCTCCATCTCATGACCTCGGCTGACTTCTACTTCGATGGCAACGTGGCCGTCCTGGGACCTGACAGAGATGTCTGCCCGAGCTCCGAGACTCTCATCCTCAATGGTGGCAGGGATGTCCTTGCTCCTAAGCCATTCTGAAATGCGGTGGACCCACCACTGGTGTTCAATGCCCCCACGACCGTGGCCAGAGGAGACATGGATGCCGTAGGAGTTGAGAACCTGGCGCCCATGTTCGGTGAGTTCGAGGAGTTGAAATCGACGGCCTCTCCCTCCGGGGCTTATGTGAACTGCACTCACGAGGCACTTCTTCAGCAGATGACCTCGAAGCTTATTTCCCTTCCATGAGCTAAGTCCGAGGCTTTGATCCCGTTGCGTTGCACCCAGGAAAGGAATGCGGGCCACAGACTCCAGGTAGTCCAGCTCTTCCTTGGACACTCGGTCACTGATCCCACGCTGGTCAGTCGGTGAGGTCTCTTCTTGCTCTTCAGCCGCTGGCCGGACCCTGATGATGTAATGTGGTCTCCAGTCGTCGTATTCTGAGGCAGGAACCGTCGGGAGATGATCGAGAGCCCGCACGCTGGCCTCAGCTTCTTCGTCAGAGATCTGCCGGGGGGTAGGAACCAGCGGAACACGGAGGACAAAAGGCTCGGGCCAGTGAAGGGTCCTGGCTACATAGATGCCTTTGCCAGTGTGATGCTTGATCCAATCGATCTGTTCCCGGTCCATTCCCATGTCTGACCCAATGCGCCATGCATCATCATTGGAACCAGGTCTTCCCATCACTTTTAGTCCGCTCAGGTTCGGGACCAGCTTTCTTGAAAGCCCTTCCATAGTCTGAACGCTAAGACACACTCCGATTCCTGCTCCCCGGACAGTCCCGGCCGCGATGTCGAGGATAGTCATTCCACCCCCAGGATCGGGCTGGGCATAGGCTTGGGCATCCTCGAAAACCACGAGGAGTTTCAGAGCTGCGTTCACACTCCCTTGCTCTATCTCTGCCTGAAAAACAGATGTGATCAGGGATTCAGGGATCACGTGCTGAAGGCTGTGGGGAGCGCCAGCCATCTCGAAGCAAATGTTGTGGCGGAGAAGATCGGCCGGATTCCGCCCGAGCCTCCAAGCCTTCATCTCTAGGAGCATCGGTACCATTCGATCCAAGATTGACTCCCGAACCGCGGGAAGGATTCCAGAGGTGTCCTTCACCAATTCATACACATCGAAGCAGTTCGGATGAGCATCAGTGCGTCCGTCCCAATTGCCGAATTTCTGAAACAGGTAGTCCAGTACTTGGTAGAGCACAGCGAGGGATCTGTCTCCGAGGCCAAGGCCCTGTCTCAGGCTATTCGAGATGTTTGAAAGGTGACGTCGAAGGTCGCAGTTCCCAGGGTGTAATGGGTCATAATCCATGTTTTGCGGATTGAGGATCACCAAACCTCTTTCTCCGGGCGGGAAAAGAGGGAGCAAGTGCCGGGACTCGCGCTTCGACTGCTCAAAAATCCACACAGGGACGCTGTTCGCCGCGATTTGAGGTGTAAGGAAGCGTAGGTAGTTGGTCTTCCCTTCCCCGGTCGGCATCACGAAGAGTGATCCTGACCCTAGGGTCTGGAGCGGACTCCGAATTTGCCTACCAGAAGTACTGGCTCCAAGGACCAACTCACCTTCCTGGGGTTGAGGTTCTCGGAACGGAGGAATTTGCCCGAATACCTCTCTCATGTGGAAGCCCTGGAGCGCTTCTGCCAGCATGCCTCGGTCGCGCTCATCAGCCAGACCGTGGCCAACCAATCGGGCGATGCTTCGAAGGAGGGGATCTTCTAGGAGTCCATACTTCTCGACGCGTGCCAGTTCCTTAAGCAGTGGATCGATGATCGGAGGACCCCTAGCGTCGTGCATCGCTTAAACCATCAACTGCTTTGGCCGGGTAACAAGACCCGCTTGACCTGACGCCAAAACGCTCCCCGAACCGCCTCGTTCCGACACGAAGGACACAGAACCACCCTGCCCTGCTCCGGGTGCTCGACGAGGTTGCTGCACTCCAAACACAACGGCTTCCTGCACAGGAAGCACCAACCCTGGTGGACCACACATGAGATGTTCCCACAGTCAACGCATTGCCCCCCGATTTGCTGTAGATGGGCTGAACACCCACAGTGCATGAAGTGAGCATGGGTCAGGTGGACACGGTCTATCGATCCTTCTGGGGAAAGGGAGATCAGCTCAGTTTCAAGAGGCTGAACGGTCGGCACCCCATCTTCGTCATACGTGAGAAGAAGCCTTACTTCCCTGCGGACAGGGGTCTGGCCCAAACCGAGCAGAAGTTCAATTAATTCGTCCATCAGGCTCTCCCCTTAAATAGTCACCATGGATTTGCCAGCACCTCTGAAATGAGCCACTCGACCAGGCGCCAGCTAAACAGCCCGGTGAGGAAAAGAGCTGCGAGGGCGAAGCAGAAACCGCACATGAGCCAAATCACCCGGACTGCGGTTCGGAGAGAATCCACCATCCCTCCATTCCCGTGAGACGACCAGGCCATCCTACCTCCTAATCAGCCACCAGGGCCGCGTTGAGCTTGCTGAGGGACCCCAGAGGAGCCGGAACCTCTTCCAATCCCTTCGGAGGAGGCTCAGGTAACCAGGTCCTGTTCAGGAGAGAAAATCGAGAATCACTTTTCCGGTATCGGATCTGATGAAGCCTCAGACTCTCCTCCCCGAGTTCAACCGCCATCAGATCTGTACCTGGCCGAATTGGAGACCGGATAGAATCTTGAACATTGCCGAGTAGTCTCTTCGCATTTCGCCACTCGGGCTGTTTTTCCAGCATTACCACTTGGCTTGGCTTTCGCCCGAGGATCGTGACCTCGCCATGAGGACTTTCTGGCTCCAGTCCGTGTACGACCTTGCCAATGTTCTGTCGGAAGTGCTCACCAAATCTGGCTCGAATGCCCTGCTCGGAGATCCTGTTTACTCCCGAGCCGCGAGGGCCGAAGACATCTCTAGTGCCTCCCCGGGCTGACACCTTAGCCAGGACATCAAAGAAATCCGCGAACCGGGTTTTTTCCTGGTGATCTTCTGGCCCAACGAGGAGCTGCCACCCAGTGGCACCCAGCCCTGGGAAATCGACTATGGAGTTGACGAAGAGGGGGGTTTGGGCGTTGGACTGAAGGTGGTCTCGGATTCCTCCGGCATTGTCAATGGTGACCACCACTGGAGTTGGCTCATCTTCACTCAAGGATTGAAGAACATCCTCTCCTCTGGCCTCCAGGGCGGTAGTGTTTAGGCCGAGCTCCTTGCCTTCTTCAGCACGATCCTGAGCTTTTCCAAGTGCTGGATCGATGTGGAAAGGGTCCAGGCGAAAGGTCCTGGAAGCTCCGTTCACCTCGGCATAATTGAGTTGATTTCTCTGAGACCCCCGCCCAGAGCCACTGCACAGCAGCGTGACCGGCTTCCGGGAGTCCCGAGTTGGCCTAATCATTTCTTCATACCTCCCTATGGGTCTTCGCCGCCAACACCTGCCGCTGAGCCGTTCCCATTGCGGAGAGAAGCCACTCTTTGGCGGTGGACCGAGGTGTAGATAGCAGTGAGGCGAGCTTTTTCCATGTCCTGAGCCTCTTTTCGGACTCCCCGCTGATAGAGTTCTTTTTTCGCCGCCTGAACCCGGTGTCGATTCATTTTGAGCTGATTCGAGGCGTGCGTTTCGTTGCGACGGTGAGGAGCTGAATCCTTCAAGGCTCGGAGACACCCATCAGCTAACCAAGCAGGGCCGGCAGCAACGAAGACCAAGAGCACGGCTGAAGCCCATTCAAAGAGGCCAGGTTGTCCGTCTTGCGGGGAAATTTCAGACAGCCTTACAACGGCTGTCACCACCAAGAACAATAGGTAGATGAGAACAACGCCAGCAGCAGCCCACTTCTCCTTGGTCTCGTCGGAAAGGGCCTTTCGAACTTCGCGGGTCAGGACCACCAAGGAACATTCCAAGGTCGCACCGAGGGCAAGTGTCTCTACGGGAGACCACCCTTGGATGCCCACCAGTTGGGACATGGCCACGGCACCGATGCCTATGAAAAAGCCGGCTCCTAGTCGGAGGACCAGGGCAGGCGGTTGTGTTGAGATATTTGGGGATCCACCAAGAGACTCTGGCTGATACTCTTCGGCCAACCGCTCCCGTCGAAGATCATCGGCGATGAGACCGTGATGAGGATAGCTCTCAGTGTCAAAAACTTCCGGTCCCCCGATCAGCCGCCTGATTCTCTCTTCGGGCTGATAGACGCCAGCATCGGCATCCGCTTCTGCAAATCTCTTCGCCTTCCATGCACGTAAGGTGTTCATGGTTCGATTCCCTTGTTGCCTTCTTCATGGTCTTCGAAGAGGGAGTCCAAGTTCGGGAGCCCTGATTCGAACCTGACAGACTCTGCACCAGCCCAGGTGAGAAGCGAGGACCAAAGCTGTCGCACCCTTCGAGATGATTGGATGGTGAGAGGGCAGCGGGAGCCATCAATCTCACCCAGAGTCACCCAGGCAAAGGTGATCATTGCATTCTGGAATGAGTCTGGTGAAAGGACTCCTAGATTTTCGATGGAGGTGATGAATTGAAGGGTGTCTTGCGCGGGAGCACATTCTCCATCTAATAGGTCGGAGTACTCAAGGGCATCCGAGATCACGATCAGACGCCAGGAATCATCAGGATTTGGCCTACTAAAGCTGATCTTTGATAGGGTCTCGATCAGCGGGGAGCGGCTGCGGGGCGGTTGCGGTGAGCGGAAGTAAGGCTCTGTAGCCCGGTGGATGAGATTCAGAGCTTCCTCCAACTCAGCTTGCTGGTGAGCGTTCATCGCGCGACGACCTGATCGCTGCGAAGGAGTGATGATTACCTGAGCCACTGACTGGCTCTGTCCGACGGTCTGTTTCAGAGTCCATATGTCGATGACGGAACCGGGCCGATCTTCTAGATAGTGGAAAACCTCAACCACAAGGGTGTCTAAGGTTGCCCTCGAACATGTGGAACCCGTCGAATAGTCGCAGAGGACGGTGATTTCTTCAGGTGGAGGCTGCGGTGGATCACAGGCTCCGATGCCGATGCAGAGAGATTCCAGGTCGGCTGAGTTACACGCCCCCAAGAACAGGCTAGTCGCCGCGAGCAGGCTAATGAGAGTTCCTCGATTCATGTTCCTTTCCTCTTCTCGATGGCTCAAGAAAAACCCGGGGGCCTGACAGCATCCCAACTTCCTTGCTGTCCCTGGCGCCCGGGCCTTTTTTCAGTTCCCCGAGGTTCCGACGACCTAATTTCCCTAGACTTCTCCTTCCCTAATCCAGCCGGTGATGGTCCTCAGTCTTCATCATCTTTCCGAGCTCATGATCCACTGCGGAAACTGTCGCGACCCCCTTTCCAGGAGGGGCCTTGAGCCACCTCAAGATGACAGTAAACGCTCGGAGAGCTTTTGCCAGCGGTTTTGGACCCTTTTCCAGTTCATAGTCCTCCGCCTCGGCGCTGAAGAGCGCCCTCGCCGCTTTCAGTTCTCTCTCGGGGGTTGGACGGTTGTTCATGGCTCACCCTCATGCCTCCGTTAACTACCCACTTCGATGCCCTTAGTCGGCCTCGGTCTAGCAATTGGAGGTACTACTGCTTACGGTCAACAAATGTCTAGATCGAGGTGCTCTGTCAAGTCTTCTCATTTCGGTTACCCACCAACAGTTGGATCAGAACGGCCCTTAACGCACTAATATTTATATAGTTATGAGATTTCATAGAGTCTACTCATGATACCCCAGGTCCGCCAGAGTGAACATCAATGACTGTTGCCTATTGACAATAGGTAATCTCAATCGTAACATGGCTCAGAGGTTCTTTTCAAGGAAGGAGGAACGAATGAAAATCGGAGTCGGAGACCCGCTTCGGAGAGCGATCGACAACTCAGCTCTGAGTCTCAATGCCCTCGGTAAACGAAGCAGGCTTAACCCCAGCAGCCTTTCGCGGTTCGTTCGAGAGGAACGCGATCTTCGGTTAAGCTCGGCCTGGAAGATTGCGGATACTCTAAACCTGGATCTCACCCTAATACGGTTCTTGCGGAATGCAGCTACAGTGACGGAGGAACTGGAGGAGGTGGTCCTCGGAGCGGGAGAGCAGATCAAAGTGATCGGAAGCAAGTCCCGCCATGAACCCTACCTGGCAGCGATTGAGACTGCAGTGAAGGGAGGATCTGTATGGTACGATCGCCTTCTCTGCGGGAAAGATATCTCACATCAACTACACACCCACCTCAGACGTTTAATCGACCATCCAAAAGTCACAGTCAGAACAACGAAAAAGCCATACTTCGGAAATCTCACCGTCACTGACCATGACTGCGTCCTCGTGCTTCCGGCGCCTCAGGTTAACGAATTCTATGGGATCAGATTCACTGGTCACACCCAGAGCCTTAGGTTCTCAGATTACTTTTCGACGGTTTTTCAGGCCTATAAGGAAGCTTCGGACCAGGTACAAGACGAGGCGCGACTCAGAGGACTCTGTGAGAAAGAATGTCCGGAGAGGATCTGAGAGATCCCTGAAGAATGCGTCACCGTTGGACTCGGGTCATTAGGAGGGTCTTTCGGAGATTTTCGTCATCCACTTGGAGGGTTGTGGGCGAGGGATTGTGCTGCTTCACCCTCCTGGATAGGTCCGGTATTGGTGATCACCGGCGAGTGTGGGATCCTGCTCTCCAACGCCCGTCGGTTCGGCGCCTGGAACGGGCGTACCCATGGCCTCCAACCTCGGGGGTCCAGCAACGGCGTACTTGTACTCCTGCTCATGCTTGATCCGGTGGGTCCAATCTGTACTTCGGAAGGCCGGACCAACGCGAATGCCCTACGGACCGAGGAGCGGTGCGGTTCTTGATCTCCGCCAGGCTTACGGCACCCACCGACGCTTGGACCCGGGGGGGAACCGGAACAAGGGTCGGCGAGAATCCTACGATTGGGAGCCCTGGACGTTCCTCCGACTCAGCGTGTTCGTCGGTTCGTCCCAACTAAGGGAACCCCTCTCCTGTGGGGGCTGCAGGAGGCCCCATGAATGACAGTCTTCACTTTCCCGGGCTTGCAGCCCGCTTGGAAAAGGGAAGGTTCCGCATCCCCCAACTTTTCGTTGCGCAGCAGACGCCTGTTGCTTAACCTAATTGAGGTTTTGCGGTTTTGCTGTCACAAAATCTTACGTCCATAGGGGCGATGGATGGCCGAAACACACCCCCACCGACACTCCAGAGGGCGCCTCGGGTGGGCTTGACTTTTCCCATTGTGACAAAGACTCTCGGCCCCCCCGAGAATCCGTCTGCGTTTGGGCTAGAGCCGCCTCTGATTGGTCCGCGGATAACGACTCGCGGGACGATCAGGGATCTTGGAGATTTGACGAAGGATCCATGGGACCCGGATACCCGCGCCGTCTTCACAGGAGGTATCGGCACCTGGATTTGCCGTCCCTTTGCGCAACGGAGCCCTATAAAGGGACCGAAAGCGGTCCCGGAGAATGCTGGAATGCGTTGTTTGGGAGATCGGGTCTCTAGGGCCTTTTTTTTTCTGGCGCCGATTCCCGATTCGAAGGTAAGCGCAGGCATTTCTTTCACCAGTTCCCGACCCGGGAAGTAACTCGGAGGTGTCCGTTGGGTGTTGACCAGGAGCTGCTGACGTCGTTTTTCCAGGAAGAAAGACTTCGGACCGAGTTCGGCGCCTCAGAGCCAGTCACGAACCTCATCAACCAGCATTATGAACGAGGCGAACAGCTCCACGAGGCACGTGATCGGCTCTCAAAAGCACTCTTTTTTTTGAGTGACCCGACCCCGTGGCACGGACCGATGTTCAGACAACGCTCGACACGTCCAAAATCCGTGCCTAGCATAGTCAGGAAACTTTTCCAGAGGGTCAAAAAAAGTGTCGGCCCGAATTTCGAAGAGCTCCGGGAACTAACGGACGAAGACCTCCTCTTGGAGTGCTACCACGGGATACATGACCTGATCGGTGGTCGGATTTGCGTTGTGTATTGCGATGAAGTGGAAGATGCGGTCGAAGTGTTAGTATATAAGTTGAACAAGCGTGGTTTTCCCAAAGCCCGAGTCGCAGACGACAACTACCTTCTGGGAGATAAAAAAGGGTACCGTGGTTATCATTTTCACGTAAACATACCTTCCGGCAGGGATGTTTTTGTGGCTGAGATTCAGGTACGGACCTTGCTAGATCATGCCTGGGCGGAAATGTGCCATCAACTGGTTTACCATCCAGCTATTACCAAACCTGGAGGTATACCGGCGCCGATCCTAGGGGAAACTTCGGACCTCTCTTGTTGGTTGGCAAACTGTAATCAACGCTTCGTCTCTCTCAGAGACCAAGTGTACGACTGGCATACGTCTGGAATACAGGGAGCGGTCAGATGACCTCCAAAGGCGGTATAATCGTGGTGACTCGCACGGAAGAAGACACGATCGAATTCATCGATGAAGTCGATGGCGAGGAGTTCGAAGAACGTTTCCGAAAAACCGTGGCAGAGTATCCTTACCCTGAGTTCATCGTCGATGTCGGCTCCCTATTTGAGAATCCTCGGCTCCAGTTTGGGGAGCATAAGGGTTCTGAAATCGCCAGGCACTTCGACAGGAGATCGTGGTCTGAGGAGGATACCAGCGGGTTTTCTTCGCTGTGGCCAGGCGTAGCTCCACCGCCCCCAAAGGGCACAGCGTACGATGTAGAATCATCCGCTATGGATGACGCCCCTGTGTTGGATTGCCTTCGGAGGTTTGGCCCGGAGTTGTCAATCGTGGGTGGAGAACTGAACAGCCGCGTATACACAAGGCAGTTTAAGACCGAGTTGTTTGAGAACCTGGACCTCTACGAACGCATCCACCGACCACAAGATCTGCCGTTCAGAACTCGTATCGTTTGCGGGCCGCTAGTCATGGTTCGGGATGACTACGGTGGCGATCGATGGAACGGCACCGTGCTCAGTGAGCTGTGGGCTCATCCGATGGTGGAGCTGTTCTGCTCGCTACATCGCCAGGAGGACCATTTTCGGATAGCGCATGGAGAAGACCACCGTGAGTGGTTGTGCGCTGTATACGCTGAAAAACCTCACGCCCCTGGGGATAGTGGGACCCGAAGAGCGATGCCAACCTTGTACGACCCGGTTCTGGTAAAGGAGTATGTCGAGCAGTTCGAGAGAATCTTGGACAGTGATGGTGTGGTGACGGTTGAAAATCCCCGCCGTTCATTTGTGCCGCTGACGGAGAAGGAAATAACCCGCCTTGTTGAGATCGTGGAGAGAGACGGCCATCGATTCAATGAGGTCAGGAGGGAAAGGCTCGTTGGCTTTATCCGAGAGAACCCATCAATCCTGGAGACGCAGGACCTTGATCTTGGGCTGCCCACAGACTAGGGCCTGATATCAATGAGATCTGGCCTAACACCTGCCAAAACCCTTCCTTTTGGCCGCCGTGAACGCTCTCCGACAGGGCTTCGACGTTCTAGGCTCGGCACGCCACAATCCGCACACCGATGGGTTTCTCCCACTCCTCCCACGTCATTTGAGAAGGTCCCTGTTCCGGTCCGAGCCAAACTGATCTGACCACCCTCTCCGCTCCTCAACTGATTCTAGAAGGGCCACACGCTCCCACGACAGGCTGTGGTTCCCGGACGCCCGACCAGAGGTGGTCCGGTCCCGTTGAGGAGTAGGACCTTGAGTGGCGTCCCGATTTTCCATGCCAATACCCTGAACCTCAACCTTCCCGGTTCTCTTTCAAATGTTGGGAGAAAACCTCGGGCTTGGATCCGCTTCCAGAGCCTCGTCCATTAGTTTTCGCATGCCATAGTGGGAGGACGTGTCGTTATCTGGATCGTAATATACGGCCCTCACTCCTCTTTCGTTGAGCGAGTCCATCAGGCGAGTATCACTCGTAACAAAAGTGGAATCTAGATTCCTGCAGAGCGAAACCAGCTCTTCCAAGTCATCGCAAGGGAATGATTCTGCTATAGGGCATCCTAAGAGATCGAATAGTGCTCCGATGCTAGGATGGGTCGTCAGGAGATACTTCGGATAAGCAGGTAGATGTGTGATCTGGCCAAGATATACCCTGGAAGCACCTTCATCCCCTTGATTAGGCTATTTCATTTCACAGAGGGAGCCTAGTTCAGTTAAAAAACCTTTCGGTGTTCGCTCAACTGAGCGAGAGAGTTGGTCGGAATTCCAGCCGAAGTGGCTTCTGAGGCCTTGAGGGGGGAACTAGCTGGATAGATCACCATCCTCGCCCATACTCCAACCTCCCGCGGTACTTGAAGGGAGAACAATCTTCCGATGGAAGATATTGTTGCCTGGGCTGGGGGGAGGAGTCTGAACCTGTTTCAGTTCAGGGGTGTTTTCTAGTTTTCCACCTACCCAACAAATAGTCTCTGAAGGCGCCACCAACCCGGGATCCATCACCTTTGCCCGTGGTGGCGTGGTTGGTGCGTAGCACTCTGTGGATGACGTGCTGCATAGGGGAATGGGCCACCAGGCCACCATGCCAGGGAAATAGTAAGGCATTCCAAAATCGGTGGAATGACACACCTCCTAGCTCGGCGTGCCTGTTTCCCGTTCCCACCTTCAAGCTTAGGGAAATCGGCCTCTTCTCTGGTAGGTGCGACCCAAACCTCCCAAAGGCATAAAGAATCGCCTCGTTCCGCGCGTCTCCTACCATCAGCACTTTTAGGTGCAGAAGCATTCGTGATGCCAACTCGTCGACGTACCACCAATAGGGATGATGCGAGACGGGTTGATCGTAATGCGGATCTGATCACCGATGTTCCCCGGCTAACCTGTGTTGTCCACCACGACCACCTGATCTCCTCCAACTCCTAGCCCAAGAGGTTCGACACCTGGAATGGGTGTTGACCCTGTCGGCGATGAGGCTCGACAGGGTTTCTTCGCCTAATGGTTTTGGAACGCTCTCGTGATCCGGGAGTCTTCCTAACAAACTCCTTCCTCGGGTGCTGACCTTTTCCATCCGGTCCAGACAGCAAGTTCTGGAGGTGGTTGCGGATTTCCTACCGATCCCGTACTATCCAGCTGTCGCCCTCCCCCCCTGCGACATCACACTTCCAATCCCTATTGGAGGAAGAGCCGATGAGTTTCCTAAAATGGTCCCCTTGGGTGTCCCTCGCACTTCTCCTGATCGTGCCGACATCTGTTTCGGCGGCCGACGACCTTGGGTGGGAGGCGGTCACTTCCGTTGCGACCTGGGACGCCGAACCCTCGACTTGCTCGTACCTCATGGAAGACGGTCACGGAGAAGACGGATGCGCTTGGGAGTGGATCCAAGTTGGCGCCGCGACCGTGACATGGGCATTCAGCGTTGAAGCGATGACGGCCGCATGTGCTCCGATACCGACGAGCACAATCTCCTGCCCTACAGCGGTGGCGTTACACGGTGTGGCAGACCTGGCACTGATTGGCGCCGAGATGGCCCTCCTCGAGTGCATCGAGGGAGGTGGACCGCCCCCGTGAGTTTGACCCACCCGGCACGTTAATGCCAAACTAAGAAAGAGGCCCCATCTCTCCCGAGGCCCGAGGGTGAGAAGCGCATGGGGTAGAAAAGAAGACCGAAGACGTACAGCGCGCAGTTCAAGTTCACGGTGGTCCTGGATGCCTTGATGGCTGAGAAAGCCGAGTGGGAAACCGCCCTGAGCAGGGTTCATCCACTCACCCTTTCGCGGTGGAGATAATGTGGAAATAACCGCGGTTAACGCCATCACCTTCGTGGTCGCCCTCGTCGGAGTGGTTGGCGTTATGATTTCCGCGTGGCGTCGGAGGTGGTCAAGGCACCAACTCTCGGTCAGTATTGCCATGTTCATTGCGCTTGCAGCCCTTTCGGTAGGAGGTGCTTTTCCCTCCATGCCGGGGGCGTCGGTCGCGGCGTTTGCGATATTCTCTGTTTCTTTGGTTTACTTCGCACGTGATCTTCGCCGTCGCCGGCTCGAAAGGGAGGAAGCAATCAGGCTAATCCCTGAGGGAGAGCGAACAGAGGGTCAAGATGCAAAGGTCATTCGCGCCGCAAGAGTGAACGACCTCCAAACACAGATTGGATCAGCTAGGAGGAGATCTGTCCGATTGGCCTCAGTTAGCCTCCTCATGATGCTCGCCTTGGGTCTGGTAACAGGAGAACTCTTGATGGGGGCACTGACTGGGATCGTCACAGCGGCCGCAATTGGTGTCTTTGGAGCCTACGTCCAGGGACCCTCCGGAACATCGGAGAGCGCATCTGATGCAGACGAGGGTGAACTGGCTGACCGGGACCAGTTGACCCTCGGTAAACGAACCGATGTTGGTCCTTAGTATGGAGGACTCCCGGCGCAAGACCATACTGACGAAACGGATGGCTCCAGACCGGAATAGACATCGTGAAGCCTCCTGGAGGGCCAGGGCCATCCAGGAACCGACAACCAAGACAGACGAACCTCGTTCGAGAATGCCGATGTCCCTTCGCCGAAGCCTCTTTAGCGGTGCTCTTCTGATTTCGGTTGCAACAATCTCCTCTGGTTTGGAAGCCCAGGCACAAACCGGGGACTTGGCAAGAGTTGTCGCGAAGATTTCTGGGTGGTCTCCGTCCGAGCCGTTCGGCGCAGTCTCAGATGTAGTGACTTCGGATCGATTTCAGCGCGTCTACGTGCTGGACGCGATGAACGGAGAAATCTCCGTTTTCTCTGCCATGGGTGAACCCCTTTTTCGCGTTGGGCGGACAGGACAAGGACCTGGCGAGATATCCAAGGTGGCGAGGAACCTCTTTGTATTTGATGACGGAACCTTCGGTGTGGCCGACTTGGGGAATCAGAGGATAACGATCTGGGATCAAGATGGGGCGGTTGTCGATGACTGGGGGATCCCCCTTACCGAGGGGACTCCGGTCGACTGGCGGGCGTCCGGACGGCGATTGGTGGCCGAGTTTTCGCCCCCGAGGTTAGCTTTGCTCCGAGGAGCGGGAGGCCACAACAAACTGATATCTTTCAATTCTGACGGTACAGACAGGCGACTCTTATTTGAGTTCCGGGACGTCGATCCGCTACTCTCCTTCGGACCGGATCGCAAGCTTGTCACGCGGCCGATGGCCGAGCTACCGATCTGGGCCACTGACCACAAGGGGCGTGTTCTGGTGGGCCGGACGGGAAGCTACGAGTTGCAGGAGGTCTCTGGCCGAACCGCTCTTTCAAGAACTGAATCTGTACAGCCACGTCCGGTGACTGAAGCGATGAAGGGGAGGATCCGGAAGAGGTTTGAGAATGCAGCCGCCGGTCAAGGTCAGCCTGTGCCCGAGATCGACTATCCAGAGTTTTTGCCGTTAGTCGGCGGAGTGCTGATCTTACCGTCAGGCGAGGTGCTTATCCGCCACCGAGAATATACTGAGGCAGGCTCGGATTTACCTGGTTCTGAAGGGCTCCTTTGGGATGTTTTTGACGAGTCCGGCACTTTGATCCAATCCTTCCGCCTCCCAGGTGGATTTGTGTTGAAGGGTGCGGTTGGACGTTCATTTGTAGGTCGAGTACAGGACGAGTTCGACATTCCGTCCGTCGTGATCCTCCAGCTGAAGAGCTGGGTGGATCGGTAATAAGAAGAAGCGTGACATCTCGCTGTTCCGCGCTTGCCGGAGGGGGCTCCGCGGGCCTGATCGGTATTCATTGCTGGATTTGGCGCTCTCCGGCCTGATCACTGGACCATCAGATCGTGGTTGCGGAGGGCCTGATGTGTTCTTCTAGGGCATTCTTTTGGCCGGTTCGAGCCAGCTAGCTTCCGTCTCCTAACATCTTGGGATTTGGTTGGCTACACCGGCACTTCCCCGCTGAGTGCGGTGAGGGGTCTACATGTAGTGTACAGGATTGGTGCGTTCTTGAGGGAGAAGTCACGGAAAGGATCCGGCTTCCCAGCTTGCCAGAGACCGCAGCTAAGAACAACCGGCGGGAGAACCGGCAGACAGCGGTTTCATCCGGAGAGTCCCAACATTCGTGACTTGTTGCTTGAGCACTGTCACGCCGATCCTGCAGCTGTGGGCTCCTTTTCCGGGATTCATCTTGTAAGCATAGAGGGTGTGAGATCCCTCAGAGATGTTGTGGAACGAGAACGTTCCTCCCGTCGTTGTGGTTGTACAGGGCCCTGTGGCTCCATTGCAGGATCCAATGGCCGAGATTAGGGAGAACGATACCCCAGCGTTGTAGGCTGCTCCAAAAGATCCATCGCCGTCAGGATCCCAGAATACCTTCCCCACGATCTCTCCGCCGGACTGCTTTCCGAGGTTCACGTCCAACGGCCCGCTAACCTCTGTTCTGCACCCAGTCTGAAAAACCAAAACGAAACAGATTAGTGCGGCCTTGCCTGTCTGTCCGATCCTGTCGAGAAATCCCATCTGAAGGCCTTTCAGTGGACCCAACGGAGAAGATTGAGGCCGACTCCCCCTTCCCATTCGGGCTCAGAACCTCTGAGTTGGACTCCAGCCCCGGGGAGAAGTTCTAGCCCGACCTGACTCAACCGTTGGTTGATCGCCTTCGCACTCTTGTGGGCATCGACAATGCTCCAGATGGCCAGAGCTATCCATCCGAGCGCATATCCTCCTGCAGCCGAGCATTCGTCGTTGTAGTAACACTCGTCCGCGTTGTAGGCTTCGATAGCTGCGCCACCGAGCAAAACAGCTCCCCCGAAGAAGAGTCCGGCCTTTCCCCACTCCCCGTTATAACCCTGCCCTGCCCCGACAATAAGGGCGCTTAGTACCGCAGCAGTTCCGGGACTTTTTTGGCCCGGCGGATTCACCGTCGTCTCTGCGGCACCCCTGGGATCGGTCTCTTTCGCGATTCTCTGGATCTGATCCATCAGGTATCGGAACCGATTGCCGTCTGCGGTCTCTATGAGGATCGATTCCCCCGGGATCTGTTCAACGATAGTCCCACGGATAACGCTTCCGTCCTTGAGATAGACCACATCCTGCGTTATCTGGCCTACCATTTCTTCGGGTAGGATCCCATCAGCCACGAGGACCCCCAGTACAAGAATCCAACTGCTCCACGACACTCGAAATCGGAATAACATTCCGTCTCCTCTGTGGAAGGTGGTTGGGGGGTTTCTGAAAATATCCTGTTATAGGATATCCCGCAACAGGATCTACACTTCTTAGTTCGTGTCGGTGCAGGAATTCCCCCTGGCCCAATAATCCATGACCGGCGCCTTACGCACTCCCCGCTACAGTGAGTTCCTTCTCCAGCTGAAGAAGGCCCGAGAAGAAGCAGGCCTCACACAGGTCCAAGTCGCGGAAAAGCTAGGAAAGCCGCAGTCTTGGATGTCTAAATCAGAATCAGGGGAGCGCAGGGTGGATGTGGTTGAGTTGGAGCAGTTGGCGGTTCTCTACGGAAAGACCTTCTCTTTCTTTCTTCCAGGTACGAAGATGTGATTCTCTCCAGATCTCCCGGTGGGTTTGGCGGCGAAATCCCGTGCCATTTCAGGAACCTATCAGGCATTGTCACTGCCGCACCCACTTCGACTAGATTTCTGATCCTTTAAGGCATCTTCTCGGTAGGGCGAGGATTTTCTTTGGTGCCTCCCTCGGCCAGACGATTATCGATGATCCTCCGCCCATCGTTTCCGTGGATCGCATTCCCCGTGGTTTCGACTCTTCTTTCTAAGGCAAGGGATCGAAGCCAGTCGCAGGGATACCGCCATCCGTGTAGCTCTGGAATTCGAGCGCGAGTCCTTCCCAGAGGAACAGCTTAGGCCGAGACCAGGTTCCTCTTGCTTTCCTGCACGAGTGTCTCCATGGTACAGCATATCAGCAACTCGCCCATAGATAGGGCTGCCCCCCCGAAACCCTACTAGGAGGGTTAGGTGCGGGCGTTTTCATCCAGATTCAGGCAGATCAGAGTCATATGCTGTCTGCTTCCGCGCGGCTCCGAACATTCTGGCGCTGAGACCCTGTCCCTTCTCCCTCTCTTGTTCGGCATCCTCTCTCCTTTCTCCGTCTTCTTCAGGGACCTCTTTGGGCCCTTCTCTCTCCGTAGTTCTGGATCAGGTCGTCAGTTTAGACTGCCGACAGCGAAAGGAGCAGATCATGTGGTGGAAGAGAACCGTCTTCGCGTTGGTCGTGCTTGCGGCAGGGTGTTCTGCCAATCAAGTGGGGCAGTGGACCTTAGCCTTGGCTACTGTACCCTTCGTTGACCGCACCGAGAAAGAAATCAATGACTGGTTCGACAACCGAACGATTGTCAACGACCAGGCCAAGGTTCCCGGTGCCATGAATGGAGAACCGAGTATCCTGTTCATCAACAAGGGAGCGGATCTTATTGTAAACGGGACGGCCTACCCAGGTGTGCTGTGCATTACTCAGTTCAACACGCTGCCAGGCCAGTCCCAAAAGCTGAAATATGCCGCCCGTGTGGGGATTGAAGTTCTGAATAACCCAAACCTTTTTCAGTGTGGGCAGGTCCAACTCGGCTCGTGCGACGGTGGTCCGATGGCGGCCAACGTGGGTTCGCTTCAGACGAAATCTGAGTTGAGGGCAGCCTTCCGACAGGCCGTGAATCAGTGGCTAACGGATGACGTCGTGGCGGTGCTGAAATCGACGACCAATACAGAAGGTTTTGCGGATCCCTCCAATGCAACGCCGCGGGCCCCAGCAAAGACCAAGGGGTCCCTGTACAATATGCATGAAACCTCGGCAGCTCCCATCGTCAGAGTGATCGGGTTCTTTGCCCAATGAGGAGGTAGGGTTTCGACACCCCGCGCGAGCTGTTCTCGTGTCTGACGGAACGTCAGGTTTTTGGAAGGGATCGATGGGGAATGACGGAAACGAAACGTAGGCAGCTACAGCGGCCTTTGAGAACCTGTTCCTAGGTACTGGGTTCACAATCACGCGGAATGCCAAGGTATTTGATTATGACAGGATCTAGCTTGCTGAGATTCTGCTGAGACACCCCTCCTACCTTGGCTCGGGCGTACGAATCCAAACCAAGGGGGCCCAGATGCTGCCGAGTTTTCTTGATTTGCCGAGGTATACGTCGAGGTGGCCGAGTCGCGAGGAAGACGAGGAGACGAGTCGGAGGTGCAGGGAGAAGGTGGAAGAGGCTCTCGAGGACAAAGGCAAGAAGAAAAAACTACTTGCGGATAGGCTCCCGGGTTCCGATTCTTAGACCCATCAACAGCCCCCCCATTTCGCAGAGGATGCCACCAATCATCCGTTGGGAGGGACTGTCATGTCTATCAGGTTTGCCACATTCAATCTGAAAAACCTCCATGATCCTGGAGCTGCCATCTACGGGCGACCGGGATGGACTCAGGCCCAGTATAACCGGAAAGTGGCCTGGTCGATGGATGTTCTTCAGGATATCGAAGCCGATGTCATCGCCTTCCAGGAGATGTGGAGTACTCAGGCTCTGAATGAGGTTTTCCAGGCCGCCGGTTTGGACAATGAGTACGACATCATCACAAACCCGAATCAGGGTGGCAATGAAATCTCGAACGTGATCGCCGTTCGCCAACCCCACCAGAGAGTCTTCACAGATTGGATCGAAGACTTCCCTGACCAGGTGGTGTTGCGGAAAAGAGGTACAGGCGGTGCGGCTGATCCGGAGCTCCCAATCCAGGTCGACATCTCGAGCTTTTCTCGTCCGCTCTTGCGGGTCACAGTGCGGCCAGAGGAAGGACCGAACATCGTCTTCTACGCAGCTCACCTGAAATCGAAGCGCCCAATGCAGCTCGATAGGCAGGAGCGAGAGAACGATGACGTCAGACCACATGGCGACGCCCTCGGAGATGCCCTCTCAACCATTCGCAGAGCAGCAGAAGCGGCGGCCCTGAGGGTGATCCTGAATCTCGTGATGAGGAACACAGACACTCCTGTGGTCGTTCTCGGGGATCTCAACGATTCGCAGCGGAGCGTGACTACATCCCTCATCCAAGGGCCAAGACGCCATCGGCTCTTCCAGCAGCCACGATCAGGGATAAGGGCTGACAGAGGTTTGTACTCGACTGCGGCACTCCAACAGTACCAAAGCCTCCGAGACGTTTACTACACCCACATCTATGAGAACAACCGGGAGTCATTGGATCACATCCTGGTTTCCGAACAATTCTACGAGTATTCGAGCCGGAGGGTGTGGCGATTCACGGATATGAGGATCATCAATGACCACCTAGAACACGACCACCCTGGTGCATCGGACCACGGCGTGGTGTGTGCCACGTTTGAGTACGCTCCGGACTGACCGCCTCCGGGAATCACAGAGGGTGTTTTGCCGACAAGGAGGAAGACCGTGGCTCGCAGAAGAGTCACGAAGACCGAGAAGGACGAGGACGGCGATATTACCGGGCTCTGCGGACCGGACTACGACTACAGGTCGGCCGCAGGAGCGATCAGAGATATTAAGAACAAGCTGCACAGCTACTATGTGGACGAGGCCGGCTATGTCTCTGAAGTAGAGGTTGTGACCTATGTGGGGAGGGTGGAGTGAGCGGAGTTCTAGAGGAGGGGTCCTATGACGGATGACCTGAGCAGGATCGAGGATGGTGTGAAGGAAGTTGGAGGTCGGGTGGAGGATGTTGACAAGCGCCTGAGAAAGCTAGAGAACTGGGCCAAGGTCTTGGGAACGTTGGCCGTGATCTTTGGCATCTCAGGAGGGATCGGAGGGAAGTTCCTCTCCGAAGCGCGCAGTGACGTCAACGACCTGAGGACTCAACTGACCACGGCTCGGGATAGCCTGGTCGCGATGAGGGTGTCGCAAGAGGAGGAGCTACGCGATTTCGTCGACGCGACGTGGGACTCAGCAGCTGCACGGGTCGCCCAGGCCGTTCAATCCGGCGTTGCACAAATAGGTGACCACGGTTCTTTACGAAAGCGCGTGACCATCCGATTCCCAACACCTTTTCCGCAGCCTCCCGCTGTCGTGGCTTCCACAATCGCCGACCCGGCCAGGCCGGATGCGGACGATGTCTTTGCTGTGTCGATCCCCTCCGTAACCGCTACCGAATTCGTCGTCCTAGTACAAAGGGTTGACCAGAGCACGGGATGGGGCCAACACCTTCGGCTTGGGTGGGTCGCAGCCGTGCGCTGAGTCATCTCGACGGGGCGGATCCAGAGGGAGTCTGACCCGTGACCTATGGAGGTTGGGAGGAGGGAGAGGTAGGGATATGGTTTGGCAAAAGAGGTTTGGCAACCCTGAGTTAGCAGACCACGAAGAGAAGGCGTGACTCTCGCCGGAGCGATGCCGGCCTGTCGCAGCGAGGGTCAAAACGAGGTTCTTGAGAGATGGATGAAAAGGTAAAGCACCTGGAGTTTATCCAAGGCGTGGTCAATCGTTTGTCCACAAACTCCTTCCTCCTTAAGGGGTGGAGTGTCGTCTTGGTTTCGGCGCTGTTCGCTCTATCCGCCGGTGATGCGAACGTTGTCTTTGTTTACCTCGCGTATGTACCCGCATGCGTCTTTTGGGGTTTGGACGGTTACTTCCTGGCCGTGGAGCGGGCTTATCGGCGCCTGTTTGACGAGGTGAGATTATTGGATGCAGCAAATGTGGATTTCTCGATGAAAACCAGGTCGGAGGACGCAGGTTTTTGGAAGTGGGTCGACGCGACCATGTCCAAAACCCTTATCCCGTTCCACGGTGCTCTAATTGGGGCAATCGTGGTGGTAATGCTTCTGCAAAAGGGAGGGTGATATGGCCAGGAGGTGTTTCTTCAGCTTTCACTACAAGCCAGATGCCGCCCGGGCTGCCCAGGTCCGCCAGATTGGATCAATCGAGGGGAATAGCCCGGTTTCCGACAACGACTGGGAGAAGGTGACCAAGGGAGGGGATGCATCGATCAAGAGGTGGATTGCCAATCAAATGAAGGGGAAATCCTGCGCAGTTGTCCTGGCCGGGAGTAATACCGCAGACCGGAAGTGGATAAACCACGAGATCAACGAGGCGTGGAAAGCTGGAATGGGTGTTGTGGTGATCCGCATCCACGGACTTAAGAATCTCGATGGGAAGGTGTCGGCCAAGGGGAAGAACCCTCTCTCCTTCGTCATGCACAGCCCCACTGGGAAGAAGCTTTCCTCAATCGCGAAGTGCTACGACCCGGACGGGAGCAACAGCAAGGAGCGATATGCTTGGATCACGAAGCACCTCGCCAACACGGTGGAAGAGGCTATCAAGATAAGGGGGGAAAACGACTAGCCGGCTGGATGGGTCACGCTCCGTCAGTCTCGGCCGACCTGTCATCGGTATTCTTCGGTGAACCCGCTGGAAGCGGCGTCAGCTAAGAATAAGGCATCCGGTTCCCGACCGGCCAAAGGCTGGAGGGCTTGGGAAACGGACGTGAGGTGAACCAGAACAGAGGTAGGAACAGAAGTGACAGGGCCGATCCGGGACCCTGAGAACGGTTGCCGCCTTCACTCGCTATGCTAGCTCCGGAGAGCACGGCGCGGAGGTCGCCGGCGTCCAACCCCTCTGGTGTACCACCACTGAGTCCAAGAGTACCGCTACTTGGGGGAATGCCGGCTCGGCACCCATATCAGTCACATACTCGGTCAATCCAGTGTTGAACCAATTCCTCCCTCAGGCGTCGAAATGAAACCTGAAGTTTAGCCCTCCTCCGAATCAAATGGTTGGATAGGCTCGATCCTCGATTGGGGGGGCAGGTCTCTTAATCAGTAGGTTCGGCGAGAGTGTCTAGCGCAAGATTGGTTTAACTGTTCCTGACCCTTCTGACCGGGCCCATCCGCCTCGGCTCCATTTCCCCAGCAGCCGTGACAGTGTGGCCGGTGCACCCATTGGTCGATGAGTACGAAACATAGCGGGCGTCCAGACATCCACGAATCGCCGATACTTCGGTTACATCTACCTGCACGGTCGATGTCCCGTGTGTATTGATGTAGTCCGCGCTGCTGCCCCTCACTCCGGCATTACCAAGTGCGTTCCGCATTGCCTGTAGTGCGCCCTCGGCAGAGGGTGCCAACGTCTGCCCCGCCCCATCAGAGGACATCCCGAAACCCTTCAATACTGCGGAGGATTGCGCTCCCCGCGCCTCCGCAGCGGCCCTGGATTCAAGTACAACACCTCCAGCGCCTTCAGCAAAGATGAACCCGGCTCGATCGTGGGAGTGGGGTCGAGAAGCTCTTTCCGGGCTATCGTTGTCCGATGGATTGTATGCCCTCATCCAGTCAAGGACCCCATGGAAATGAGGGTCGGCGACCTTACAGCCCCCCGCCGAGCCGCTCATCCGACTGCGCCTCCAGGAGTGAGCTGCTTTGCCTCATCCACCAGCCTTGCCCTCCTGTACCCACAATAGAGCCTCGAGAGATTTGCCCTAATCCCCGGTCCTTTCTTGGTGCATGCCGTCACATACATGATCATTATATTGACTAGGATGCTCACTGCTATTGCATACATCATCTCGTCCTGCGCTACTCCGGTTGCCAGCACGATCCCTACCACCAACAGCGCTCCTGCATAGAGCCCGCTGTTCCACCCGTATGCCTCATACAGCCCGAAGAACTCCTTGAATCTGTTGCCGAACTCCGGATCGAGCTTAGCCTCTATCTCTGCGAGACTCACCTTCGCGGCGCGCAACGTACTTCGATTGTTGAAGGTCACGAACGTCACGCCCACTGCAGCGCAGAATGGCCAGTGCTGCGGTCGTACAATCAGAAGCCAGAGGATCGGAAGGGCGAAACAAAACGAATTAAACCGCAACCAAAACTCCGTTTGCCACCTGACCCCCTTGGCCGTCAAACCGCTGAACATACTGATGTAATAATGTACGGCAACGATCGAGAACGTAAGGCCCACCAGACGGCCCCAGATGTTCTCGCTCAGACTCCCTGCATTGAAATCGGCCACCCCAATCGCTGGACCAAGCAACTGGAACGGTAGGAGGCCATTGAGGTTGATCACTCCAAGATCATCTAGAGTGTAGATCATAGTCACGAATAGAACGAGCCCGTGAGCTGCATGGGAGCCAAGCGCAAAGTATCGGAGCTTGCGGGCTTGTCTCGCCAGCGTCTCATCCTCCTTTACAGCTTTATACTGTCGTCCGAGTTCCAGCACTTTCCCGAACTCACCGAGGAGGCCTCGTGGGATTGAGGAGACTATCTTCCGCCAACCACGAATGGCCTCGATATGCCGCGCTTCGTACAGGCGGGCAGCAGAGGAAAAGAGGATTCGCGTGTGCTCGTGGTCCCCCTCCTCCCGCGGTTTCGTCGAAAGCCGGTTCTCGGGCCTCCGATCAATCAGACTCTCAATCAGATCTGAGAATTCAGGGTAAATCCGCCAAGAGTCGTCGATCAGGCCAGGCACTTCTGAGACCGGCATTGCTTTTCCGGACAGCATGAAAAGCAGAATCATCCCAAGGGAGTAGAGGTCGCTTCGGGGGGTACCCTCCTCCTGCGCTGACGAAAGTTCCGGGGCTACGGTTGCTTGGGCGCTAAGGATATCCGCGGTTGCACCGATTCCCTCCTGCAGGACGTAGTTGTAACCGAAATCGATCAGCACGACCCTGGGAAAACCGCCCGTGGCCGAAGGGCGCAAGATGATGTTGTCCGGCGTAAGGTCTTGGTGGACTATCGCCGTCGGCCTCTCATGGAGTGATTCAAGGAGATTGGTTAACTGGAGAAAGACCCCTTTCACTCTTTCCAGGTTTTCGCTTGCCGCCTTCTGAGATGTCTTCTTCCCCTGGGATACTCGCTCTAGAGGGCCAGCGTCTTGAATCACCTCGCGTAGCGTGGGCCCAGGCACGAAGTCCATCAATATGTAGTAGCTGCCGGCAGCGTGGACTGTTGGAGTTCCCTCCCCCAGCGATCCGAACAACTTCTTGTATTGGCTTGTCGCCTGAGCAATTCGCGGGTTCGGGCGGTGCCTATACTTCAGAATCTTCAGTACGTAGTTGTCGCCGGCGCGAAGAATAAGAGAGGTACTGCCTACATTCAGGAGTCTAAGTTCTCCTCTGAGGTATTCCTGCGGAACGTCATACTCCAGATGCAAAAAGTCTCTGACGGCAGGCAGCTCAAGCCAGGCGCTTGCACTGTCGCGCTTGGCTTGCACGTTGCTATCTCGAAACTCCTCAGCATCTGCAGAGAAGAAAGCAAAGATGACCGCTCCCACCACTTCCGGGACGAAGGCCCCCGGTCCCTGGCGGTATGCCTCGCGAAGTAGCCCAAGGATTCGTCGGTCGGTGAGGCCAGAAAGAAGCAGTCCACGAATGAACCTCCCTTGGGCCTCTTCGTCGGCTTCGCGCAAGACCCCCAAAAACTCGCCGACTGAACTGTCAAGGGCCGAGAGGAGTCCGCTGGTGCTATGGGGTTTTAGCAAGGTTCACTCCGTCTGGCGAGAATGCGTGAAGGACTTCATGCACTCGAATGGGTTTGTCGCAGAATAGCCGGTACACAGACCTGAAACCCACAATCGCTCCTTCGACCAGCTTCTGGCGGTTCTTCTCTAGCCGCGGGACCTCGTGAGCCGAAGGGGGTGGAGACACAGCGAAGATGTATGGTGGGCCGTCACAGCTTTTCGTCTTCTCGTCGAGAAACGCGATGGCTTCTGGGTAACTTGTTCTCCTCTCCTCAAGGGCATCGTAGATTCCAGGGAACCGCCGCAAGAGGAACTTTGAGAGCCCGTTGGAAAGGAGGTTGGGATCACTAATAGTCACGCCGGTCGGCCGGCTCAGGAATACTAGGAGATGTGTACATCCTTCTTTCAGCGCTGACGGGAACGGGATCGACTCAAAGACGCCGCCGTCGTAGAGAAGATCGTCTCCCACCGGCAGCGGGCGGCCAGCGATGACCGGCATTCGAGCAGTCGCCAGAAGGGCCTGGTAGATCTCGGCGGGCGTGTTGAAAGAGCGCAGGTGAACGGGCCGAAGATGTCGGACAGAGCTAGCTAGGATGACCAGCGGGATTGCTGAGTCGATTATCGCTTGGCAGCATAAAACCTTATGGTGAGTTGCTACCTCATTGACTAAGAAATCCAGGGACATGACCGGTTTGCCCGGTATAAAAAACCGGCGAAGGTCGATAAACTTGTGGTTGTTGATATCCTGATAGTAGATGGTGCCACCGTAGTTGGCTTGCCGCGCGACCAGGTATGCACCGTTGAACGCACCTGCTGATGTGCCGAAGACAACATCGAATGCGTCGAGCAGACCCAGTTCCTCGATTGCGGTCCCCATACCTGAGGTCACTAGACCCCTCATGCCCCCGCCCTCGATTGCCAAGCCCAACTTTTGACCGTCTCTCCGGCGTCCAGGTTTGGACCCGGCCTCAACCCTTTGCTGAATCAGATCGATTACGGGATGCATGTGGTTACTTTGAACAGGTCAAGACTTGAAGGAACGCCTGGAAACCGTCCTATAACGTTGGCCGCACCATCGGGGTACCGGACAACCTCGTGAGACGGCCCCACCCCACGTAACACTGGGCCCCGGATTCTCACCACCCGTCCGCTGGATTCCCCGTGACCTCTCCGTCCCAATGCTGCAACTGATCTATATGGTGCTAGTTGGCCTGGGTCGGTGACCTTCCTCCGCGGAGCGAACGGGAAGAATGAGAGGCCGGGAGACAGGGCGCAAGACGACGCCGAAGAGGTTGTAAGTTTCCAATAGAAATGCCCTCTTTCGGAGGCTGTTCGCGTAAGGAGAGGTGGACGACTCTCTCCGGGGAGGAGATGCTGACGTTGAGCCAGCGGGAGATTGATAGGACCTCGGTTTTGAGGCAGGTCAGAGACCAGGTAATCACGACCCGTCATGGGGCTGAGTTGCTGGGGACCCGATTCCGCATTCGGTACGGCGGTCCGGAAGCCCACCCTACAGAGTGCTCAAGGGCCTCCTCCGCCTTACGGTGGACTTTCTGGACAGCCAAACAGAGGGCCCGTACCTCGTCTGGAATCTCTGATGCCTCCTCTAGGTGTTCGGCTAGGAAGACAAGCGGAGCAGTCTCCCACTGGAAGTCTAGGAGTGCGGCTTCGGGGTGTTTCGGTCCTCGCATTCCGTCCTCCGGTCAGGGTTTTCCGGAGGATGTCACGGCCTCGGGATCAAGTCCATGTCTGTTTGGGACCTTTTGGCCGGCGGAGTACCAGTGGATCTCAATCCTGGCGCCTTTGGCGGGATCGATTTCGTGATCCTCATGGTCCACTCCTCCTTCAGGCGTCGAACTTCAAGACGACTTCGCCGGAATCCTGAAGGGATCACTCCTACCTAGACCACTTACTGGCCCTCGTTCCGTTCGCAGCTGTTGGCCCACCTCTCGCGCCGGTTGCTCTGAGGCGGCCGCAGGCCGCGGAATCGGGACCCGTCCTGTTATTCGGAGTGCGCCTTGGCGAGGTCTTGATTTCCCGTCACGTCTCCTGTCGCGGCCCAAATCATTCGGCACCGTCATCTGCGTCAGGCGCATTTTTGGCCCGCCTATTCTCGACGAAGCTCAGAGTGACCTTGAAGCCGATCTGGCGCAATAGATCGTAGACTCCCTTGAGATTCACCATGCTGAAGAACGGTATTTGATCCATCGTCCCATCCTTTGCAACCACGGCGTAGGCAACCTCGTAGTCCGACGCGGACAGCTGTTTTGTCGGGTCCGCAAGCTGGTGTGATGCTGGTAGCTTTTCATTTACCAGTTGCCTGAAATCTCGGGCGAGATGATACTGGCGGGCCGACACGACTCCCTGGGCGAACAGATGTGAGAGAGCACTTGAGCCACCGTACCTCTTCACATGGACCATACGCCGTTCTAGATCAAATAGGTCACAGAATTCGACGGACCCACTGGCGACGGGAGCCGAGATGAGCTTTCGGTCCATCAGGGCCAGTCGTCCTTTACTGTTCTCCGCTACGCGACGGTTGTAGGCTGCTTCGTCCTTATCGTCGTAGTGGGGCAACACCAAGCGCGAAGTTTCGATGGTCTCCACACCCCTTATCACGCGGGCCACGAAGTCCGTGTTGATTGAGTACCACTTGCCTTCGCTCAAGATACACCGTCCCCCCGCGTCTAATTCTGCACAGATACACTGACGCAGTGGCCATGCCTCCAGTTCGTGGTGGTCCGCCTTGTGGCAGCGGATCCGGTCATTCTTCAGGTGGTGGATTCTTACATCCTCCTTCGTTCGCACTTCTTCGAAGTAGTGCTGGAACTCCAGATGAGCGTACCGGTTCGCGGCCCTTGCGGCCCGATAGGTGAAATGAGATACCCGATCCCAATCCAGAAGCATGGGGGCGCCTAGCCAAATGCGATCAAGGTCTCCACGGTTGATGGTCGCCACCAAAGTCGC
Source organism: bacterium (assembly GCA_028277985.1). Classification (GTDB taxonomy): domain Bacteria; phylum Desulfobacterota; class DSWW01; order DSWW01; family DSWW01; genus S015-6. Next base: position 42,611 of record JANQFG010000039.1, on the reverse strand, counting down.
ATCAAGCTTCTCCGATTCTTTCCTCCCAACCTCCTGAATGTTGTCCACCCACGGGAACCGCTTCTTATAGGTGTTCTTCTGAGAAGCCTCTTCAAGGTTGTCGAGCAGCGCGGGTAGGCTATCCAAATCCACATGGGAGGTCACCGTTATGCAATCCCGGCCAGCGAGTCGCAAACCGTATTTCCGCTCGCCAGGAACACCCGTCACAGCACGTAGTAGGTCCTGTTCCACGTCCAATCCAAAAGCCTCGAGTGCCGAGTCTCGGGACACCTGCTCCCTAGTGTGGCGCTGCACCTGCTCGAACCGCTTAAGATCCAAAGAGCGGATCTTCTCTTCGTTGATTACGTTGAGCGCGGCTTTCAGGCCGAACCTTTCTTCGACCACGCCATCAAGCAGCATGTATCGGCCATACCCGAAGGTGAGGACATATGTTTGGTCATTCCGTCCGACCAGTAACACGGCCGACACGGATGCGCTGGTTACGTCTTTCTTCTTTGGTTCCTCGTCCAGTGCGCCAGAGAAGAGGCTTAGCCAGTCTGGTTGCCGTTGTCTTGCTGGGTTGATTAGTAGGGTACCGATGAAGCCCGACGCGTTGTCCACCCGGAAGGATTTGTAGTGCCGCGCCTTCAGCAGGTCTGTTGTTCCCTTCGGGCCATCCTTGGCTCGGAAGATGGTAAGAGTGCGGAGTGGGATGTCATGTGGCATAAAGAATCCCCCGTCAAACGACCGATGGCACACGTCGCCGCGGGGGGGAGACAGCTGGCGTGTAGGCTTCGTCAATCGTGGGGATCTCGAAGTGCGATGGCAAGGGAGGGCACCACCCTATCCCCTTCTCTTCAAGCGATGCCCTCTAGGTAACGCGTCCATTGCGCTCACAATTGGCGCGTATTCCCATGTTCTACCAGACTTGCAAGAAGGCGCTGTCAACAAGCTGGAACGGATGTTCGGAACCTAATCCACGAACCAGCCCCACACTGGAGCCGGCCCCTAGAGGGTCGGCTTCTTTGCTTGTGTGCAACAACCAGACTCCGGTTGCACCGATTCAGGAACCCCAGGGAAACGACCACCCTGGAAACGACTCACCCCCACTCTCATCTTCGGGTTGTCTTCGGATTTTTGCTTTGGTACGTTTAGAGACGCCGGTAAGCTGTTCTTTTGGTTTAGAGGATGGGAGGGGTGAACGATGAATGAGGAAAACCTACGGATTGTGGCCGAGGACCTTGAGTACCTCCGTATCGGTTGGTCCACTGGTATGGACGACGCAGAACTGCGGAGAGGAACAGCAATTCTGCGTCGGTTGCTGGTGGATGGAGGGCATTGCAGAAACCTGCTTGCAGCCTGGCGGGCCGCCGGGTTCGACGGGCAACCAACCGTGCGGGTGTCTCCGTTTCCCGGCGACCTTGAGCATCCGCTCAAGCACGTATCATGGGGGACCGCAGGGGGATTGATGGCGCCTGGTACAACGGTCCTAGCTGGCCGGACTATCGTATTTGATGTTGGCCCGGCTGGACCGGATGGGGAGCCCACGGCTCGCACAGAATATGATCCCACTCCGCCGCCGAAGATGCGGATCACCGACTATGTGTCCGCGCCCTGCGCAGTGGCTTACGGGGAGGTGATCACTCGGCGGGAGATGATCAAGTACGTGGCGAACTACCTCGGCGGCGTCCATTTGGGCCTAGGGATCAAAACCCCGTCCAGTGACAAAGACATGATTAGGAGGATCGAAGCCTGGCTCGACCGGCTGACTGTCAGCGGCTTCGGGAAGGAAGGACCTTATATCGAGATCCTGGCGGCCGGGCAGGCCCTTGGACGGTCAGTTGATATGACTCGGCTGGTGCAGAGAATTCGGAGTAGGCCGGGAAGCTGAGGACAACATGTATCCTGAGACGTTTTTCAACCTCTTTCCGGCCTTTCCCCGGGAGAACGTTGGCTTCGTGGCGATGAGCTTTGATCCAATGTTTGACTTCCGTTGGGAAAACGTCCTGCAGCCAGCCATATCGAACGTGCTGGTGAACGGGACCCCACTCGAGCCCCACCGGGTCGACCTGACAAAAGCAGGTGACTCGATCCTGACAGAAATCCTTGATCAGATCGGGCGTTGCAGAGTTTTGGTGGCAGACATTTCGGCTCTCGGCGAAATAAACGGGCGCCCGGTAAGAAACCAGAACGTCTTCTATGAGATTGGTTTGGCTCACGCCGTCAGGCAGCCGGAGGAAGTGCTTCTTTTCAGGTCTGACAAGTCCGAACTGGCCTTCGACATCTCCAACGTCCGTGTGCACGCTTACGACCCGGATGGCGACCCGGACACCGCTCGGGACCTAGTTACGAATGTGATCGTCGAGTCTCGAAAAGAGCTGGCTCTGCGAAGACAGCTTGCAGTGAGGAGGGCAGGGGAGCGGCTGGATGATGAAAGCCTGATGGTACTTGCGGCGGCTCAGGCAGAGAACGGGCTCCGCCACCCTCGGCGGCGCACCATGCGCGAGGCAATTGGGAGCGCAAGCCGGCTGAGCGCTATCACAAAACTCCTTGATCTGGGCGCGATTAGAGCTGAGTTCACCAGGGTAACCGTCGGGATGCTAGAGAAGGAAGAGGAGGAGCCGGCTGACGGATTGGTTAGCTACCGGATCACGCCTTTCGGCCTTGCCCTCTTCTTTCACCTTGTAGACGAGCTGGGACTTACCTCTCCGGAGATGGCTCCCCACCTGGAGAGGAGACTGAAAGAGGGCCTGATTGGTGAGGAGGGAAGTGAAGAGGATGCCTGATTTCACCGCTGTGGTCACAAATGGAGGGCCCCTAAGGACAGGGGCCCCTCACGGTTTTTCCTTGAAGATCGGGGGGGTGGACGTCCGGGCTGAGGTGCGGACCCTGATCCAGTACGAAGGTGAAGGCTGGTTTTATGACGGTCTCAGAGTGCTTCTGCGGTTCCAAACGGATTCAATCCCGGAGGCAGTCCAGGTTACGGAGACCGCAGCGGAAGGTATCCTGCAGATAATGGCCCTTGCCACATCGGCCGATACCCCGGCATTCGTTATCGAGCAGATCATCCAACATCCGGAAGATGACCAGCCGGGGAAGCTCATTCGTTTCTCCCAGGAACACATCCCCCACCTAAAGCTCAGAAAAGCCTACTGGAACCACTTGGATCCTATCTTTGCCGCCCTGCAGACCTGTGATGCAAAGACTCGGGCCCGGATCGTACGTTCCCTTCGATGGATGAAAAGAGCTCTGACAGAGCAGGATCCTCTTGATCGGTTCGCGGGCCTATGGATTGGCCTCGATGCTCTGAATCCCAAGTTGAGGGATCATTGGGATATCAAAGTCGAATGGTGGATTTGCCCCCACTGTGGGAAGAAGACTGGAAGAAAGAACACAGCTTCTGGGGTTGCACACCTCCTCCAGACCATCCCGGAAGGATCGGAGGCGATTGCCAAAGAGGTCGCCCAGCTCCGGCATGATACGCTGCATGCTCTGAAGGACGTTGGCGAAACCCGCGACCGAGTGATCAAGATCCTGCCGGCGGTGGAGGCGGCTATCCCAAGGGGGATCTGTGAACTACTTGGTCTTCAGGACGTAGCCGATTCTCTGGCCCGGCCACCTCTTCCACCCCTCCGGCCTTACTCTGCTGCAGTAGAGGTGGAGGTTCAATCTGCTGACGGAGGGATGCTCGCATCCGAGACCTCGCTGCCGCACCTGGAGTTCTTCCTGCTTCCCGAATACACATTTGACGAAAAAGGCGAACCGGAAACAGCTAGGTTCTCCGCAGAGGCTAAGATCTTCCTTCCATCAGGTGCGGAGGTCACGGCGGCGTCGGGGTGGGTTGTGACCCGAGAGAAGACCTTCGTGGAGATGGACCGGGTGAACTCTTCTCTATTTCATGGCGAGGGTGAGCGGCCGGAAAAAAGAGGAAAAGGGGTAACCCTTTGGGAACTGTCGAACGAGAAGGTTAGGGAGGTTGGGAAGGCCCCCGACTCGTGAGATCCGCGGCGATGGCAGGCCATCGGCAGCGTTGATTTCTTTGAATCTGTTGCCATTATGTTGCCCAACCTGCTCAGTAAGGAGCGAAAGAGAGCAAAGTCGGGTCTGGCCGGCTGGACCTCCTTTTTTCCAGAGTCCTTGGGGATGGCTCGGTAACGAATGTTTGTGTGGAGTTCAAGCACGCCCTCAGTCGGGACCTCGGCAGGGTCTCGTTCACCAGCTACCGGCGTATAAGAAGAAGCACGGGAGCGACTGCGGCGTGTATGTGGTCTGCTGGCTCCACCTGGAGAGGCTACCACCTTCTCCCACCTATGATCCGGTCAACGATTTTGAGCACGGCTTGGAAAGACTTTGGGTCCAAGAGGGGTTTCTGAACATACGGTCCGTCTTGCTCGCCCTTGGTCAGGAGGTTTCTCCAAGCAAGCACAAGTCCTCAACCAACGAACCTGGAAAAAGCTAAAGAAATGCGGTTTTCCCAAAGGATGGGCCTGACTGAAGTTCGAGATGCAATCCAAGGGAGGTCTCTGGACAAGGCGACCCGGACTCGTCTTTGGAGTGCTTTCTCGGAAATGATCCCCAACCATGAGCTTTCTGGTCATGGGACATGGATGGAAGAGTTCTACAAAGAACTTTGGTCGAATTTCTTCGTCCTACCTGTCGACGAGACGCCTGGCCGGGATTATGAGGTGCGGGGGAAACTGAAAGAGATCTTCCTTTCCGGCCCGTGGTACGAGGTCTTCGACCTTCTAGAGTTCTCCATCCAGTCCAACAAATTCGGAGGTGGGAATCGATTGGTCGAAAGGGTAGCAAGCATCTTGGAGGAAGAGATGGCCGGTTTCCGACTGCTTGACGATCAGTTCATCGAGATCACCGACGAATCGGAGATTGCGGCCATCAGCGACGCCTTGGAGATCACCGGGGACCGCTTTTCGCCTGCCCGCACCCACCTCAGCACCGCCCTTCAGCTCCTTTCGGACAGGAAGGAGCCGGACTACCGAAACTCGGCAAAGGAATCCATCTCCGCAGTGGAGGCAGTGATCCAGATTCTGTCTGGCGACCCGAAGGCTGACCTCTCAAAGGGGCTCAGGGTTCTTGAGGGAAACGCCCCACTTCATGGTGCATTTGTCGCGGCCCTCAAGGCCCTCTACGGGTATTCCAGCGATGCGGACGGCATCCGGCATTCCTTGATTGAGGAAGCGAATATCGACGCACCGACGGCCAAGTTCATGCTGGTGGTTTGTTCTGCTTTTGTCGTGTATCTGATTCAAAAGGCAGCCTGACAACGGTCAGAAGCAGGCTCACATCCGCGCATTCCCGAACCTTATCCTTGGAACCCTCGCCACCTCGATGCTGGCGAACAGGCCTATCACGACCGCGTTCCCTCAAGCCATCTCTCGAAATAGAGATTGTTTGAACTCTTCCGCGGAGGAATCCTGCATAACATGAAAGAGGTGGGAGTGGTATTCAGCGTTTGGACCACTGGAGAACGCCAGGCCAGGTGGGTGGGCCCCGTCCAGATCATTCCCGAAAGAAGTAGGTAAGCAAACTGTTCGATGGTGGATTTCGTCGGGCTGGGAAGCCTCAGGTTGGTGGATCGGGCAGTTAGATACTGAGTTTCCTTACCAGCTTCCTTACCATGACCCCCAGCTCCTCCACCCTTGCTTTGGTTTGGGCGAGCTCCGCCCGAAGGAAGTCGTTTTCCCCTCTGATGTCTTCCTCAAATTTTCCGTTGAGTGCCCTGGCACGTGAAGCCTTCTCCCTTTCCTTCGATTTCCGCAACTCTTCACGCAATCTCTCAACCTCAGAGTCATGGTGCCTGTGCTTCGGCCGTCGTCGATTCACCGCCAGATGGTTGATGTAGGCATTCAGAGTATTCGAATTCGGAGTATGGCCGAGCCGAAGGTTAATTTCGTGAGGTTGCCATCCAACCGAAAGGAGGTGGCACGCCATTCCCGAGCGTAGGTCTTTCCACCGCACACGCTTTCCATCCGGGTCACAGGTGACCCCGGTCATCTGAGCGACACTTCTTAGGAGGTAAAGGGCCCGGCGGTGATCGAAGGGAAACACCTTTTCTTGATTTGAGAGACTTGAAAGGACCATATCACAATATCTGACCGTCTCGGGGTACAGTGTCGGTTCGCTTCTGGTTTGGCGGCTTCTTTTGAGTTTCGGTGCGGGGAGATTCACCAAGTACTCTGGCTCGCCCGAATGGGGATCGGTGCCCCGGGTGAAGTCCTTCTTCTGGAGCTGCAGGAGAGTGCCGATGTTTTCTCCTATATCCCAGGCAAGCCAGAAGAGCATTAGGTACCTCGGGCGATTCAGAACGCTGACAAGATTGAGGAAACCCTCCTGAGTGAGAAATCGGACCACTGGTTTCCTCTTCTTCGTGAACCGAATGATCTCTCTTGATAGGTCAGCCTTTCCGGCAAGTTCGAAAGGTTTCCCCTTCATAATCCGACCGTAGTAGCTGTCTGCACTTTTGAATGGACGACCACGAAGTGTGACGATCCTCCCATCCTCTACATCGTCATAAACCTCCTGGATATCATCGCGGGTAAGGTCTTTCCACGGTCGGTTCCTGAACCATCGATTCACGATTCGAAGGCGAGTCGTGTAGAGGTAAAGCGTCTTGAAGCAGGACTCATCCAGTTCCCGAAGATCATTCTCTCGTTGGAGCTTGTATTCTTCCCACTCGAAAAACTCCTCGAAGATCTGCTTGTTCTCCTCGCAGATCAGGGGATCCAACAACAGTTTCTCTTTCGCGCCTTTGTATTTTTCCTTGAACGTCACCATCCTGATTCACCGTGGCGCAGCTTCTTAAAGCATCAACTGATTCATCCCGCCCCGTTTCTCGACGCTGTTTTGACAATTGCTCTTATCGCCCGCACCAGGCGTTGAACGGATCCATTCTCGAAACGCGGAAACACCGTCGATGAACTGGTTCACTCTCACCGATTTCTCGACGCTGTTTCGTCGATGTCTCCTATCGCCCCGACCAGGCGTCGAACCATTTATGGTCTTTTCGTGGAGGAATCTCAGAGATGCTCCGATTCTGCGTCTACTAATGAGGCAACAGTTCTATATAAACCTTCCGTCCATTGCCCAATCCCAGATCCGGTAGCGCTCACGGGATTCTCTTGGGCATTTCACGGTCATCTGACCCACAGACATACTTCTCTAAGCACCTGCTAAGGTGGAAGAGACGGAGCTCGCCGATTGGGATAGGGCCTCTAGGCCCAATCACGACTCTTTCAAGGGAGATCGCATCATCTCCCATTCGAAACTCTCGCCTACATTCTGAGCAGCGGTGTTTGATTTCGGTGACAGCGTCCTTTGGGGGATTTCTCGTTTCGTCGTTTCTTTCCATCTGACTCCGACGCGGCATGCCTTCAAATACCTTCAACTGGATCCCAATACCCTTGGAATTGATCCTCGCATTCCATCACCTAAATCCATAAAAGGCACAGTTGCCAGAAGAACTTGTGAAAATGGAAAAGGAGAAGACTACGGTTCGATTTGCGAACAAGGAGATGGAGGACGACTTCAATCGGCTCGGAGAATCAGAGCACCCTGAAGACCGAAGGCTGCATGCGGTCCTTAGGAGGGTTCGGGAAACCGTTCTTCGAGAATATCAGAAAGGAAGGAGAGTTCCTGAGAGCGCCATGGTGAAGATGTCTCGTGACCTGTTCGGAATTCATGATCTTTGGAGTCTTGAGATTCCAGGGCACGGCACAGTGTTCTTTGGCGTCTTTGAGAATGAGATTCTCATCGTAGACCACATAGAAGCTCTGGGTGATTCCAAGAGCTTGGCTGACGAGAAATCACCGGGCGTGTAGGCCGAGAAGCAACTCCTGGAAGGACCTGCCTAGGTCGGTCAATTCATATCGTGGATGGCTTCTCTTTTTTATTCTGAACTTCTCCACAATACCCTTTGAACGAAGATATCTCACAACGTCTCGGACATTGTTTGCGCTCATGCGAAGCTCAGCGTTTTGAAGGAGAGCCTGGCGCTTTATTTGAGCGGCCTGCATTGGTTTTCGAAGGGCTTTGATGACAGCAGAACGGTGACTGTAGCAGATGGCGCTGTAGAGATCCCATGGGATGTCGGGCAGGCGGTGATCGATCAGGTCAAGTTCAAGTCTTCTTCGTAGCCTGGCCTGAAACGCCTCTCCGACTCTGGTGAGCCAATGGATGCGCATGTGGCGAGTGTCTGGATTGAGGCAATGAGTGATTCCATTCGTGCGGAAGCTCCAAAGCAGGTGCAGGCATGAATCCAGCGACCATCCCTCGCGTTTGGCGATCTGAGTTACGGTCATAGGTTGGGTGAACCTGATAAGTAACTGCTTTCGTTTCTCGCTCTGGATGAGCCAATTAAAAATCCGATGCCGTGTCATAAGAACGACATCGGTGTTTGAGTTCTTATAGTTTCGACTGATTGGGTATCAGGGGCGTTGAGCGTTGTGACTTGAAGGCAGCAACCCCACACACCGGAGGTCTCAGACTTTTGCGCTGTAGGGGTATCGGAAGGATGTCCTTTCACCAAGCTGCAGCAAGGTCAAGGCGAGCGATGTTTTGGATTGAGTCAGCAGTTCAGTTTTTCCAGGTGTTCGCAACTCAAGTAAGAGACTTCGAGGAGGACTCTCTCCACCCTGCAAAGGCCATAGCCTGCGCATTGTTCGGATGGCATCTGACCGAGTGGGTATTCAGTGAATATTCGGAACAACTCGGAGTCCGTGAGCTCAAGGAATTCCAGAAAGAGCTCAGGAATCAGTGTCCGGAATTGGGGTGCCTCCAAGACTTGATCAACGGAACTAAGCACGTTCAGATCACCCGTTACGATCCGAAGGTCGAGTCAGCCGACCTGTATGAGGGCGCGTTTTCCGACGGTTTCTCCAATGGTTTTGATGTATCCCGCCTTCAGATTCGACGTTTTGACGGCTCCGTCGTCTGGATGGAAGACCTGTTGAAATCCGTGCTGGACTTCTGGCAAGGGTTCTTCTCTGCTGAACTGGGCATTCACTTGGAAGCGAGTGAGTAGGGGAGCCTACTTGCTCCCCTGTTCCTTACATCTACCGGTTGTTTCGCGGCCCGGTGATGGAAACCCAGACAGCTGTTGTGCCGACCAGTCACGGTTTCGTTCGGAGAGTTTACCGATGGGCCAGCCGCGATCAATTGACCGCCGGCAAGGTGCTCATCCCACTGAGTCGGCCAAGTGATGCGGCGCACCAAGACGCTGTTCTTTCCCTGACGCTTTGATTCGTCAATCGGCAAGGGATACCGATGAAATTGGGTCCCACCCGTATCAGTTGAAGAGTTAAGTGCACTGCCGCCGTCCACCTGACATGCGGAGAACCGAAGACAGGATTGGCTCTGCAAGCCCCTCCTTCACAGAGAACCTGGAAGAAAAAGCGCGTCAGCTCCCCCAGTCCGAGCGGCCCGGCCGCAGCCAGTGGTCTCCTGGTTGGAGGATCAAGGATGAGGTTGCACTGGTTCTCGACCAGATCGATTCCCTGAGGGCGAACGAGGAAGAAGTCCTGGAGGAGCTACTCGACACAGAATGTAGGATCGGTACAGAGTTGTTTCAGATGGAACAGCGGACTCCCCGGTATTCTCTCTATCGGTTTCCCGAAAGAGAAAAACACCTCAGGAGGCTGGATCGCGTTGCGTCTGAACGACGGCGATTCAAGGTCTCACAGACTGAGAAGTTGGCGGTGCTCCATGAAAGGTTGTTAGGGTTGTTGGGGAAGTGGACACACCTGAAACCACCGGGAAGGGATCGACTGGATCGGGTGTGAGCCTTCCCCTTCCCGATGATCTTCCCGTCTTGAGGACCTGGAAGGAGAGGCGGTCCTCGGGAAGCCGCCCCTCCCATCAGAGCCTCCGACGCCAACCAGTTCCCGCAGAGATACCAGGCGTTGGGACACCTCGATTCGGAGTCAATCCCAAGTCCAGTTACCGCCGTGATCCGTGGAGCCGTCGGTCACTTCCTCTGGAGGAAAGCTCCCGTCGGGATACAAGATCCATAAGGCCCCTTCCCAGCTGGGATGACGACTCTTGGCGGCAACGAGTGCGGATCCATCCGGAGACCAACTGGGAAAAGACCAGCGGCTGTTTGGTTCATGGGTGAGATTGGTGTGGTTAGAAAGACTTGGGTGGCCGTTGGAGTCCACCTGGAAGTCGGCAATCCAGATTTGATCCTGCCACAGGTACCCGTCCCGTGTGCTCACATAAGCGACACGCGACCCATCCGGTGAGAACTCTCCCCACCGACTATCATTCGTCGACCACGTCAGCTGGTACTCTTCACCGTTCTCCAGGTCTATCGTGAACAGTTGCCAGTGGCCGATGGGCTGCCCAGGTGCAGTCTCTCGATAGAAAAGGAGCCACCGCCCGTCGCGTGACCAGACTGCACGGCCCTCGGCAGCATAGGTGTCGTGCAGGGGCCCGTTTACTTCGCCCGTAGCTACATCCAGAATGTAGATATCAGCTCGGCCATCACGGTTTGCCGTGAAGGAGATCTGTGTACCGTCTGGAGACCACGCGACATGCTCCTCATGGCTGGGTGTTCCCGGAGTAAGGTTGATTGGGGCGCCACTCCCGTCATGATTCACCAAGCAGATATCGACGTTTCCTTCCGGTTCACATCCATAAGCAATCTGGGTGCCGTCCGGAGACCATGCCGGATTAGACTCATGGTAAGAAGTATGGGTGAGTTGGATCAGTCCAGATCCATCCGGACGGATTGAGAAAATGTCTTTGACACCTTGGACCCTTCTGGTAAAAGCGATCGTGTTCTGTGCGCCGGCCGGTGTCGCTTGGATGGCAAGAGATGGCGGATACTCGCTCTCACGGGATCCGAATTCGATCCTTCCCGCCGCTCCTTCGTTTGTCTTTTTAATCAGCCAGCCGTTGTTTGTATCGGGGCTGTTGAGGAAATCAAGGACATCATCCGTGACGTCGAAAGTCACGGTGCCGACCTGGAACTTCTGGATCAACGCAGTAGATGTCGGTTCAGCGGCCCACGGGTGCAGGTCAGGGTTTTGCGGTTTGTGCATGTGCCATTCAGTGCCCTCACAGTCGTTCCTCTGGTTGCTCGTATCGATGTCATTCCCGCAGTTCCACGTGGCTCCGAGCTCTGCCCAAGGTTCAGTCATCCTATGGATGTCGATCGTCCGACCGTCGGTCCCCCAGTTATTTCCGTTATCAACGATAGTGAACTCTAGGTGGGCTGAGACCAACCGGTCAGCGGAAACAAGGGCATCCAGTTCAGCCTGGTCGATCTGGACTAGAGCCCGATTCCTTCCACTCTGTCTGATTCTCAGAGCAAGAAGATCTCCCTGGTTTTTCCTGGGTTTCCCATTCCGTATGTAAGTGTCCCCTGCGATCGGTACTTCAACCGAGATGGCCGGAATCGAAGAGTATCTGGGGAAAAGGGTTCCGCCGGGCTCCCCTGATTGATTCGCGGTCGGCGAAGTCGGATGTTCACAGGCAGCGAAAAAGAGACCGGCGAGAGCGGAGACCACCAAAAGCCGAGTCACGGGCACACCTCCCTGGTTCAAGTAAGAAAACCGGGGGGCGCGCCTATCATACGCGGGCGCCAAGGGGGTTGCAACCCACCATTACATCCGCTCCTGACGGCCTTCCACCAGTCCAGGCGAAGTCTTTTTAAGGAACGGGTGCATCTGGCGTTATGACAATGAGGAAGGAACAAGAGAAACCACGTAATCTTCAAAAAAGCGGAGCAGTAGAGGAGTCGTTCTTTGACGGTCACTCTTGGGTGGGGTATCGGACTTATGTCAGGCTCGTAAGGGAATCTGCATCCAGCCATAGGCCTCTGCGCCTCACGAGGCCGGCGGATGTGTTCGACGCCTTCGCCAGGCTATCCGAGTGCGATCGTGAACGATTCTACACTGTCCAGCTAGATCGCCAGAACCAGGTCTGCGGTGTTGAGCTGATCAGTCAAGGAACCGTGGACACCTCCGTCGTAGCTCCAAGAGAAGTCTATAAGTCTGCCATCCTGGCCAACGCTAGTGGCCTCATTCTCCTCCATAATCATCCAAGCGGAATCCCTGACCCTAGCCCAGAGGATCTCTCGCTGACCAAGCTACTGAAGAAAGGCGGCCAGTTGCTCGGGATTCCAGTGATCGACCACATCATCATAGGCGTGAACGGGTACTTCAGCTTCGCCGATGCCGGGATCCTGTAGCCTGGGTGGATCGTCTCACCAGAGAATGGACATCGAAAACCTAGCCAGAAAACTTGAACCCCTAATCCCTGACCAAGTCCAGCACTGGCTTCGTGTTCGTGATCTGGCGGACCCTGAACTCAAGAGTCTTGTCGAAAAAGAGATCGTCAGCACAGCCTATCAGCTTCTTGGGGATTTCAGGAAGAAACCTCTCCTTACTCTTCCACCGAAGAAGAAATCCAAGGGCTCGATCAACCTCGGCACGGTTCTCTACGACGGTGAGAAGTGGGATTTCGGTATCTCTCACCCCGAGCTCCTACGGAACATGGCGATCCTCGGAATGTCGGGAAGCGGCAAGACAAACCTGGCCTTTCACATCCTTCGCCAGCTGGTCGAGAAAAGGGTCCCTTTTCTCTTTTGGGATTGGAAGAGGTCGGCCCGGCACCTGCTTCCCAGTCTCCGAGGGGAAGTGAGCATCTACACACCTGGGAGGAGGCTTTCGCCCTTTCCGTTTAATCCATTCATCGTTCCACCTGGCCTAGAGCCATCCGTATACATCAACCATGTCGTGGATGTGATGGCCGATGCGTTCACGCTTGGAGATGGTTCCCGAAGAATCCTTCAGAAAGCTCTCGCATCATGCTACAGGGCTGGAAATGGCTCTCCGACAGCGCAGGATTTGCTGAATGAGGTCGGGAGAATTCCTTCGAAGGAACGGGTGAGCGGTTGGAAGATCTCCGCCACTCGGGCTCTGGAGAGTTTGGCTTACTCAAACCTCACTGGCGCTGACAGGCTGACCCAAGAGGAGTTCGCCAGAACTCTGCTTGATTCCAACACAGTAGTGGAGTTGGATGGCCTGGCTCAGGGAGCGAAGAAGTTTCTGATTCCATTGTTGTGTCTCTGGATCTACTACGTCCAGTTGGCCTCACCGAGGAGAGAGGTGCTTAAGCTAGTCATCTTCATTGAGGAGGCCCACCATGTGCTTTACAGGCAGGAGCAGCGGGCAAGAGAGTCCGTGTTGAACATGCTCTTCCGCCAGTGTCGGGAGATCGGCGTCGGCATACTCGTGATCGACCAGCATCCTCACCTTCTTTCCAGCGCAGCTCTCGGCAACACCTACACCACGCTCTGCCTCAACCAGCGAGATCCGACTGACATGAACAGGGCGGCTGCCCTCTCTTTGGTTAGCGACCAGGAGAAGAAGTGGTTCAGCATGCTGCCTGTTGGACAGGCTATTGTGAAGCTTCAGGACAGGTGGAGAAGACCGTTTCTGATTCAGATGCCTTTGGTACCGGTTCGCAAAGGAATGGTGAGTGACAATCTGCTCAAGAGATTCCTGGCAGGCTCGTTAACACACCGGGGTCTAAGAAGGGCAGTCAACCGATGTTTTGGAAAGAGCCCACACGAGCTAAGGCAGAATCCTCTTCTCGACAACGAAGCTTTTCGATTTCTGGAAGACGTACTGGCCCACCAAGATGATGGAGTTCGCACGCGGTATCAAAGGCTTGGACTCAGCGGAGAAAAGGGTAATAGGCTGAAGAACCAGCTTGTCGAGGCTGGAATTTTGGAAGAGCAAGAAATCAAGGTAGGACGAACCTATAGACTTCTTCTCAGGATCACTCCCAATGCCAGGGAGAAGTTTGGCCTGAAGAGGACTTTGGGGCGAGGTTCACTTGCCCATGAGTATTGGAAACGGTTCTATGCCTCAGCTCTCCGAGATAAAGGATACGAGCTTCAGTTGGAAGCGCCCCGGCCGCACGGAAAAGCTGGATGGGTAGATGTCTTGGCAAGAGCCGCCGGCCAGACCTTGGCAGTTGAAATCGAGACAGGGAAAAGCGATGTGGTCTGGAATGTGAAACAAGATCTCTTGTCTGGATTCAGCAGAGTGCTCGTCGTGGCTACAGATGAATCTGCGATTAGAAAGGTGGAGAAAGCGCTAGCGAAGGCTGGGTTGACAATTCCTGGAAGGGTGGGGGTGGTGCTGAGAGAGCAATGGGCGTTTGAAGCAAAAAAAGGGACGGCGAAGAGCCTAGCCTTCCCCAACCAAACCCAGGAAGAGTGAGTTCAATCACTTCTGCAACCTTTTAGTGAGTCATCGACGATGCCTCTTCCATGATAATCGGCATCACCGAGACCGGGCTCACCATCAAGAAACTCCTCCCTCACCTCCGCGGCCGAAGACCCTTCAGCAGCCAGAATGGGATGAGCCTCATGTGTCCAGGCCACATAGAATCTCCTTAGCTCAGACTCCACTCTGTCTTTCGCTGAAATGTCTCCTGAACTGCACCAGAGCCATGATGCATTCAGCCACCACATCTGCGTCCTTCTTTGTTGAGATCTCTGAGCTCAATACTTCCTGGAAGAACTTCTGTTCAATGCTATTTAGCTCTTCGCTCTTGAGGAGCCCTCTTAGCGACGAATGTCGCCCACGGCTCAGCTTCCCGCTTGTAGAGTTTTCTTTTTGTTTCATTTCTGCGTCTACCTCCTTTCATTTGTATTCATCCGAGAGCCAAGCTCTCCAAGAGCTTAGAGTCTGGCTCCCGACTGAACCCAGGCTGATTGCTCCGAGCGAGGATATTTACAGCTTTCGTGTCGTTGGCGATGAGCCGGAAAGGAGACCGAAAGGTCTAAATAGCTTTCGCTTGCTCAGGAGGGTTCAGACTATCTCTCAAGGAAAGCTGGGTCTAAATAGGTTTCGCTCCCCACGCTATTGATAGTGACTGCTGAGGTTTTGGCCATGATCCCACGTCAGTAGGTCAGCCATCCGCCAAGAATTGAATGAAGCAAAAAAAAGAAGGCGGCGAAATGGCCGCCTTAGAGATGCTCTTCTCCGAATTGCCTTCTGAATCTCACCAAACCAAGCATATACGAAATCAAGGCACTTGCGTCCGCGCTGGTTGACACCTCGGAGTCCAAGACCCCTGTGAAGATTTTGACCTCATCCTGCCTGAGTTCCTCGCTCTTCAGAAGCTCCATCAACAACGCGTGCTGCTTGGAAGTCATCTCCTTGACTTCAACACCTTCGTCATGTTCCATCTTCGGTTCATACCTCCTTTTAATTCTATTCATCAGAGAGTCAAACTCTCCACGAGCCTAGGGTTTGGCTCATGGCTGAACCTGGACTGATTGGTTCGAGCGAAGGCATTTACACCTTTCGCGTCGATGCCGACGAGTGTGGAAGGAGACCGAAGGGTCTAAATAGATTTCGCTTGCTCAGGAAGGTTCAGACTAGCATTCCCAGAGGGGATTTCCGACGCTTTCGGCCACGATTCTTGGCATCTCAGAAAGCCGGCAGTAGACGTTGAAGTGGAGGGGAGGGCGAGACAGAAGGTGAGTTCTAAGGATCTGGATTTTCCGTCGAGAGATTGGAGAATGAGGAGTTTCGTTGGGGCGAAGGAAAGCTCAGAAGTTCGTGGGGCGGGGGTGACGTGTTCGGAAGTCAGATAGTTGGAAAGAGCCTTTGGTGATACGCTGCTCTTTCTGGCGTTGCCCTCAACGAAGACGTCGTGTCCTTCTCCTCGATCCTCTGGTTGTTCTACAGGCCCATGGCTGGTGGTGTCTCTCTTTTCTCTTCTCTCAGAGGTCTGTCGTTGTTGAGTTCCGAACGATCCGACACGCACTGCCGTTCGCAGTGGCTCCCTCTCACTCTAGGTTGTTATATTCATACCCTTATTGGACTTACAAGTTTCAAGGTTGAGACCATGTGTGGACGGTACGCGCTGACGCAGGACGAGTACGACCCAGAACTTCTCGATCTACTCAACAGCCTTCGGGTGTCCCATCAGCCTCGCTACAACATCGCTCCCTCACAGCAGGTGCCGGTGCTGATGGAGGATGACCAGGGCCGGCACATCGAGAAGTATCGGTGGGGCCTCGTGCCTTTTTGGGCGAAGGATGTAAAGGTGGGATACAAGCTCATCAACGCCAGAAGCGAGACAGTTAGCGAGAGCCCGGCGTTCCGAAATGCATGGAAGGAGGCACGCAGATGTCTGGTGTTGGCTGATGGATTTTATGAGTGGCAGCGGCCTGCCAGCGGAACAGGACCGAAGATCCCCTACTGGATTCACATGGCTGACCAACGACCATTTGGATTTGCCGGCTTGTGGGCACGCTGGGATCGAGGAGAGGAGCCACTTTTCACCTGCACTATCCTGACAACCCAGGCCAATGAGTTGGTGATGCCAATCCACGACAGAATGCCAGTCGTCCTCGGCGATAGCTCGGAATGGAATTCCTGGCTCAGTCCAGAGGCTTCGTCAGAGGATCTAAATTCACTCCTCCGTCCCTACCCCGAAGACGAGATGCACGCCTACCCGGTCTCGACCTACGTGAACAAGCCGGGGAACGAAGGGCCGGAATGCATCAGACCCGTGACTCTGGACCCCGAAGGCGAAGGAGAGCTTGACCTCTTCTCCGACATGTGAAAGGGGAGAGTGAGTCTAACTATTCCGCAAGGCCCGCCACTGCTTCCTTTTTGGAGCCTGAAAGGCCACAGAATCTGTGGGCTCGTTCCCCGATACTTCTTCTTTCCTCGCCTCTGTCGCCAGATTCCTGAGCCACCGGTCATTCAAGTGCCAAAGCTTCACGTTGGGTTTACTGAACCGCAGATCTAGTTCTTCGCCCTTGATGCTGGTCATCATGCTCCGGGCCTCTACGTGCCAGGCCACACGAGTTTCCGGATCAACCCACACAAACCCACTTGAGCAGGCAACGCCAAGGCAGAACCGAAGCATCTCTTCGCTCATATCTGAAAGCGAACCAGGTCCCCGGTACATTACAGAAACAACGCTCTGTAGCCCTGTCTGAAAATTGAGCCTCGCGCCTTGGTGATCCTCACCCTCCGTCCAATGGATGGTGTAGTCGATCCCTTCGTGCATCCATATCCTGCTCTGTCTGCGTGTCATGTCGCTCTCCTGGTGGGGGGACCAGAAGAGTAAGTCTTCGGGTTTTGTTCGGTCAATATCCGAGAATGTGTCCGATCCAGCTATGTCCCTCTCTTCCACTTCAAGCCATCGTGGAGCACACTTCAACCAGGAGGAGGCATGGGGTACTTAGGCTGGCTTAGGATGCCGACAGAGGATTGGACGAAGCCAACGGAGAAGGAGAAGCTACGGGACGAGAGGCGGAGGCTGGAGGAGGATCACCAGGAACAGAGTGACAACCCCAGTGAACGGCCACCAGGCGAAGGAACGGGTCAGGGGTAGGCTAGGGACCCGAAATACCTCTCCCGCTAGTGCTCCACATCATCCGAGGTTGGTTAACTTAGAATATGCGGTGGAGAATGTCGATGGCTGCCGGAATCCCTCCTATGCCCGTCAACCACAGCCAAAAGGTACGGGGCCAATTCTCGACGGTTCGAATCGGCTTCCTGTCCCAAGCCACCGCCTCCATTCGGTCCTGCTGCCGACTTTGCCGACTAGCATCCCAGACAAGCAGTTTATAGGCATCGTTGATGCGCTGAGTCTGACGGATCGCCTCAGGGTACGACGCAGGATCGGAGGAGAAGAGGTCAGGATGCCACCGCTTCAGCATCCTTCGGTACGCCGCCTTCACCTGGGAGGGAGATGCGGTTGCCTCCAGATCTAAGAGTTGCCTGGCCTCGGTCTCATTCACTGGGTCGCCCTAATCCTAGTTCGGTAGTTGGGTCACGGGTCTAGGCATTCGCCCCCAGGGAAATCATGCGTTGTGGGTATGTTGGGGGCAAGGATTGGATTCAGAGACCTGGACTACGACGGTGGATTCCGTTGCGCACACGCAGGCCGAGAGGAAGACCTTGCCAATGCACGTGTTCGGTTTTTATTCCGGTTTCTAGCTAGCCGTCAAACCACACTCCCCCTCCTCCCCACCTCACGTCGAACCCCCCTGGCACGATTCCCGTGGTAAATGGCGGCAGATCCCGACATCTCATCATGCGAAGGACGACAGATCGTGCGGCCCGTCAATGACTTAGACGGTATCCTGCCGGATTCTGGCTTTTCCTGGGACGCCTGATATGTGTGAGGTCAGTAGTTCGAGCTTACCCTGGTCCGTTTTACCGAAGCCTATGCCCGCCATAAGTCCGGGCCTGGGATCCTTCACGAAGCTAGGTTCGCACTCCCGCCTTCTCACTGGTGTCAATTCCAGTGTCAACTCGGTCCTGCAGGCTGCACCACGTAGGGGTTTGAGAGGAGCAAGCTGCACGCGCCTCTCTAGGTTTTATGCGGGTTTTGGAGCAGGATGCGCGAGGAAGTATACTCCTGGTATCGCTTATCAGGCGTGCGCTCTAACCACCTGAGCTACAGGCCCCAAGAGCCAGTAAAGCTAGTGAATCCAAAACCTATCCTCAACCTATGGATCCTTCCCTGGCGTGCCCCCACTCACGGTAGCACCTACGGTCTCACACCTTCCTCTACGCCCTGGGGGTGAGGTCCCCGCAGAGTAGGCAGATTCAAGAACGCTGGATCCGGCCGGGCGCCCTCCGGGGCCGGAGGCCGGTAGCCCAATGAGCTGTGAGGCCGGATGGAATCGTACTCCCGCCGCCACTGCTCGATCAGCACCTTCGCCTCCGTCACCGTGAAGAAGATCTCCCGCTTCAAGACTTCCTCCACCAGCGTTCCATTGGACCTCTCGTCGTACCCATTCTCCCGGGGTCAGCGCAGAGTAGGGGCAGAAAAAAAAGCTTGACCCGCACCCTCTCGTTTCCCCTATATCTCAGTTCCCCCGTCTACGGAGACTGCGGGGGTTTAATCGTCGTTCAACGCCCGGGAGGAGAGAACTAGCATGACGGAGTTCGCCAGGACCCTTGAGACGTGGCGGGCGTGGCTCGGGGGAATGGGCGCGTCCTGGCTCGACGTGAAGCTTGGGGTAAGGATGCTCTTTCGGCATCCGGGCCTCACGCTGGTGGCCGTCTTTGCCCTCTCCATTGGGATCCCCGCCAGCCTGATCCCCGTTCACCTCATCGACTCCATGGCCGCCGACCTTCCCTTTGAGGAAGGGGACCGAGTTGTTGGCCTGAGGAACAGGGACATCGCTGAAGGGCGAACCGCCGTCCGCTCTCTCCACGACTTCTTTATCTGGCGGGACGAACTCACCACCTTCGAGGCCATCGCAGCAGCACGCACTGATCCCTACAACGTCATCTCCGATGACGGGCGAGCCTCACCTATTCGCGGAAGTGAGATCACAGCGGCGGCCTTCCAGATCCTCCGCGTCCCTCCGCTCATGGGACGGACCCTCCTGGAAACGGACGAGGTGCCTGGAGCGCCGGATGTTGTGGTGCTCTCCTACGAGATGTGGCAATCCCGGTTGGGTGGAGACAGCGATGTCTTGGGAACAACGATCTCGATCG
Organism: bacterium; assembly: GCA_028277985.1. Classification (GTDB taxonomy): domain Bacteria; phylum Desulfobacterota; class DSWW01; order DSWW01; family DSWW01; genus S015-6. Next base: position 23,121 of record JANQFG010000039.1, on the reverse strand, counting down.
GGACCACACCCCACGAGGTGGTGGGTGTCATGCCCGAGGGATTCCTCTTTCCCATGCACGACCTCCTCTGGTTGCCTCTCCGTGATAGGCCCACCGACTACGAGAGGGGCATGGGTCCGGACATCATCATGTTCGGGCGCCTGGCCGACGGAGTCTCAATTGAGGAAGCCCGGGCCGAGCTGACCAACCTCGGCGCCCGCCTGGCAAACGAGTTCCCCCAGACCAATGAGCAACTGCGCCCCCAGGTGATGCCGTACACTGCGATGGCGGCCGGGATCGATCCGAGTGACCGGGTAGAGATCTATTTCGTCCAGCTCATTGCCCTCGTGCTCCTGGCCATCGTTTGCGGGAACGTAGGAACCCTCATCCTGGCCAGGACCTCCACCCGGTCAGGCGAGATCGCCATAAGGACCGCCCTTGGCGCCAGCCGTAGGCGGATCGTATCCCAGCTCTTCGTGGAGTCGCTGGTGCTCGCCGTGGTCTCAGCGGGTTTCGGGCTGATCATCGGTGACTCCTTCGCCAACGCCTTTGCCCAGCGGGCCTTCATCGAAGCCCCCTTCTGGTTTGACCTGGGGGTGAAGCCCAAGACCGTCATCCTCGCCCTTTCTGTGGCGGCGTTCTGCGCTGTGGTCGCAGGGGTGGTTCCCGCCCTGAAGTCCACCAGTAGACGGGTGCAACACAGCCTCCAAGGAGCCCGGGCAGGTTCGGCGATTCGGTTCGGCGGCATCTCTACGGTCCTCATTGTGGCCGAAGTGGCTCTGGCCGTGGGTTTCCTCGCGGCGGGTGGGATTCTCTCGCAGGGATTACTCGCCGGCGCTTCAGTGGAGATGGAGATCGCTCCAGAGGAATACATGATGGGGCTTATCCGAGTCCCCTGGACGGATCACAGTGCCGTGGAGAACGATCTCAGGGTGGAGGAGTTTCGGGCCGAGGTGGCCGCGACCCACGAAGCGCTTCTGGGTAGGCTTGCAGCCGAGCCCGGTGTGTTGGGCGTGGCTATGGGTACTGGCCTACCAGGCATGGATCATCCGGCCGCCCGTATCGAGATGGAAGGTCAGGAAGGAACCGAGGACAATCAGGGTCACCTCGTCCGCCAGGCCCGTGTCGATGTCGGTTTTTTCAGAGGCCTCGGGGTGCCCATAAGGAACGGACGTGATTTCAGCCTGGTCGACGCCGACACAGCGGTCCTGGCGAGCGCTCCCGTGGTCATCGTAAATACAGCCTTGGTGGAACACCTGCTGGGCGGGCAAAACCCGATCGGTCGACGAATCCGGCACGTCGTCCCCGAAGGTCAGGAACCCGGTCCATGGCATGAGATCGTGGGGGTGGTGGGTCATCTGGGCATGAACGAGGCCGAACCGGCACGGGACGATGGCATCTACCTACCAGGGCCGCCGGGAAGGATCCATCCCATTTGGGTGGCCGTCCATATGGGCAACGACCCCCTGACCTTTATCCCCAGGCTCCGAGAAATCACCGGCCAGATCAACCCCCAGGCGATGATCCAATACCCTTACACTTTGGACGACGCTCCCAACGGCGACATGCAGGGGGTGCTGTACGGGTCGCTCCTCCTTTTATTCCTTTCAGGGGTAGCCCTCGTGCTTTCGGGGGCAGGACTCTTCGCCCTCATGTCCTTCACCGTTTCCCAGCGGACTCGGGAGATCGGTGTTCGCACGGCCCTGGGGGCCAGCTCTGGCCGTGTCGTCTCCGCCATCGCCAGGCGTGCATTCCTCCAACTCATCGTTGGAACAGCGGCGGGGATCGCCTTGGCCCTCTGGTTCCTCGGCCAGGTCGTTGATGATCCCTCCACCTACGCCGTCGGGCCGGGTTCGATTGTTGCGGGGTGCGCGGCGTTCATGTTCCTGGTGGGAATCCTGGCTTGCGCTGTACCCACCGCCCGGGGCCTGAGGATCCAACCTGTGGAGGCGCTGAGAGAAGAATAAGAGACTCGCACACCGTGGAGATCCCAATGCCGGCTCGGAGGGTCTCCACTCCCCCGCCACCCGTCAGAGCCATCGGGTTGCCTCGCTCAAACCTTCTTGTACCCTGTGACCCTTTACATTCCTCTCGTTTTCTATTATTTCAATAACTGAATGATTCAGTTTTCGAATGACAGGAGAGTAGATGCCAAGTCCCACCTCCCCGTCCTCAATAAGAATGACCTCGGCGGTTCTTCATGTACTCCTTTCGCTCGTGGACGGTGAAGCCCACGCCTACGGCATCATGAAGGCGGTCCCGGCTCGAACAAACGGTGCTGTGAGGATCGGGCCCGGTTCCTTGCATTACACGCTCGTCAAGCTTCTGGAAGCCGGCTTGGTAGAGGAAACGGATCACGAGGGGAGCCTTGAGGAGGAGGACCCTCGCCGGAAGTACTTCCGTTTGACATCCCATGGGCGGGCAGTCTTGTCCGCCGAGGCCACGCTGCTCGCTGGTGTCGTCGATTTTGCCAGAGCCCGTGGTCTGGTCGCAGGAAGCGGTTCGGGCCGTTGACAACGGGACGAAGGCTCCTTCTGTGGTTCCTCCTCGCCCTGTACCCCCGCTGGTTCAAGGATGATCGCCAGGCCGACCTGCGCAAAACCTATGAGGCGTTTCTCTCAGAACCCGGCAAGGGTCCCGGTCTCAGGACTACTACCTGGCTCCTGCAAGACGCTCTGGTGACCGCGTATCGGATTCGGCTCGACGGACCTGTCCATGGATCCGGCGAGAATAATGCTCAACGTGAAAGAGGGGACGGTTTGTTGGATGTCATCATAACGGGGATGTCGCGAACGGTTCGGTCCCTGGCCAGGTCGCCGGGGTTCACGGTCGTAGCCGTCCTCACCATGGGCCTCGGAATTGGCACCAATACGGCCATTTTCAGCGTGATTCGGGGGGTGTTGTGGACACCGATGCCCTACGAAGACCCGGGTGAACTGGTCCAACTGAACAACCGGTACCTTCCGGAAGGTTCCCTAGGGTGGATCTCAGAGGCGGAACTCACGGAGTACAGCCGCGGACAGAACGTCTTCGAATCCCTGGCTCCCCTGACGCCCACAAACGCAAACCTTACGGGTCTGGTCACACCCCTCCGACTCGAAGGACTTCGGGTGGGGCCGGGATATTTCGAAACCCTCGGAGTCAGTCCGGAACAAGGGCGAACCTTCCGGCCGGAGGAGGGGACACCGGGAGGAGCCGAGGTGGTCATCATCAGCCACGGTCTCTGGAATACCGCCTTCGGAGGGGACCCCGAAACCCTCGGAACCACCATCGAATTGGACGGGCAGCAAAGGACCGTCATCGGAATCATGGGCAGCGACGTTCGCCCCCTTTCCGCATACATCTTCACCGGGCGGAGGGAGGAGTTTTGGATCCCGGTTCGCATCGATCCGTCGACCTTCGACTCGCGAACGGTTGAGCGGCACAACCTCCTGGTCATCGGCCGCCTGGCTCCCGGCGTGGAACCCCGAGAGGCCGAAAAGGCTCTACGCCTCTCGGTCGCCCGCCTTCGGGAGAGGTATCCGGGAATCTCCAACGAGGGCTTTCGGGATGTTGCCGTGACATCGCTACGGAAAGCCGCGACGGAGAGGGCATCCGCCACTCTCGCGTTGCTCGGTATCGCCGTTATCCTTGTTCTTGTGGTCTCCTGTGTGAATGTGGCCAACCTTCTCTTGGCCAGAGCAGATGCCAGGGCACCGGAGATGGCTGTTCGGGCCTCCTTTGGTGCTGAGCGTCGCCACCTCCTGTGGCTCGGATTGTCGGAAAGCATAGCCGTCGGCCTGGTCGGAGGGGCATTGGGAATAGCTCTAGCCTTTGGGGGCAGGGGCGCGCTGATTGCCCTCATTCCCTCTGCAGTCCCGATCCCGGACGGCCTGGAATTGGGTGTCCCGGTCATCGGATTCACACTGGCCCTTTCCCTCCTGGCCGGAACATTCGCCGGCGTCCTGCCGGCGGTGCGAATGTCGAGGCGCGGCCTATTCGAGGTGATCCGAACTAGCCCAACCCATGGGTCCCTCCCTGCCTCGGGTGCTCTGCTTCGAAAAGCCCTGGTCGTCGGGCAGGTGGCCGCCGCGGTGATACTTGTTGCGAGCGCTTCGCTTCTGGTCCGAAGTCTCACGGCTCTCCGAGCTGTTGATCCTGGTTTCGACTCCACGGGCGTTCAGCTGATCGAGGTCAGCGCGACGCGAGCGGGTTACCCCGATTCCGGTGCAGTACGGTCCCTTTACGCTCGGATCCAGGAGGAGCTCGAGGAGGTGAACGGGATCGAGTCGGTTTCCGCGTCCTGGCAGACCCCTCAACAGACCGGCATGAGCGATTGGCCCGTAATGCCCGAGAGAGTGTCGGAGAGCGAGTGGTACTCTGCTGATCCGAACTTCGTGAGCCCTGGGTACTTCGACACCTACGGCATCCAGATCATAGAGGGCCGGCCGTTCGATCTGATCGACGCAGAGCGGGAGATCGGCGCAGTCATTCTCAACGAAACAGCCGCCCGGAGACTGTGGGGCGAGGAGCCTGTCGTAGGGAAGAGAGTGAATCTCGACTTCCAGGAGCCGGTGTGGAGGGAGGTGATCGGAGTTGTGGAGGACGTCAGGGGGAGGGGGCTTCAAGAAGAGCCTCGAGCCCAAACCTATATGACGTTCGGCGAGGGTCCCTTCTCGGCGAATCCCTCCCTCACGCTTTCAGTCCGGGGGCGTTTGGACGGAGAAGCGCTGGTTCGGGAGGTCCGAAGGACACTGCGTGGGATCGATCCGGCGATCCCCGCAGGCCGGCCATGGGCCCTGGAATCCCAGGTGGCGAGAACCACCGAGCGCGAAACCCTTCTTTCGACGCTGCTCACCCTCTTCGCTTCGGTGGCCTTGGCCTTGGGCGCGATCGGCGTCTACGGCATCATCGCCTTTTCGGTTCGGCAACGGACCCGTGAGATCGGGTTGAGAATCGCTGTTGGAGATCTACCCGGAATGGTCCTGGGCCGGGTTGTGCGCCAGGGAATGGTCCTTGGATCCGTTGGCACCTTGGTTGGACTGGTCGGGGCCATTTCGGTCGGTCGGCTCCTGGACGGATTCCTCTTCGGGATCTCCGCGTTCGATCCGGTCACCCTCGTCGCTGTCGTGGTCCTGGTCCTCCTAGTGGCCTTCGGGGCCAGCTGGCTTCCCGCGAGGCACGCTGCTTCGGTGGACCCCCTGACAGCTCTTCGCGACTAACATGGGCGGGGCGGGTGTTTTGGCCTGGGGGTGATTCAGTATTCGGTGAGAAGGCCACAGTCCAAACCAGGCGAGGGAGGTCAGGACGACGGTATCCAAGAGGGCAACTCCAACCCCCAGCTTCTCATCCCGGCCTTTCAGTGAGCAGTTTCTCTGGTTCTCACACCTAGGCGGCTATCGAGCTAGGTGAGCCTCCGTTGTTGTCACTGTCTGCACAATACCATCGGCGTCGCATAGCAGCCGTCAAGGCGGCGGCTCATCGATCAATCCGATGGTCCGTTGGTCGGTACCCCTTGACCGACTCCGTCTACAAGTTAGTCTTAGTCTATCTTGTAGACATAAGTTCGGTCGGGAAATCAGACACGGAGGTGCTACGGATGGGCGGACGAAGCAGTTTAGGCGAGTTTGAACAGCTCGTGCTACTGGTCATCGTTCGACTGGGCGAAGACGCATTTGGCCCGGAGATCGCCGAGGAGTTGGATCGGTCGGTTGGGCGGTCGGTAACGCGGGGAGCCCTCTATTCGACTCTGAACCGCCTGGAGGGCAAAGGTCTGGTTCGGTGGAAGGCCCGGGACCCGGGTGAAGGGCGAAAGGGCCATATACGGCGTTGTTTCCGCGTGACCGAGGCTGGCCTGGAGGTGCTGCGCCTGCGGCGGCAGGCCCTACTCCGGCTGTGGGATGGCATCGAAGGCGTACTCGCCGGAGGGTCCGAGTGAGCTACCGCACGTGGGCGGACCGGATTCTGGATCGTGCTCTGCCCCGGGGGCCCACCGGGGAATCCATCCGAGGGGACCTCCACCAGGAGCGTACTCGGCGGGTGGAAGCGTATGGAGAGGCAGCTGCCTCGCGCTGGTACCTCCGTCAGGCGCTCGGCATCTGGTTGTTCGCGACCGCAGACGGCCTCCGGGGCCGCCGGTGGCATTCCGGTCGGGCCATGCACGACCTCAGCGTAGGCGGAGGAATCGGACCCTTGCGGGATGGCCTCCGCGTGTTGCGACGTGCCCCCGGGTACTCCGCCACGGTGGTCGTGACGCTCGCCGTGGCCATGGCGGCCACCGTGTCGGTGTTCACGGTTGTACGCGGGGTTCTCCTGAGGGACCTTCCCTATCCGGATCCAGCCGCCCTCGTGCGTATCGACGCTCTCCGCGAAGGTGAACCGGCCGACGGAGGTCTGGACTATCCGACATTCCTGGATTGGCGGGATGGCCTGGAAAGCGTGGGCGCCCTGGCCGCATACCACCTGTCTGAAGGAGTCTATGTAACACCGGAGATTGCCGAAGTCTGGCAGGGCGCCTCCACCACCCCCGAGTTCTTCACCGTTCTAGGGGTACCGCCCATGATCGGTACGTTCTTCGCACCGGGCGAAGGTGAGGCGGGGGACCAGTCCATCTTCCTCGCCGCCCAGGTGTGGGAGCGACGTTTCGGCTCCGACCCCCGGATCGTCGGGCAGTCTATCGACTTCTACGAACAGACATGGACGGTGCGGGGGGTGATGCCGCGAGGTTTTGCCTTCCCGAACGCCGACATCGACTATTGGATTCCTCTCCGTCTACCCACCTGGCTCAACAACAGGGGAGCCGGATTCCTCCACGCGGTGGGACGCCTCTCAGAAGGAGTGTCGGTAGCGGCTCTCAGCGATGAACTGGCATCCCTCTCCGCTGCCCTCAAGGAGATCCACGGCGAAGAGATCCGCCCCGTGACGGCCCGGAGTCTGGCCGAGGTCGATCGGGCCCGGGTCCGCCGTGTGCTGTGGGTATTCATGGGTGCAGTGGGTTTTTTCCTCCTGGCGGCCTGTGCCAACGTGGCGGGCCTGGCCCTGGCCCGAACCGAAGCCCGCCTCAAGGAGCTTTCGGTGCGTCTGGCTCTCGGGGCCAGCCGAGGCCGCCTGGCCGTGCAGGTCCTGGCAGAAAGCACGGCGCTCTCCCTCTGCGGTGGTGCCTTGGGGCTGGGTGGAGCCGTGCTGGGCGTGCGTGCGTTGCTCTCCCTTGCGCCCCCTGACCTACCCAGGCGGGAGGCCATCGTCATCGACCCGGTGGTGGTGCTGTTCGCCTTCGCGGTTGCCGTGGTCGCGGGGATTGTGTTCGGTGTGCTGCCCGGCCTACGTGGTGCACGCATCGCCGGGGCTCGCCCCGATGCTTCACGTACCATCAGTCGCGGCACCCGGCGCACGCACAACCTTCTCGCAGGCGCACAGCTCGCCCTCGCCGTGGTGCTCCTCTCCGGATCGGGGATGCTCCTTCGCTCCTTTTCGGCACTGAACCGAGTAGAGACCGGGTTCGTCGATCCCGGCCGGATACTCATCGTGGAAGTGGGACTGGGCCGCGGGAACTACGCAACGCCCGAAGATGTCCTCCAGTTTCACCAGCTCCTACTCGAAGGACTCAGCGGTATCCCATCGGTGGAATCCGTGGGCCTCAGCACGCACCCACCGTTCAGCAACGCAATCATCAATGCTTCCGTGACCCGTGAGGGGGAAACCTTTCGGCGCGGCGGTGCTCCACTGCTCGGCCTGGAGGCCACCAACGGAGCGTACCGTGCTGCACTGGGCTTGCCGCTGCTTCGGGGACGGGACGTGGCTTCCGCGGTGGCGGACGCCACCCATGGGCGCGAGGTCGTAATCAACGAATCCGCCGCCCACCTGCTGTGGCCAGGCCAGGTTGCCCTGGGTAAGCGCTTCTCCTTTGACGTGGACGAGGGTCGAGTCTCTCCGGACGAGAGTAATTACACGGTCGTTGGCATCGTCCCGGACGTGATGGACGGTGGTCTCGACCATGACGCCCGCCCCAGAGCCTACTACGACCTGGCGACGCTGCTCCGGCAATACTCGTTTATCTCTGGACGGTTCTTCTACGCGGCGCTGCGCACGAACGGCGACCCGTACGCCGTGGTGGACCATGTGCGCCGGGTTGTTCAGGCCCTGGATCCCACGGCGCCCCTCCGCTCGATCACCTCCCTGGAGGAGTCGATTCGGGAAACCACGCTTCCGGCTCGGTTTCGGACATTCACGCTCACCATCTTCGCTGTCCTGGCTGTCGTGGTGGCAATGCTCGGCGTCTACGGGGTAATGGCCTACGGAGTGGCAGTAGGCACACGAGAAATCGGTGTCCGCATGGCCCTCGGGGCGGAGGCCTCGTCGGTGCGGAGCCAGGTTTTGAAGCGAGCCGCTATGGTCGTCGCCTTGGGCGGCACTGCGGGTATGGCGGCGGCTGCGGCCTTGGGTCCGGTACTCCGGTCGATGCTCTTTGGGGTCTCGGATCGGGATCCCATCACCTTCGTTTCCGTGCTCGTCCTCTCGGCGGTGGGCGCTCTGGCTGCCGCATATGTGCCTGCGTTGCGTGCCAGCCGCGTGGAGCCCGTGCGGGTGCTTCAACAGGAATAAATCCGAAGCGAGGAGGAAACCCCGGTGTTTCTCCAATTTCCCGGCCATCGACGACTTTCAGAGATTCCATGAGCACAACAGCTGAAGACCGTCGCTGGCGCCACCGACTGTTAGGCGAGTTTTTTGTGATCGTGGTTGGTGTCTTGGTAGCGCTCGGAGTAAACGCGCTCTGGTCGGGGCGCCAAGACCGGGGGCTCGAGGCCCTCTACCTGGAGCAGATCCTGTTGGACCTCCGGGCGTCACGCGTGGAACTCGACGCGGCGTTGGAAGGCTACCGGAAGGCGATCGAACAGGGCGGGGCACTGACCTCTGCCGTTGGACGCGCTTCCCTCCCCCCGGCGGATTCGCTGAACGCAATGCTCCGTGAATCAAGTAACGTACCCACCTTCACCCCGGATCTGAGCACAATCGACGGAGGAGATCTGAGGCTGGTTCCCTCGCCGATCGTCCGAAATGCCCTGCTCCGGTATCGAGGGGCGGTCAACAACTCGAAGACCGTCGCGCAGGCACAGACTCCTTTCCTTCTTCGCACCTTCGAGCGGATCGGTAAGGCGATCAGCATGGCAGCCCTGATTGACCCCGCTGTCGAGCGGCACCAATCGCCCAACTGGGAGAGACCCGCCGATTATCCGGGGTTCGCGAGTGATGTCGTTTGAATCATGGTCTCCCTCCAGGACTCCGAAAGCTCGCTGCAGCTCGTGCAGGAGCAGCTGGTCGCAGTGATAGAGGCCATTGGGGGCAGGGTATGACGTGGATCCGAGATTTGTGCATCGGCCCATCCCTCCTTTTAGGACCTCCTCTGCCTTACGGGGGACTTGTTGGGCAGTCAAACAGAGGGCCTGTACCTCGTCTGGAATCTCTGATGCCTCCTCTAGGTGTTCGGCTAGGAAGACAAGCGGAGCTGATCCGCCTCAGCCCACTATCCCACATAGAGTGTTCGTTCTAGGCTCCCGGGTTGTAGGGTGGAATCCTACCGCGCCGTGCCTCAGTCCTTCCTGCGGACCCAAACCCCGGTGACCGCTGCGGCGGCGAGGCTGACGACCCCGGTGCCCACGACGCCTTCGAAGGCAGACCGAACAGGCGACGTCGCTGCGACCCCGGCCACCGACTCCTCGATGGCTTCCTGGGATAGGCCCATGTTCGCGTACGCTTCCCGGTATCCTTCGGCCATCTCCTCGAAGTAGTCCGGGAACACGACCGCCGTCACGAACCAGGCACTGGCGAAGATGAGCACCGAGCCGACGAGTCCGACGATAAGACCATTTCGAAGCTGCCCCCCCCAAGCCTCTTCAGATGCCGTCTCTCGCAAGCACAGGACTACGGTCACCACATTGATCCCAATGGCAACGACCAGGAACACGAACGACATGCTGTACGTCCTGTGCCATCCGGCGGCGCCAAACACGAAGTTCTGGACGGCAACCGTCACTCCCAGTATCAATCCCCACTTGATTGGCCGCGGCAAATCTCCCCCCCGCCTTCTGTCCGTTGGACGTTCACTCCTCAACCCCCTGGCGCTCCACTCCCGCAGATGCGCAGCAGGGTCACTCGAGGGCGATCATCCAGCGGATCTCGAAACGATCCTCGATCATCCCGAAGCCTTCATCGAGGGGAAACAGGACACGGCCACCCTCTTCCAACGCCGCGAAGACCTTCCCCTGCCGCTCCGCATCCGGACATGTGACGAACATCGCGAAGTTCTGGCCGACGCGGGGATCGTTGCCCGGTTCTCCGTCGGACGCCATGAATCGGAGGCCACCAGCGACGAAGACGGAGTTGAAGATCCGGTCGGCATACTCGGCTGGTGCGGGCAGGGGGGAGTCTCCGACGGTCTGAAGATGCTCGATCGCGCCGCCGAGAGCCTCGGAATAGAACTCGAGGGCGTCCCGGCAGGTGCCAGGGAAGATCAGGTAGGGCTGGAGGTGCATGGTGACTCCTGTCGCATCGATGTACACGGGCTCAGATTGCCCGACGTATGTTAACCGGCGCCACCGGATCGGCGCTTCGCATTTCTTGCTCGATTTCGACCATGCCATCAGACCTCTGGACCCGCCGTATACACGGGGTGATGGATCACATACGTGACCATCCGGCGGGGCCGCACACTGTCGAAAGTCTCGCTGCGGTAGCCCATTCCTCTCCCTTCCACTTCCACCGGGTCTTTCTCGCGGTAGCGGGAGAAACGGTTGGAAGGTTCGTGCAAAGAGCACGCCTCGAGCGGGCTGCCTATCTGATGAAGGCAAAGCCGTCCAGGAGTCTCACGTCCATTGCGTTGGAAATGGGGTTCGCGACGTCCCAGGAATTCTCCAGAACCTTCCGGCGCAACTATGGGATCGCCCCGAGCCATTGGGATCGGCGGAGTCGCCTGGCGGCGCCGGAGGGGCGAGGCGAACACCGATCGTCCCCTCCCATCGCGGCCGAGGCCCGGCTGGTCAACCGAAACCGAGTGCGACTCGCCTATACTCGAATTCGCCCAGCCTTCCACGTGCCCGCTCTAGCCGCAGGGCTCGAGAGACTTCTCCAATCCCTCGACGAACGTGGCGTCCGTTGGGAGGAGGCACAGGTCGTGGGGATGAGCTGGGACAACTACGAGACAACACCGATGGACCGGCTCCACTACGACCTCTGCGTCGAAGTGCCCGAAACGGTGGAAGCCGCCGGTCCGTTCGGAATCCGCGAGCTCGGTCCGTTCCAGGCGGTGGAGGTGGACTGCGATGGACCGCTGCAATCGATTGCGGACGCCTGGGATTACCTGTACGAGACCTGGTTCCCTCAGTCGGACTTCGAGCCGGCCGACCTTCCCTCCATGAAGTGGTTCGCTCGGCATGCAGCCGAGGTGCGATGGGACACCTGGCAAGTGGCATGTTCCATCGCACTCAAGCGCCGCGCCTGACCCGCTCCGCAAGCACTGTCGAGCCCACACGCTCCGGCGTACCCGAGGCGGCGGCGGCTCCCTACTTCCCCCGGAGGGTCCGAACGGGATCGACGCGACCCGCCCTGCGCGCAGGGGCGTAGGAGGCGGAAAGGATTGCTGCGAACAAAAGGCTCGCCACCACGCCCAGGACTGCCGGATCCCTGGGACTGACCCCGGCCAGGAGAAACGCCAACCCTTGCCCGGCGGCCAGACTCATGGCGAGCCCGATAAGGAGCCCCAGCAGAGCCATCTTCGCGTTGGACCGGAGCACCATGCTCGCGATGCTGGACCCGTCCGCCCCGAGGGCCATCCGCAGCCCCATCTCCTGCTTTCGCCGGCCCACCGCATGGGTCACCACGCCGTAAACGCCGACCAGCGTGAGCAGAAGCGCCAGCCCCCCCAAGCCGCCCAGGATCCGCATGCCCGCGCCTCTGCGTCCTCTTCCTCATCCCTCTCTCAGGATGCCCCCAGGATCCGAACGTCCCACCCGAGCCGCCGGCAGGAAGCTGGCAACGGCCGTCACCAGCATCAGGATACAGGTGGTCAAAAGCAGCGTCATGGGATCGAAGGGCTGGATACCGTAGATGAGATGATTCATGGCCCGGCCCACCGGCACAGTCAGGATCGCCCCCACGGCGAGACCGATGACGGTGAGGCGGAGGCCGCTCACCCCAGCCGTCCATATGGCCTGCCGGGGAGAGGACCCGAGGGCCATCCGGAGACCCATTTCGGTCCGGCGCTCCGTGACCTCGTGGGCCACGATACCGTACAGCCCCACGGCCGCCAGGAGCAGCGCAAACCCCGCCACCGTCAAGAGGAACGCGGCTTCGAACCGCTCCCGTGCGAAGGCCGAGTCCATCACCTCGCGCAGAGACGCGACACGAGCCACGGGGAGCTCGGGGTCCACCTGCCGGAACACGTCCACGACCTGAGCTACCACGTTCCGTTGTTGGCCGGCGGCTTCAATGATCCAGCTCGGCGAGAACCATATGTGGATCCCCCTGAAGAACCCCCCGCTGGCCTGGTCGGCCGCCAGGTAGAGGGTCGGGGTTTCCCACACCGGGGTTTCGGCGTCGCCCCACGCCGCCCGCTGGAGGACGTTCCCCACAATGCCGACGATCTCGATGCCGTCCCCACCACCATACCCCATGGATACCCGCGTACCCACGGCATTCAGGCCTTCCATGTAGGTGTCCACCCAGGCTTGATTGGCCACCGCGACGATGGGCGCGTCTGCACGGTCGGCGACCTCGATGGTCCGGCCCTGTAAAAGCGGGATCTCCAGGGTCTGGAAAAATCCTGGGGTGACATAGACCGCGTTTGTCAGCCGGTTGACCTCCTCCCCGTCGCCGGGAAGCCGGAACGTGAGGTTGAGGGGCCGCTCATAGGGAAGGGTGAGCGTCACCGAGGCCGACCGGACTTCGGGAATCCGCTGGATCCCGTCAAGGCTCTGGCTGAACAGATTCCGGACGGCTTCCGAATCGGCATACCGGGCATCGTCCAGGGAGAACTGGACCGAGAGGACCCCATCGGCATCGAACCCCGGCGTCATGGCGTCCAGGTGTCCGTAGCTCCGCACCAGGAGACCGGCGGCGAAGAGGAGGGCCGCCACCATGGTGACCTCTCCCACCAGGAGGGCTCTTCGGATCCGGTGCCTCCCGGCGCCCACCACCACCCGGGTCCCCGCCACGATGGTCTGGCGAAGGTCCGGGGTCGTGGCCTGAACCACGGGAACCAGCCCGAACAGGAGTGTGGCCAGACCCGTGAGGCCCATGGCCGAGAAGAGGGCCCGGCTGTCGAGGCGAACCTCCTGCCAGGTGTTGAAGTGAGAGTGGACCAGGGTCTCCAAGCCGTGGACGGCCACGCCCGCGATGAGCAAACCGGCCAAGCCACCCAGGACCCCCAGCGTCAGGTTCTCGACGATGGCCTGCCGCATCAGCGGCCCGGCGCCGCTTCCCAGGGCCTGCCGGGTGGCCATCTCCCCGCGCCTGGCCAGCGACCGGGCGATTTGCAGCCCGGCCAGGTTGGCGCACCCGACGAGGAGCATCAGCCCGATGGAGCTCAGGAGAACCAGGAGGGGGAACTCGAGGCCGGCGGTCTGGACGTCCTCCAACGGGACGAGTCCGAACCGTGTTTCCGGAGCGCCTCCGACCTCCGAGTTCGGCGTTTGGATCCCGGCCAGGCGTGAGTCCGCTTCCTCTACGGTCATGCCCGCCGGCACCCGGACGAGGACGGCGTAGTTCGTCCCGCTCCCCTCGCCCGTGGTGGAGGGCTGAAGGGGTGTCCAGACGTCGGCGTCGCCATCGGTGATGAAATCCTCGGGCATGATGCCCACCACCGTGTGGGCTTCGCCCTTCAGGCGGATGGTGCTCCCCAGGATTTCAGGATCCTCCTCGAAGGTGTTGGACCACAAGGCGTGGCTCAGGATCGCCACGGGCGGCCCACCGGGAATGTCCTCCGCCTCGGAAAACTCCCGGCCCATTCGTGGCAGGACGCCCAGAGTCTGGAAGTAGCCGGCCCCCACACGTTGCTGCCCCACGAAGGTCGCCGCCGTTTCCGTCGAGAGGTTCACCCCTCTGATCCAACCCGAGTACACGGCCCGCTCCACTCCCCCGGCTTCGCCACGAAGGAGCTCCCAGGTCCGGCCATCCACCGAGGTGTTTCCTGGGCTTTTGCCGAACTCGGTCCGGTAGAGGATGGCGTGAGCGAGCTGGTCTGGAGCGGGGTAGGGAAGGGGACGCCAAAGAACGGCATCGACAATGCTGAACACGGCGGTGCCCAGGCCGATGCACAGAGCCAGGGTGAGAATGAACGTCCCGGCGAAGACCGGGCTTCGGGCCATGCCCCGGAAGGTGAGCCTCAGGTTCCGGGCCGTCTCGTCCACCATGGCCAATCCCATGGCTTCCCTGGCCTCCTCCTGAACCCTGGCCTGACTCCCGAACCGTTGGACGGCCTCCCTCCGGGCCTCTTTGGGATCCATCCCTTTCTCGATGAGATCCTCGGTGAGGCAGTCGATGTGGAACGCCATCTCTTCGTCCAGCTCTTCCCGGAAGCGTTTCCCGTGAATGAGCGCCTGAAGCCTCTTTTTGGTGGAAAGGATCATGATCAGGCCTCGTTCGGTTGGGCATCCATGACGTTGGACACGGCCTCCACCATCTGTGTCCATCGTGAGGCTTCACCCGCCAGCCGCCGGTGCCCGGCAGGGCTGAGGGAGTAGAACTTGGCCCGCCGGTTCTTGGCCGATGTCCCCCACTCCGGATCGATCAGGCCCTTCGACTCGAGACGGCCCAGGGCCGGATACAGGGATCCCTGCTCCAGGGCCAGGAGTCCTTTGGAGGTTTCCTCGATACGAAGAAGCACCCCGTACCCGTGGGTCGGTCCCAGGGACAGGGCTTTGAGGATCATCATGTCGAGGGTGCCAGGGAGGAGTTCCTTCGTCATGAGCATGGACAGCTCTCCGGTCGGCCCCTGGCTGTGGGGCGGGGAATCGTTCTCCTAGTCTACCTAGGAATACGGGACTCGCCTACCCCTAGTTTCACTAGGAGAGAATTCCGCTTCCCCGCGAGGCCCGGAGAGGGCCTGCTTTTTCTGCCTACTCCTCCCGGAGAGCCACGGTGGGATCGATGCGTGTGGCCCGGACGGCAGGCATGAGGGCCGCCAGGCCGATCATGGCCGCCATGAGGATCACCGCCGTTCCGAACGTCACGGGATCGGCCTCGCCCACACCGAACAGAAGAGACGAAAGGACCCGGGCCGAAAGAAGACCCGCCACGATACCCACGACCACGCCCACGCTCCCCAGGACCAGGCCCTCCAGGACCACCTTCCGGACCAGTCCACCGGCCTCGGCCCCCAGGGCCATCCGGATGCCGATCTCCCGGGTCCGGGCCCGGACCGAGTGGGCGATGACCCCGTAGAGTCCCAGGAGCGCCATGGCGACGGCCAGCCCCGCGAAGGCGGTGAGCGTCCACGTCGTCAGGCTCTCCATGGCGATGCTCTCCCGGGCGAGTCCGTCTAGGGTAGCCACCCTGGCGATGGGGACGTTGGGATTGATGGCGCCCAGTTCCTCCCGCATCACCCCCAGCAGCACCGAGGATTCGACGGCGGTCTCGGCCACGATCCAGAGGGGAAACACCCAGGCATGGTAAGGCGTGTAGTACTGGTCCCGAGACGTGGCCCTGATTCCGTAGTTCTTTACGTGGCCGACCACGCCTACGACTTGGAGCCAGGGAGAATCGTCACCCCGAAGGCGGAGCTCCCGGCCCACCACGGAGGCCTCCCCGGGCCAGAGGCGCTCGGCAAGGGTCTCGTCGATGATCACCGAGGTGGAGCCGAACTCGTCGGACTCGAGGAAGGTGCGTCCCTGGAGAAGAGGGATGCCCATGGCTTCGAAGTACCCGGGGGTCGTGGTGAAGTGGTCGGTCCGGAGACCGTTCTCATCGATGGACGGGAAGCCGTCGTTGGAGATGGCCCGCTGCCGTCCGCTCCCCGACAGAGGAAGGGGGTCCACGCCCCCGGCCTGGACCACACCGGGCACCGCCCGAATGGTTCCGAGATACTCCTGGTAGAGACCCGACCGTTCCTGGGTCGTGGGATACTCGTTCATGGGAATGGCGATCTGAACGGCCACGCGGCCGGCAGGGTCCAACCCTGGGTTGGCCTCACGGAGGTTCTGGACCGAGCGGACCATCAGGCCGGTCCCGGCCAGAAGGATGAACGCCAACGCCACTTCCGATACGACGAGGGCCGACCGGATTCCACCCCTGCCCCGAGCCGCGCTGCGCTCTCCGCCCTCCCGGAGGGCTCCTGCCGGCTGGGCCCCGGCCGACCGATACGCCGGGAAGAACCCGGCCAGAGTTCCGGCGACCATGGCCGCGACGACCGACACGGCCACCACTTCCAGATCCAACGCCAGGTCTTCCACCTTTGGGATTCCAACCGGTCCGGTCCGCCGAACGAGCCCCAGGAATGCGGAGGCTCCCCATACCCCCAGGACGCCGCCCATGGCGGAGAGCAGCAGCCCCTCGGCGAGAACCATCATTGCCAGGCGCGCCTTCCCGACGCCCAGGGCCACTCGCACCGCCAGTTCCCGCCGGCGATCCATGGTCCGCACCAACAAGAGGTTCGCGATGTTGGCGCAGGCGATGAGGAACACCAGCACCACGGCACCCTGGAGGAGGAGGAGGGTGGATCGGGCGTCGCCCACCACGACCTCCTGGAGGGTCCGCATGTTTACGCCACCCTCGGCGTTGGTCTCCGGATACTCTGCAGCAAGCTCCAGGGCAACCCGGTCCATGTCTCCCCGGGCCGCATCCACGGTGACATCAGGAGCAAGGCGGCCGATGGCCGCGATCCCGGGATGGCTGCCCCGGTTCTCCAGGTCCGGCCCCCACATGAGGGTGATGGGCATCCACAGCTCGGCCCCGGACAACGGGAAGCGAAGGTCGGGCGGAAGAACCCCGAGAATGGTGTACGGTTCACCGGTGAGGGTGATGGTGCGGCCCACCACATCCGGGTCCCCGCCGAAAGCTTCCACCCAGAGGCCGTGGCTCAACACCACCACGTAGTCGTGCCTCGCCACTTCCTCTTCGGTGAAGCTCCGGCCGAGGACGGGCTCCACCTGGAGTACGTCGAAGAGGTTCGCGCTGAGCATCTGGGTGCTGATCTGCCGCGCGTTCCCCAGACCGGTGAGGGTCTGGGAGCCCCAGGTGCGGGCCGCCATGCCGGCGAACACCCGGTTCCGCTCCCGCCAATCCAGGTAGTTGGGATACGCGACGGATTTGGTCTGGGTCTCGCGGAAGCTCTCGTTCATGTAGACGAGACGATCGGCTTCCGGGAAGGGGAGCGGTTTGAGGAGGACACCGTTCACGATTCCGAACACCCCGACGGTTCCCCCGATGGCCACGGCGAACGTCAAGATGATCACCGCCGACAGGGCCGGCCTCCGAACGATGGCCCTGAAAGCCCCTTTGATCTCCGGCATCCACGAACCCATACCCAGCCCTCCTCTACTCGACGCCGAGGATGTCGTGGGCCGGCTTTCCTCGTCCCCGGACACCCACACCCCGACGATGTTCTTCATCAGATCCACCAGCTCCCGGCCACCGGTCCTCATCACGGCGGCGGAACCACCCGCCTCGGCCGCCGCCGAGAGCCGGAGCCCCAACGCATCCAGCACCTCCCCACCGAGCCCGCGACGGAACCAGGCCGGGCCGAGGGACAGGCCACCTCGGTACAGGAGCAGCAGGAACCGGATCAGCACCCTCGTCATCCGGCACCTTTCGCTTTCCCCAGCAGGTCGGCTTCCCGGGCCGCATCCACCAGGAGTGACAACCGGTCAGCCTCGGCCTTCGCCACGGCCCCTCCGAAAGCAGTAAGCCGGAAGGGCCGGCGGCGTTCGTCCTCGGCCGTTCCTTCGACCGAGTCCACGCGCTCGATCCAGCCGTCCTTTTCCATTCGGGTCAGGGCCCGGTACAGGGTGGCCAGGCCTGGTACGGCAGTCCCCTCCCCTCTTGTCTCGGCATCCTGGATGATGCCGTAGCCGTGCCTCGGCCCGCGGCTGAGGCTGAGAAGGACCTGGAACTCCACCGGGCGCAGAGGGAGGACGTCGCTTGGATGGGTCATGGGAAAACTCGGATTAGTTGCGGGGCGCTAGTACTTGCGTAACGCGAGTATAAAACCTCGGCCCGACGCTGTAAAGCCCTTCCGGACCCGGATTTGTTACCGTGGAGGCGCATCCGAAACCTGAGGTGCCCTCCTGAGACGGACCCAAGCCCAGTCTCATAGACCTTGAGGAAGCTCTGAGGGAGGAGGTGGTGAAACTGGCACGGAGGTTCGGACGCTATGGGTACCGGATGATCACAGGGATGCTCAGGGCCGAAGGGTGGGAGGTGAACCATAAGCGAGTGGAGCGGATCTGGAGGCAGGAAGGCTTGAAAGTGCCGAAGAAGCAGCCCAAACAGGGCCGAGTGTGGTTGAATGACGGGTCCTGCATCCGGCTGAGGCCCTTGTACCGGCACCACGTTTGGTCCTATGACTTCGTGGCGGACCGAACCCATGATGGCCGCCTAGCTCGATGGCGTGACAGACGGGCGGAGCGAAAGCTAACCCTCGCACGTGGGGTCCGTGAACGGGTCGATAGACCCGCGGAACGAGTCATCCATGATCGCCCCCTCTTGGTGTCAATTCTGGTGTCAACTCGGTCCTTCAGGCTGCACCAAGTAGGGGTTTGAGAGGAGCAAGCTGCACGCGCCTCTCTAGGTTTTATGCGGGTTTTCAAGCAGGATGCGCGAGGAAGGATAGTCCCGGTACTGCTTATCAGGCGTGCGCTCTAACCACCTGAGCTACAGGCCCCAACAGCCAATAAACCTAGTGATTCCAATACCTTTCCTCAACCTATCGTTCTCCCCTAAGAAGCTTTGGTGTCCGTTTTGGTGTCCGTTCAGACCCGACCCTAGTCGGACGCCAGAGCTTTCCTCTCTTGTTCTTCCATTGCTTCCCTGATGTCCTCCACAGTTACCTCGTCGTAGACCGTCCTGAGCGTTTCATCCTTTGTGCGAACCCAAGCCTCCTGAATAGCTGGCGGTAGCCTTCGAAACCCTTTTCATGACCCCATCCTCTCAACTGATGGCGTCTCCGGCAATCCCGGGGCGGTTCAAGTTCCATTTAGGCGCCTGACCAAGATCCTCAACACACTTTCCTCCTTCTCAGGACGGAGCATCGTCTCCAAAGGTTCTCCCGTGAGATCTTTGGAAAGCCGAGCCAGAGCATCTGCCCGGCCTAAGCCCAAGAGAGAGGCGAGTCGAGCGCGGGAGTGGATCCCCATACTTCGAAGTGCGAGGGCTTCAAGGAACCGTCCCCAGCGCACCAACTCTCGTGGAGAAGGAGCCTCTCCGTCTTCCATTCGCCTCCTCAGGGTCCTTGGGGAAAGCCCCAGGGTCTTGGCGACATCGGCTACGCCTGCTGGCGGCGGCCAGCCCACGAGCAAAGCCAGAACCACTTCCTGTGTCCCCAACTTTGGCACCCCATCTCCAACCGATCCGTTCAAGATCGGCGCCAACCGCTGGAAGCTCCAGGATCGGGCGACGGCTCTAAGGATCGACCCTGGGTGGTCGTCTGCGCCTCGGACGAGGACGATCGGCGCTGGGAGGATCGCGATGGCTTTCCGGCAACTGAGGTCTTGCCTCGAATCACCAACAAAGAGAACCAACCTCCCAGGTCCAAGGATGGATTGAACGCGTGACAGCTGCTCAATTGGGGAGAATCCCGACGATCGGGAAGGCGGGAAGGAGGGCTGGACGATGACTACATCAAACTCTCTGGAAACAGCTCTTGACTCCAATTCCTGCCAGGATTCGTTGAAATAGGGCGCGATCCTCCGGCTCAGGTCTTGGCCGAGTCTAATGGCCAACTGAAGGGACTCGATTGCAGCGGTGTCACAAAGAAGTACATCCAGTCGCATGAACCCCCTCCTTCCTTTCCTAGGAATACCTGGGCCCGGGGGGGGGCATGACGAACTCTGCTTGGCCATCTACCTAGATCGGTACTACTAGAGGGAAGTAGCCAAAGTTCCGATGGCCCTTCAGGATGAAAGCGGCTCTCTCGATGATTCGCCCAACTTCTAGCTCGACGGGTGCTCTCTAAGGTAAGACTGACCGATTCTGTGGTTACTTCGACCGACACTCGGGCGATGTCGGCCGGTTCACTGTGGGTTTCGCCGATCGTCGCTACATGTAGTTCCTCAAGCGCTGACTTGGCCAAGGCCGGACCGCGAAATTGATCGGATTCCTGGCCCGCCGCGGGGAACACATTTCCATATCGGCTTCGAGTCGGCTGCCTTTTCGTCGGTGGTTCTCCGGCAGGCTAGAAACCCCCACGAGGGTGAGCCGTCCGTATCAAATGAATAGCGGCTCCACGGCTATAGCACTTTGACCTGCGTCAAAGTTAAACGAACCAGGCGATCTGAAATTCAGATCGGGCACGAGTCGGAAGGAGGAGGAAATGAGGAGATTACTTTGGAGGAGTTCGGTAGTGCTCGGGATCGGGATCTGTGCCCTTTTCGCTCCCAGCCAGACAAGAGCCGAGGACGGTTGCGGCCCTTTTTGTGCAACAGGTCCAGCGTTCGAGGAGTGTAGCATTGGATTCTTGGAGGAGTGGTGTCCAGTAGTGTGCGGGACCGGATACAACGGTAATGGCTGGTGTTGGGAGGACCACCCGAGGTGTGAGGATGGACTGTACTTCAAGTGTTTTCAGGATATCTAGGGCCGGAGGCCGGGAGTGGGTCGATTCCTTGTGCGGGTGGGATCTACCCCGGCAGGCAAATCGGAAAGCTCGAGCATAGTGGCCGTGGCACCATCAAGGTGTCACGGTCCATGGCGTAGATCGGAAGGGGCTCGCACTCAATGAAAAGTCGCCTGGAATCTGTTTTGTCAGTTGTGGTCACCTGTTGCGCTCTTGTGGTGACTTGGATCGTAGTCAATCAACATCTGGCTGGCAGGTCTTCAGACGTTTTTTCTCAACCAGATTCTGTGGAATCCTGGAACTTACTACAGGATGGCGGCCGCCGGATCGGATCAGCCTCCGCACCTGTACAGATCGTTGAATTCGTAGACTTTCAGTGCCCTTTCTGTAGCCTCTTCCATCAGGCGGCCCAGGATCTGAGAGCCGAGCTCAAAAACCAGGTTTCGTTAGTTCTCTTTCACTTTCCGCTCTCAAGTCACGAGTTCTCCCACGCAGCAGCGATGGCTTCCGAATGCGCTTCGGAAGAAGGCTTGTTCGAAGAGATGGTAAGGGAGTTGATGGCAAGCCAGAAGGATTTCGGCACGAGGACATGGGCGTCCCTGGCGAGCCTCGCAGGTGTCACTGATACGGTCAGATTCGTCGGGTGCATGGAAGAAGAATGGCCAAGGGAGAGGATCCAAAAGGACCGGTCGATTGGAGAGGGTCTCTCCATTAGGGGAACCCCAACCATAGTGATCAACGGTTGGCGCTATCCTCAGCCGCCAACGGACTCCCTAAAACGCATCGCTCGTGAAATACTGGCAGGGCGATCTCCGGCCCACTAGCGTTGAGAACCGTATCCGGATCCCAACCCTCAGGGCGGAGGCATGATGCAGACTAGGTTTTCTCTCCCAGGGCGTCTAGAAAGACCTGGGCATCCCAAGCCTGTAGCGAGCCGCGTTGGTGTGGTTGGCTGGTTAACGCTGTTCCTCGCGGGAATGGGAGGGGACCAGGAACCCGGCCGGATTTATCTCAAGCCCCCTGAGGTTTTATCCAGCACACAGTTCACGAAGATCATCTCAATTCGAGAACTCTCCGACGGGAGAGTACTTATCGCTGACAGTCGTGAGGACCGTATCGCAGTTGTTGACTCGGGCGCCGGAGAGGTGAAGACGATCGGGCGACTCGGAGATGGGCCGGGTGAGTACCGAGGAATAGGCCGGTTTTACCCCCTCGCTGGCGATTCCAGCCTGCTCACCGACCCATATAACTACCGCTGGTTCCTTCTCGATGGACCGACCATAATAGAGACCTACAACGGCCGGCGTCCCGTCAATTTTCTCTTCAAGGGCGCACTTTCTGGAAGCGACCGGTTTGGACAGGTGCTGGGCGTCACAGCCCTAACCTTCCCCGAGGAGTTGCCGCGAACTCTGCACCTGGCTGACTCGCTGGTACTTCTGCTGGGGAACATTGAATCGGACCGGCTGGATACGATCGCCCATATTAAAGGCCTTGGAAGTGCCGATCTATCCACCCGGCCAGATGAGAGCGGGGAGTTTCGGGCATTAATTACCAGGAATCCGCTGGTGTCCAATGACCAAGCCTTGCTTTTCCCTGACGGATGGATTGCACTGGCGCGGTTGGAACCATTTCGAGTGGACTGGAGGACCCCTGACGGCCACTGGAACCAAAATATCCGCCTGGATTCGGACCCCATCAGAGTTGGGGACGCAGAGAAATGCGAAGCAATAAGACGGTTCCTTCCCAGCCAAGTGCCGTGTGAACCTTCGAGTCTGGCCGGATGGCCAAGAACGATGCCTCCCTTCCTTCCCAGCAGGCTGTCCCACCCCACGTTGTTAGCCTCACCCGAAGGGTACTTAGTGATCGCCCGGACCCCAACGACGGCGTCCTCCGGCACTACCTACGATTTCGTGGACCGTGAAGGAATCCTACGGGGAACGTTGGTGCTAGAACCAAACGTGACCCTAATTGGATTCGGTAGAAACTCAGCCTATACCCTGGCCACCGATGAGTTGGATCTTCAAACCCTTCGCCGGCACCCTTGGCCTGGTTTGAAATAAACCCCCTAATCGAGCAGACGTGGGATTTCGGCCGGCTTGGTCGTTGGGAGGGAGTTTTAGCCAGAGAAGAGGGTGGATTGTACTGCTCGCATCCCCCCATTTCCTTCCCTGCTGGTGGGCTGAGCCCGAGTCCTTAGCAGACCTCCCAACCGAAGACAGTCTCTTGTTTGAAACGCAGTATTCTTTAGCCTGATCGAATTGGGTGATTGGAATTCCCATGGTTTGGTGGACACGTGGGGTCTAGAATGGGCTTCCCCCGGTATCGTGGACAGCTAGGAGCCGTTGTGGGCTTCCCCCGGTATCGTGGACAGCTAGGAGCCGTTGCGTGAAGCCTCCTCGAAGGCTTCG
>JANQFG010000032.1 GCA_028277985.1 bacterium | reverse complement strand
GCGCAGAGAAGCATTCGGCCATAACGTGCATGCAGAATCCTGAGACGGGCCGGGAGGGAGAATTCAAGCTCGAACCCACGTCGAACCCGAAGAAGGTCGTGGTCATCGGTGGTGGTCCGGCCGGGATGAAGGCGGCGGCGGCGGCCAAGGAAAGGGGCCACGACGTCACGCTCTATGAGAAATCCTCCCAGCTCGGAGGGGCGATTCTGATCGCCGCCCAGGTGCCGGCACGGGAGGAGTGGAACCAGTGCGTTCGTTTCTTGGAGCATGACTTGGAGAGAGTGGGCGTCAAGGTCCTGATGAACACGGAGGCGACCTCGGAGGCGGTGCTCGCCGAGAACCCGGATGCGGTGATCGTGGCGACCGGGGCAACGACGATCGAAAGTACGGAGCCGGACGTGGTCGGACCGGATGCTGCGATCGAGGTCGAGCAGGGGACTCAGGTTGTAACGGCCGAGGACGTGATCGAGGGAAAAGCCGAGACAGGCCAGAAGGTCGTGATTGCGGATCTCCAGAACTACATGAAGGGGCTCATTACCGCAGAGGTCCTCGCGGATCAGGGCAAGGAGGTCAAGCTGGTCATGCCCCTGGGCTTCCGCGTGTTCGGAGCCATTCCGTACGACCTTGACAATCCGACCCACTCGATCCAGGCGATGAACCTGACCGCGAAGGGGGTGGAGCGCGTCAGAGACTTCGAGGTGAAGAAGGCCGTGCCCGGAAGGGTGACCGTGCGGAACGTTCTGACGGAGCAGGAAGAGGACATCGAGGCGGACACCCTTGTGACGAGCTACTGGCGCTCCGCCGACACTCGTTTGTACGACGAGCTCAAGGGAAAGGTGAAGGAGATCCACAAGGTCGGCGACTGCCTGGCACCCAGGCGGGTGCTCAATGCGATCTATGAGGCGTACAAAGTCGCCATGGAGCTCTAGCCGTCATTCCCGCGCAGGCGGGAATCCAGGGGTTGGGCGGTGAATGGGGTCAGGCCGTAACTATCAACCTTAGGGAGCCCCCCTAAGGTTGATAGTTACGGCCTGACCCCTGAGGAACCCCTGAGGACTGAGGACGATAGGACCCCTGAGGACGAAAAGGAGGGCACATGGGCAACGTTCTGATCACGGGTGGAAGCCGCGGTATGGGGAAGGCGGTGGCGTTGAAGTTCGCCAAAGAAGGCCACGACGTCGGAATCACCTATACGAGCAACGAGGAGGCGGCTCAAGCTACACTGAAGGAGCTCGAGGAAACCGGGCGGCAAGCGATGGCGCTCAAGATGGATCTGGCGGAACAGGGGGAGATTGACCGGGCCTTTGCGGATTTTCTCGCGCGTTTCAAGAAACTCGACTATCTCTGCAACAACGCGGGCGTTTTCCTGGGCCAGAGGATGCTGACCGAGCAGACCTGGGAGGACTGGGAACGGATCCTGAAGGTGAACGTCATCGGCCAGTGGTACTGCACCAAGCTCGCTGTCCAGCACATGGCCGGGAACGGTGGTGGCTCGATCGTGTACAACGCCTCCATATCGGGTATTCGTGCTTTTCCAGGCGCCTCTGACTACGCGGCATCCAAGCACGCCGTGCTCGGCATGGTGAAGGGGCACGCCATAGACGGTGCCGTACAGAATGTTCGTGTGAACGCCATTTGCCCGGGACTTATCCGAACCGATATGTATGATGAGCACTACGGTGTCGCTGAAGAGTACATGACATCCACCAAGATCCCGGCGCGGCGAATCGGGAGCCCCGAGGAGATCGCGAGCCTGGTCTATTGGCTACTCGTTGAGGGGACCTATTGCTACGGCGAGAGCATAGTCATCGACGGCGGCATGTCGATCAGCACGATTCCGGTTCCGGAGTGAGACCGAGAGAGGAAGGGAAATCATGAGCCTGTGGACAACCGAAGTAGAAGGTGGAGTCTGTGTTGCTACCTACTCCTTTCCACCGATGAACTACATCGGTGCCCAGGGAACGCAGGAAATGATGGATCTGATCGAATCCTGGAAGGCTCCGGAGATTCGAGCCGTCGTCATCAACGGTGGGGTAAAGGGGAAATTCATCACCCACTATTACGGCGAAGAGCTCACCACCCTGGACCCGGCCCATATTCAGAACTGCCGGGTGCTGGGCCTCTCTCCTATCCCGGAATACAGCGGTATGCTCAGATGCCTTCAGCAACTGCCGAAGCCGGTGATCGTGGCCATGAACGGGGATGCCATGGGGGGCGGGTTCGAGTTCTGCCTTGCCTGTGACATCCGGATCGGAGAACGTGGCGATTACCGTTACGGGCTTCCGGAAACGCGTTTGGGGTTGATTCCTGGTGGTGGCGGGACCCAGCGGCTCCCTCGACTGATCGGGGTTGCCAAGGCCATGGAGTTCATCCTTCGAGGAAGGGTCGTCCCTCCGGAAGAGGCGCTCTCTCTCGGAATCATCAGTGATCTGGCTGACGACGCTCTTGCCCGGGCCAAAGAGATCGCCCGGGAACTGGCCGCACTGCCGGCCACGGGCCTCGCCCGGGCCAAGCGGGTTGTCTACGAAGGCTCCGAGACCCACATCGACGGGGGCCTGGCGATCGAGAACGCGGCCTTTCTGGATGTAATGGTCGCGGAGGATGCGGCCCAAGTCGTTGGAGAATACCTGAGCCTTCCTCTGGAGGAGCGCAGAGCCTGGCTCGAAAGAAGAAAATGACTTGATGGGCGGACCCGGCAGCACCCCCATTGATTGGGAGTTCGCACCGGGCAGCCTATTTTCCCTTCTCTCCTTCGCAAATGTCTTTGTATCTCTCCCGCAGCTCCCGCTTGAGGATCTTGCCCGTTGGGCTGACGGGAAGGTCACTCGATTTCAACATGACGATCTTCTTGGGAAGCTTGTATCCGGCCAGGTTCTTCTTCGCATATTCCGCTATTCCTTCAGCATCCAGAGAATCCTTCCGGGGGACAACGACTGCTGCAACTCCTTCAACCCAATAGGGGTGCGGCGCAGAGAAGACGGCGCTGATTTCCACATCCTGGTGGCGATTCAAGACCTCCTCCACCTCGAGACAGGTGATAAGGCCGTACTGTTCCACTGTCGGAAGCCTTCCCATAACCCGGGTGACTTCGTCTACGAGGGCGCTCTCCACAAAGAACGCTTTGGCTTCTGAATGGTTGATCTGATAGATGATTTCTTCGTTGCGCAGCAGGTAGTTGATCGGGGAATACCAGACCCCGGTCTTGAAGCAGGCCCACATGAAGATGGCCATCTGATGGCAATTCTGGGACATGATGGCCAGCACGTCTCCCTTGCCCAGACCGAGGGAGGAAAGGGCGTGCGCAGCCCTGTTGACGGCGGCGTCGAATTCCCTGTAAGAGAACCTCTTCTCTTGAAAGACGAATGCCGTCTTGTCAGGGATTCTTGCTGCGTTCCGGTGCAGGTAATCACCGACCGCCTGTCGCCTCAACATGTTCTGTTCAAGGAGTTCTCTGTCGGGCACGATTGATCTCCCCCCTCTTCGGATTTCCTCCAGCACGGCCGAGACACACACCCGCTGCAAAGAAAAGATGGAGACTATTTCGCAGTATTGTCCTTATGTTCGCTACTCATCTCAATAGCTGTGGTTGGGTCTGCTTCGAACATCACACCGCATTGCTGGCCTCCCGGCACACAAGCTTGTTTTTAGCCTGCACCTTTTTAGGTGGTATGGGACGGTGTGGGGACAGGGACAGGTCATGAGTCCATGGATGGTCCAGCTCGTTGGATTTCCGTTCCGGGCAGGAACAGCGTACGACAGAAGGGAATTGTGTGTTACAAAGAAAGATGTCCCATATGTCGTTCTGTGTGCTCAGATGAACCCCATCGTTTCAACCGCCTCCTGCAGGTGCGACCGGTATGTGTACCTCGAATCGCTTGAGGAACCCGGGCACGTAGGGTCCGTTCCAGTAGACCGCGTACGCGGGGCCGCTGGCACGGTAGCGGGCGTTCTCTTTCAGCCAGGCCAGCAATTCCGCCTCTGCGCGGCTGAAATTCTTCTCGTTGTACGAGCCCCGCGCGCCGATACTTATCACCGTTCTTTCCGGCATCGTTTCTACGCGCACCTCCCCTTCATTTCCCAGTTCCTTGGGGAGGTCCGACACACCCACATGGAACCGCATGGAAGCCTCGTCGATCTCCGCCTCCACCGGGACGGTCATGGCAACGTCGTGCTTCTTTATGTACTGAAACAGACGCATGAACAGAGGGTCTGCCTTCTCGAAATAGCTCCCCTCTCCGCGTGTCACAAGGTACGTAGAGGTTGGGAGAGTCTTGACTTGGATTTCGTCCACCGGTGTCTTCTCGAAGGCCTTTTCATAAGAATGGGCTGGGAGGGCCATGATCGCGGATACCCCGAATACGAGTAGGAAGATAAGTCTCTTGTTCTCTTTCAGCATGCTCACTCCACCTTTCGTGCAATGATCCTGACTATCCTTTATATGTAGTGGATTCAGGGAGGCGGCCCCCGGATTCACTCCCGAGCTCCTGAATGGGCCCGGGCACGCGAAAATGGGAGTTTTTCCGAAGGTGGGCGGTTTGAACCGGATCCGCTGGAAGTCTATGATGGCCGAATTGGGGTCGATTTGGAGAATCGATACGAGCAGAGAGGAGGACCGGATGAGAATTCTGGGTATCGTGTGCAGCCCCCGGAAGGGGGGCAATACGGAGATCATGATGGAGGAGGCCCTCGACCAGGCACGCGAAATGGGAGCCGAAACCGAGTTGATCCTCTTTGCGGGCAAGAAAATTCTGCCCTGCGACGCCTGCGACACCTGCTTGGAGACCGCGGTCTGCAAGCTGCAGGACGACATGCAGCCCATCTACGAGGCGATGGAGCGAGCGGACGGCATCCTCTTCGGGACACCCGTGTATCTGCTCAACGTGAGCGCCCAGGCGAAGATCATCATGGACCGCACGTATGCCTGTCTCTTCCACCTGAAGCTGGCCCGCAAGGTTGCGGCGCCGATCATCACGGCCCGTCGGGTGGGGGTCGGACAGGTGTTGAGCCTGATGAACAGCTACTTCTCGGTACACGGCATGGTCGTGGCGGGGTTCGCAGCAGGGTATGGAAGAGACATCGGCGAAGTGAGGGAGGGCCCCGGAATGACGCCCATCTACACGGCCCTCGAGGAAGCCAGGGCGGCTGCAAGGAGCGTCGTGAAGCTCGCCCGACAACTCAAGAAGGGAAAGGGCTGATCCTCCATGCGGCACAGGGTGTCTGTTGTGATTCCGACCCGTAACCGCAATGCAAAGCTGCGTCGGGCTCTGGCCGCCGTTGATGGGCAGACTTTCCGGGACTTTGATGTCTGGATCGTCGATGACTGCAGCACGGACGGAACGGTACAGTATCTCCGTCAAGGCGGGCCGCGGGAGGACTGCCCGCATATTCCTGCCGTACATGTGCTGTTCAATGATCGACCCGTCGGCGCTGCAGCGGCCCGAAACCAGGCGCTGGGCCGAGTCCGCGGTGAACTGATCGCCTTTCTGGATGACGATGACGTATGGCTGCCCGATTACCTGAAGAGGCAAGTGTCCACCCTGGACCGCCATCCGCAGACATCTGCAAGCTACGCGGTCTGCACGGAAGTCGACGAAGAGGGTCATCAGAGAAGGCCCGACCTCCGACCGCTCTTTCAATACGCGAGCCCGCTGATCCATCTTCTGACCGAGAGTTTCGTTCACACCCTGTCGGCCTTCGTCTGTCGACGGGAGGCGCTCGACCGGGTCGGCCCGCTGAATGAGGGGCTGCTCATTGTCCACGACCTGGACTGGTACGCGCGGTTGCTGATGAGCGGCGGCACCCTATTGCCCGTTCCGGGCGCGGCGATCATCCGGCGCGAAATCCCGGGAGGACTGGTTACCCGACACCGCGAGTGGTTTGACGAGGAACAGAGCGTGCTGCGCCGTGTATTCGGAGATAGCCGGGAGTGCGCCAGCCGGGAGGGTCATGTTCGCGTTCACCGGGCGCTGCTGTTTGCTCGGCTGGGCATCGCGCGCAAGGATTATACCTTTGCGGCCCGGAGGCTGTTCGAGGCGTTCCGGAGAGCCCCTGTCCGCTCCATACAGATCATATGTCTTCGCCTTTTACGAAATCTCCGGCCCCGTGCTCACCATCCGGACCCGTCGGGCCATGACGGGAGCACCTTGAAACCATGAGCAGGATTCTTGAAGAAGCGATGTCCTATGCGAGTCCCGATGGTGGGGCGGATGGCCGGGTCTACCTGCCGACCCTTTCCCGCAAACTCACCCGACGCGGCATTCTGTGGCTGGGGCTGACATGTAATCTTCGTTGCCATTTCTGCTATTTCCTCGATCGAATCGAAGACCCTGCTCACCCGCAGCATGATTTCATGAGCCTTGAAAAAGCAAAGGCAATCTGCCGGACCCTGGTTGACTACTACGGCAACAACTCCATTGATATTCAGGGAGGAGAGCCGACCCTTTATCCGGATATCTATGACCTGGTGGAGTTCTGTGCCCTCATCGGCTTGTCGCCGACACTGATCACCAATGCCGTCTTGCTCTCGAGCCGTGAAGAGGCGGTTCGATTCAAGGAGGCGGGTATCCGGGACTTCCTCATCAGTGTACAAGGCCTCGGCAGTACATACGATCGAATCGTGCGCCGGGAGGGCGCTCATGTCCTGCAGATGAAGGCTCTCAGGAACCTGCAAGAGGCGGACATCCCCTTCCGGTTCAACACTGTCCTGTCCAGGGCTGCCCTGCCCCAGTTGCTGGACATTTCAAAGCTGACCGCGGGCACGGGCGCGGGCGTGGTGAATTTCCTCGGCTTCAATCCCTTCAATGACCAGCAATCCGGAAAGCGGAGCGTGGAAAACGTTCCCACCTATGATGAAATACGGAAACCGCTCGAAGAGGCGCTGAATTACCTGATCGCCGAAAACGTTGAAGTGAATGTCCGCTACCTGCCCCTTTGCCTGGTTTCCGAACGTCATCGTCCGAACGCATACGGGTTCAAGCAGCTGCCTTACGATCTGCATGAAAACGACTATGCGAGCTGGTCCTGGACAGACCTGCCCGCCCAGCGAACCGCCCTCAGCGAACTCTCTCCCCCTTTTGGTCTGGGGCGACGGTTGCACCTGGGAGCCCTGCGCGCTCCTGTGCGGAGATTGGATCGGCGGTGGCCGAAGCTGGGCGACCGGCTGCACAAGATCAAGCAGGCACTCGAGCGGGCATGGGCCAAGGAGGGAGACCCGAGTCGAGACACGGTTGCTCTGGAAAAGCGATACCAGGAAGATGCTCTCGTACGCGCACGGGAGTACACGGGTTACCGGTATGTCGCCGGATGCGAGACCTGTAGTCTTCGGTCCATCTGCGACGGCGTCTATGCGGACTATGCGGATCTCTTCGGTGTGGAAGGCATTCGTCCGATCAGGCTGGGAAAGGCGGTCGTAGATCCCCAGCACTACACACGTCAACAGTTCAAGGTCATCCACCCTCTCGACCGGGGATGGCTGGAGGAGACAGATCCCCCGGTCCTCGAAGCCTATGCAGGAAGGGAAATCCCGGGAGCAGGCGAATGACCACCTGGCCGAATTTCTTCATCATCGGTGCCGGCAAGGCAGGAACGACCTCGCTCTATTACTATCTCAAGCAGCACCCGGAAATCTTCATGAGCCGGTACAAGGAACCGAAGTTCTTCGCGCTGGAAGGACACACTCTGGACTTCCGTGGGCCCTATGACCAGCGGATCCGCAGGGGAACGACCACCGATCTGGCGGATTATCTCGAGCTTTTCGAAGAGGCAGGAGAGGAGAGGGCCATCGGAGAGGCATCGACGATCTACCTTGGTGATCGCAGGGCGCCGGGTGCGATCGCAGATCGTCTTCCCGACGCCAGGATCGTGGCCATTCTCCGACACCCCGCGGAGCGGGCCTTCTCGGCGTTTCTGCACCTTTTGAGAGACAGCTACGAACCCCTGTCCAGTTTTGAAGATGCCCTCGATGCGGAACCGCAGCGGGCGGCAGACGGCTGGTACGTACAGTACCAGTACAAAGGTCGTGGCTTCTACGGCCTGCATCTGAAGCGATACTTCGACCGCTTCGATGCGGCCCGCATTCGCGTCTACCTGTACGAAGACTTCGTCGAAAGGCCCCGATGGTTGCTTGCCGACCTGTTCGGCTTTCTGGATGTGAATCCCGACTTCCGCCCCGACATATCCCCCCGTCACAATGTTTCCGGTCGGGTGCGCAGTGCAGGGCTTCAACGCTGGCTCACGCGCAGCCACCCGTTCAAGGAGGCTCTGAAAAGCTGGTTTCCGGAACGATGGGGCCATCGCATCATTTCCCGGGTCCAGCCGTTCAATCTGGTCCGCTCCGAAATGAATCCGGAAACACGGCAGAGCTTGATCGACGAGTACCGCGATGATATCGAATTGCTGCAGACTCTGATCAAGCGTGATATGTCCCACTGGCTCGTCTGAGGAGAAAGAGTGACTTTGTTAAACGAAGTCAGGGATTTTGTACGAAATGCCCGCATCATACGCAATGCGATCGAATACTCCTCCGTATTACCGGATTACCTGAGATCCTCCGGTCCGGGAACCGAAGCGCAGGAGACGTTCGATGCTGTTCACACCTACGTCATGTTCATCGGCATCGGAAGAAGCGGCACGACCTTGATCGGCTCCCTGCTGGACGCCCATCCCCACATCATCATTGCCAACGAGCAGGCAACCTTGAAGTACTTGCGTCCTCGCGTGTTCTCGCGCTCACAGATCTTCCGCCTGCTGCTGGATAATTCCAGGCAGGCTGCCGGCACCGGGCGGGTGGGTGGAGGGGGTTACTCCTATGCAGTGCCCGGCCAGTGGCAGGGAAGGTTCGGCACCCTCGAAGTCATCGGCGAGAAATCGAAGAGTGCCCGGGACGTTACCTGGTTGACTTCCAGCCCTGCTCTGCTGGAAACCCTCGCCGGGGTGACCCAGGCGAGGATCCGAATGATGCACATCACCCGCAATCCCTATGACACGATCGCCACGCGGGCCATGAGGCGCCGTCTTTCTCTCGAGAGAATCAGCAGGGAATACTTCGCGCTGTGCGACAAATTGCAGATGCTGATCAGCAGAGTCGACGCAGTTTCGGAATATGATGTGGAGCGAATTCCAGTGCACTTGGAGGACTTCATCGAAGATCCCCGGTCGCAGCTGGCTGCCATCTGCGAAAGCCTCGGCGTGGGGGCCGAAAGTGACTACCTCGAGGACTGTGCCCGAATCGTTCGGAACGAACCCCACAAGAGCAGGCACGATGTTGCCTGGAATCGGAACCTGGTGGCACATATCCAACGGAATCTGGAAAAGATCCCCATTCTGCGACGCTATTCCTTTGAGGACTGAGAAGCTTCCCCGCGCATATTGCACGAAGCCTTGCCTCCACCGCTCTCGCTACGAAGTCGAATGCAATATGCGGGCTTGGGCCTCGATTGAGGGGGCCAAAAGCGGTATCGGGGAGCAGGAGCCGGGCTCCCGGCCGCCAGCCCCTTGCTTCCGGCTGCCCCTCCTCGAGCCCAAGCCCCTATTTCACAGTACCAAACCCTATTTCGAGTTTCACTCGACAATCCAAGCCGAGCCTCCTCTTGACATAAACGAATAAAATTAATAAGATTACTTGATAATTGGAGATCAGCCCGATATTTGTAGTATTCAAAGGCCAGAATTCCGAGTATTACTCGAAAAATCGGTATTCTAGATATTTCAGGAGGGTGGGGCGGTCAAGAAGAAGGCGAACAAGAGGCAGCAGTCGCAGGAGCGACGGGAACGGATCCTGGACGTGGCCCGGGTCCTTTTCGAGGAAAAGGGCTACCAGGGTGCCACCACGGCCCAGATCGCCGCGACGGCCGGGGTGCCCGAGGGAACCCTGTTCGAGGACTTCCGCACCAAGAGGGATCTCGCCTTTGCACTGCTGGAGAGGGACATCGAGGTGTACCTCGACTTCCTCGAGCTTCAACTCCGGGGCATAGAAGGCGCCCTGAACCGAATCCGGAAATTCATCTGGTCCCATCTCTACACCTGGAAGAGGCGACGCTTCATCGCCCGCTTCCTCATTCTGGAAATCAGGCAGGACCCCGGTTTCTATCAGAGCCATGCATACGATCTCATGCAACGCTACGATCAAGACCTGATGAGCCTGATCCAGGAGGGAATCGAAGAGGGGAGCATCCGGGACGATGTGGACATCGGAATGGTGCGGAACCTCATCTTCGGCGGTATCGAGCAGACCGCGATGCACTGGGCCCTGAAGGAAGAGCCCTTTGACGTGGACGCCAGCACCAGACAACTCTGCGGGATGGTGTTCCGGGCGATTCAGATCTGAGCGGTCGAAAAAACCCAGAATCAGAGAGGAGAGAGAGAATGGAGAAGATGCTGCAAGACAAGGTGGCGATCATCACGGGTTCGGGCAGGGGAATCGGAAAGGCTGCGGCCCTGCTGTTCGCCGGCCAAGGAGCCAAGGTGGTGGTGAGCGATCTGGATCCGGAGCCGGCCGAGGAGACGGCGAGTGAAATCAGGGCGTCCGGTGGCGAGGCGATCGTGGTGGCCGGAGACGTGACAGACCCTGCCTTCGCCGAAGGCATCGTGAAGAAGGCGGTAGAGACCTGGGGAGGGCTCCACATCCTGGTAAACAATGCGGGATTCACCTGGGATGCGGTGGCCCATAAGATGACCGACCAGCAGTGGGAGGCGATCGTCGCCGTGCATCTGACCGCCCCGTTTCGTCTGATCCGGGCCGCTGCGCCCTACATGCGGGATGCGGCCAAGCAGGAAAAGCTGGAGGGGAGGGTGGTGAATCGAAAGATCATCAACGTGTCCTCCATCGCAGGCACCCGCGGGAATGCGGGGCAGGCGAACTACTCCGCAGCCAAGGCGGGCGTGGTGGGCATGGCCCAGACGATGGCCAAGGAGTGGGGAGCGTTCAACGTGCAGGCAAACACCGTGGCCTTCGGGTGGGTCGACACGCGCCTGACAAAGGAGAAGGAGGCGGGCGGAAGTATCGAACGGGGAGGCGCGGAAGTTGCCGTGGGCATCCCGGCGGCAATGCGGGACGCGATGACAATGATGATCCCCATGGGTAGGGCCGGCACGGTGGAAGAGGCGGCAGGACCCATCCTGTTCCTGGCGTCGCCACTGTCCGACTATGTTTCGGGTCAGTGCATCGAGGTCACGGGGGGACTCTAAGAAGTCCCGTCGAAGCCTTTTCGTGCATCCATCCGCCTTCGCTGGGGGCCAGGGCTTAGGCTGTAGATGAAATGGATGTATACTTAAAGGGTCGTCTTTGTGTGCTTCGGCTTGATGTCGCCCCAGGCGTTCTGGTGGTAACGCGGGCTTACCTCTGGGGCTCCATATCCTTGGGACCCCTCGAGCCTGGATGCCGGCTCGAGGGGTGAGGCCGGGTCTTTGGAACCCTTCCAAACAGAGGGAGGTGAATCATGAAAAAACGGAGAAAACTGGGCAGAGGGGTGGCCGTGGTCGGGTCGGGCATGTCGAAATTCGGCATGTTCAAAGACAGGGATTCGAAGGATCTCTTTGTGGAGGCTTACCGGGATACCCTCTCTTCTGTGGACAAAGGCATGGACCCCAAGGATATCGATGCGCTCTATCTTGGGAATTTCACGAACGACTTCTTCATCCACCAGGCCCACTGGGGCCCCCTCATCTCCGACGTCATCGGGCTCGTTCCGAAGCCGGCCACTCGGACCGAGGGGGCGTGCGCATCGAGCGCGCTCGCGATCCGTGAAGGCGTGTTCGCCATCGCCTCCGGGTTCTACGATATCGTTCTGGTCGGTGGCGTCGAGGAGATGTCGAAACGTTCCACCGAAGAAGTGGCCGAGGGGTTGGCTCTTGCCTCTACACCCTACGAGGGAAAGATCGGGTTCACTTTTCCCGGCGTGTTCGGTGCCACGGCAAGCGCCTATTTCGCAAAGTACGGCGCGAACCGCGAGCACCTGATGAACGTGACGATCAAGAGTCACCTCAACGCCCCGTTGAACCCGAAGGGACAGTACAAGGCCTCGATTCAGGACCTGATGCAGGCAAAGGTGGAGAAGGCGAAGAAGAAAGGCCTCGATGTACCTGCATGGGAGGACGAAAAGGCCTTTCTGGGCGATCCGCGAGCAAATCCGGAGGTCGCTTGGCCCCTGCACCTTTTCGACTGCTGCCCGATCAGTGATGGTGCGAGCTGTCTCCTCCTCGTTGCCGAGGAGATGGCCAGGGACTTCACCGACGCACCCCTGCACATCGTGGGTCTGGGCCAGGGAAGCGGCAAGGGCCTGCACGCAAAGGCGGACCTGACCTGCTTCGAGGCGACCCAGTACGCAGCCGACGAGGCCTACGGGATGGCCGGGATCGAACCGAAGGACGTGCAGATTGCCGAGGTGCACGATTGCTTCTCCATCGCGGAGATCCTTCACCTGGAGGATCTGGGGTTCTGCAAACCGGGCGAGGGCTACAAGATGGTGGAGGAAGGCAGAACCCGCCTGGACGGCGACAAGCCGATCAACACCTCGGGAGGGCTCAAGTGCAAGGGCCACCCGGTTGGGGCGACGGGCGTATCCCAGGTTCACGAGATCTGGAAACAGCTTCGGCAGGAAGCGGGCCCACGCCAGGTGCCGATCAAGGACTTGAGGATAGGCGCCACCCACAACCTCGGCGGTACGGGGGGCACCTGTACCTTTACGATCTTCGAAAGGAGGTGAACCGTGGAGACCCGCCCGATCAATGATGTCTCTTACGAGGCGTATCTGAAAGAAGAGAAACTGATGGGTTCCTCCTGTGGGAGCTGTGGCGCCCGTTTTCTCCCTCCCAGGCCGATCTGCACGGAATGCCACAAAGCGGAGATGGATTGGAACGAAGTGGAAGGGAAGGGCAAGCTCGTCTCCTTCACCTGCATCGCCGTGGGTCCCCCATCGATGAAGGCGGAGGGATTCGACAGGAACAACCCGTATTGCCTGGGCGTCGTGGAACTGGCCGATGGGCTGAGAGTCGTTGCCCGTATCCAGGGCGTTGACACGAAGAATCCGGAGACCATCGAAATCGGCACATCCCTGTCTGCCAAGATTCTGCATAGAGGCGAAGGGGAAGAGGCGAGGGCCGTGCTGGCCTTCGAACCCGCATAGCCGGAGAAGCGAAGATGAAAAAGAATCCGAAACAGATCATTGCCGCGACCATCGGGGTGATCCAATACCTGAAGGCGGAAAGGGAGCACGCCATGCAGGAGCAGACGGTGGTCCCTCAAACGCCTCCTCCTTCGGTGAGCCCACAGGTCCAGCCCTCGGGATCGATGTGGGCCGCCAGTGGACGAATGGAAGTGATGCGCTTTCGCAACTTGATGGAGCTCAGAATCTTTCGAAGAGGGAGATGAAGATGAAGCGGTCCGTTCCGTTCGAACAAGAACACGAAATCTTTCGAGACAGCCTCAAGCGCTTTCTCGAGAACGAATGCGTCCCTCATCTGGAGAAATGGTGCGATTCGGGCGTCATGCCCAGGGAATACTGGAAGAAACTGGGCGAGCAAGGGGCTCTCTGCCCGTGGGTGGCGGAGGAGTACGGGGGAATGGGCGCGGATTTCCTGTTTTCGGTCGTTCTCGCCGAAGAGATTGCCCGCTACCTGGGCGATTCAGCAGTGGGTGTCCCATTGCACAGCGACATGGTCATGCCCTACATCGCCAGCTACGGCAGTCCCGAGCAAAAGGCGCAGTGGATGCCCGCGGCTGTTACCGGCGAGAAAATCTCGGCCGTTGCCATGACGGAGCCGGGCGCCGGGTCGGACCTGGCTGCCATACGGGCCACGGCGAAGCGGGACGGGGACGGCTACGTGATCAACGGCCAGAAGACCTTCATCACCAACGGAACGCAGGCGGACCTGGTCGTGCTTGCCGTCAAGACGGATACCGAGGTGAGTCCGCACCAGGGTATGAGTCTCTTCGTGGTCGAACGGGGCACCCCCGGCTTCACGGTGAGCGAGAAGCTCGAGAAGATCGGGATCCCTTTCCAGGATACGGCAGAGATGTACTTCGAGGACTGTCGAGTTCACACCGACAACCTTCTTGGAGAAGAGGGCAAGGGATTCATCTACCTCATGGAAAAGCTGCAGCAGGAGCGTCTGGTGGTTTCCATGAGCGCCCAGGTCAGGGCAGAGGTGATCCTGGAGGACACGATCGAATACTGCAGGAGTCGCGAGCTTTTCGGCAAGCCCCTGTCGTCCATGCAGAACACCCAGTTCAAGGTGGCCGAGATGGCCACCGAGATCGAGCTCGGCCGCACGATGATCGACCGCTTGATCGTGGAACACATGAAGGGTGAGGATATCGTCACCGAGGTCTCCATGGCGAAGTGGTGGATTACGGAGATGCTGAATCGTGTGGCGAACCAGTGCCTCCAACTGCACGGGGGGTACGGGTACATGGTCGAATACCCGGTTGCCCGTGCCTGGGTGGATGCGCGGGTGCAGACCCTGTACGCGGGCACCACCGAGGTGATGAAGATGATCATAGCGAAACGAATGGGCCTATAAGTTTATTTCAATCGAATCGACAAGGAGAACGAGATGGCTTTCAAGGTTCTGATGAAACGAGTCGTGCCGGCCCAGAAGGTGGCGGATCTGATGCCGCTCCTTCTGGAATTGAGGACACATGCGACCAACCAGCCCGGCTACATCTCCGGGGAGACCCTCCGGAGGGTGGACAACCCCGGGGAGCAACTGGTGATCAGCAACTGGAAGACCCTCGAGTCCTGGCGGGCCTGGCTGACCAGCGAGGAACGGTTGCGCATCCAGGAGAAGGTGGACCGAGTGCTTGGGGAGAAGACCGAATACGAGATCTACACCTACTGAACGTCCGCATGATTCGAAACAGGTTAGGACGACCATTCCAGAAAGGGATAGGAGCCCGATCATGGCCAAGAAAGTGCAGGCGAGCAAACACGATCAGGTACAGATCACCAAGATGGACTACAGGAAGAAGAGACCCAAGGCGAAGAACCCGGTAAAGGTCCAGGACCTGACCCTGCGGGACGGGCATCAGTCACTCTTTGCCACAAGGGGGCGAACCGAGGACATGATTCCGGTCGCCGAGATGATGGACGAGGTCGGCTTCTGGGCGGTGGAGGTCTGGGGTGGCGCGACCTTTGACACCATGCACCGGTTTCTGAACGAGGACCCGTGGGAGAGGTTGCGTACATTGAAGCGCTACTTCAAGCGAACCCCCTTCTCGATGCTGTTGCGTGGACAGAATCTGGTCGGGTACAGGAACTATCCGGACGATGTGGCCCGAGCCTTTGTGGAGCGCGCCGCAGCCAACGGTATGGACGTCTTCAGAACTTTCGATGCTCTGAACGACTACCGGAACTTCGAAACCGTGGTGGAAGGGATCAAGGAGGCGGGCAAGCACTTTCAGGGATGCATCTGCTACACCATGACCGAGCCTCGCATGGGCGGTGATGTCTATACCCTGGACTATTACGTGAAGAAGGCAAAAGATCTGGAGTCGATGGGGGCCGACAGCATCTGCATCAAAGACATGGCAGGCCTGATTGCTCCCTACGATGCCTACGACCTTGTCAAGGCCCTGAAGAAGGCGGTGAAGGCGCCCATACACCTGCACAGCCACTTCACATCCGGCATGTCCCCCATGAGCCATCTGAAGGCGATCGAAGCCGGGGTGGATATTGTGGACACGTGCATGTCCCCCTACGCCTATCGCACCTCCCACGCAGCCATAGAGCCCCTGGTGATGACCCTGCTCGGGACCAACCGGGATACAGGGTTCGATATCCGCCTGCTGGCAAACATCAACGAGGTTCTGGAGAAAGAGATCGTTCCCAAGTACCGACACCTGCTCAATGACACCAAGATGTCGGTCATCGACATCAACGTGCTCCTCCACCAGACCCCGGGAGGCATGCTCTCCAATCTGGTGAATCAGCTCCGGGAGATGAATGCCCTGGACAAGCTGGACCAGGTCTATGAAGAGCTTCCTCGCGTAAGGAAAGAGCTCGGGCAGATTCCCCTGGTGACGCCTACGAGCCAGATTGTCGGCATCCAGACCGTGAACAACGTACTGTTCGACAACAAGAAGGAACGGTACAAGATGATCACGGCGCAGGTGAAGGATCTCTGCTACGGTCTCTACGGAAAGACCGCCATACCGATCGACAAGAAGGTGCAGAAGAAGGCG
The DNA here is from genome assembly GCA_028277985.1 of bacterium. Classification (GTDB taxonomy): domain Bacteria; phylum Desulfobacterota; class DSWW01; order DSWW01; family DSWW01; genus S015-6. The sequence goes on along the minus strand of JANQFG010000032.1, from coordinate 37,370 downwards.
CTGAAAGGATACCCGAGAGGAGAGAAGCCGATTACGTGCAGACCCGCGGACGTCCTGGACATGGAACTCGAGGAGGTCCAGAAGGACGTGGGAGGGCTCGCAAAGGATCTGGACGATCAGTTGATCTGTGCCATCTATCCTGTCACGGGAAGGCGGTTCCTCAAGTGGAAATACGGTCTCGAGGAGGCCCCGGATTCGGTGAAGCCGAAGACCCTCGACGCAGTCAAGGCGGAAGAGGAATGGATCAAGAAGGCGAAGGAGGGTGAGCTGATCGAGAAGAAGCAGCAGAAGGTGCCGCCCAAGGGCCTGAACCTGCGCACCTTCAAGGTCTTTGTGGATGACGAGTTCTTCGAGGTGGGTGTAGAGGAAGGCGGCAGCGGAGCGCCCGTTGTCAGCTATGTGCAGGCCTGCGCCTCTCCCCAGCAACCGCAGATCGCACAGGCCGTACCGCCCGGGCCTCCTCCAGCCGTGCCCCAGCCCTCGGCACCACCACCTCCTCCCCCTCCGCCGGTGCAGCAGACGGCGGACCCCGCGCCGGCCGCCGCCAAATCGGCCGTGGAAGGTACGCCCCTTACGGCCCCGATGCCGGGCCTGATTATCAGCATCGAGGTGAAAGTGGGTGATACGGTGCAGGAGGGAGATACGGTCCTTGTCCTGGAGGCGATGAAGATGGAGAACTCGATTCCTGCTCCGGTGAGCGGGACCATCAAGGAGATCTACTTCGGGAGCGGCGACTCGGTCACCAAGGATGAGCTGATCTGCGTCATCGGTTGAGCAGACGCTCGCAGTTGAAGGTTTCCTGCAACATGCGTGTCAGGACAACCCGAGCTTCTTCATGCGATGATAGAGGGTCGCGCGGTGCATGCCGAGCCTTTCGGCTGCACCGCCGGGACCACTGACCCGCCCGCCCGTCTTCTCGAGCACGTGCTGTATGTATCGACGCTGTATCTCGTCCATGCTTGGGTCATCCGCAAAGGGGTGGGAAGACGGGGATTTTGAATCCGCGGGGAGATTCATTTCCACCGAATCGCCCACAGAGAGCAGGGCCGCCCTCTCCATCACGTTTCTCAGTTCCCGAACGTTTCCGGGCCAGCGGTGGCCGGCCAGTCTCGCCTCATCTGCCCGCGTCAACTCAAGTTCGGAACGACCGAAGCGCCTTACGTAAAGGCGTAGAAAGTGCCGCGCAAGGATGGGTAAGTCCTCGATTCGATCCCTCAGGGGTGGTAGGGTCAGTGGGACCACATTGAGCCGGTAGTAGAGATCCTCGCGGAAGCGGCCCGCTGCGACCTCCTCTGCCAGATCTCGATTGGTTGCCGTGACCAGGCGGAAGTCCGAAGACAGAACGCGTGTGCCTCCGATCCGCACGAAGGCTCTCTCCTCCAATACGCGAAGCAACTTGGACTGAAGCGAGAGCGGCAACTCTGCCACTTCGTCGAGAAAGAGGGTCCCCCCGTTTGCCGCTTCGATGCGTCCCAACTTCTGGCGATCCGCGCCGGTGAAGGCCCCCTTCTCGTGCCCGAACAACTCACTTTCGAGCAAATTCTCAGGAATGGTCGTCACATCGATCACGACGTAAGGCTTGTTCCGCCGGGGACTTGCCAAGTGGACCTTTCGGGCCAGGAGCTCCTTGCCGACCCCGGTCTCGCCCAACAGAAGCACAATCGAATCTGATCTGGCAATCTGTTCCGCCTGCCGGAGCAATCTGAGCATGACCGGGCTCTGGGCCACGATTTCCCCTGTCTCCGATGTCTCGGATTCGACCAGCCTTCCGGATGCTTCCCGGCTCTTCTCCTCCCTCAGGCGGGCATAGTCCCAGATCCGGTCGATCAGGAGGCTGACATGCCCCATCAAACGCACCAGCACGGGGCCTTCGATGAAGTCGAAGCAGTCGTCCAAATAGGAGTTGTCATGATAGAGGACTCCACGCCTCTGCCCACCCACTTCGACGGGCAGACAAAGGATCGCCCGAACTCCATAGCCTTTCCTCTCCTGGTCGGACGGTTTTGATCGAACCACCCTCGGGCCTTTCTCTCGGAAAGACTGGACCACGATGTCCAGATTTGATCGGAAGGCTTCAGACGTGATTTCTTTTTCGGTCAGATTGACACCCGCACGGAGGGTGGGGGGATCCTGAGCCCGATCGCCGTGAAACCAGAACAACCCGCCCCGCTCCGCGCCCAGAAAACGATTGATGGCTCCAACCGCCTGTGTCAGCATCTCGGTGATGTCCGGGCTCGGGATCAACGCTTCCATCATGTCAAGAAAACGTTGTAGGACCGACTCGACAGAGGCCGCGTTCTCCTCCGCAGGGATACGTCCCTTCCCCTCGAGTAGATATCTGAGGTCGTCCGGGAACAATTCCTCGGCATAGCCCGAAAAACCTTGCCAGGCGTTCCGTGCGAGTGACCGGGCTTCCTCCTTCCGGTCTCTGCTCAATTCCAGGCGCGCCATCTCCAATTGGGTCTTGCCCAGCTCGGTGGGGTCTCCGGATTCCTCCAGGTGTTCTCGGCTCGCATCCAGCAGTGCCTGGATCTTCTTCGGTGCTTCACCCCGGGTGCTTGCTTCCCGGGCCTGCAGCCTCATTGCCACACCGCGCAGATGAACGTTCGGTTCCTTCATGGCCCTCTCCACCTGCGAGGTGTAGCTGAAAGCGGGAATCGGATCGTAGCCCAGGCGATGGAATTCGAAGAGCATTTCCAGCACCCAGGGGGATCCGTATTGCCGCACAATCCCTTCACGGATCGCTTCCGAGTACGCCTGCTCGAAGCTGTCCCTTGCCTCCCGGATCCGGCCCTCCGAGAAGTAGAAATAGGAGAGGCCCGCTCTTGCCACATACAGGGCCAGGGCATTGTTCGACTCGGCGGCCTTCTGAATTGCACCGTAACAGTGAAAGAGCCCCTCTCGCTTCATCCTGACCATCAACAGAATGTTGCCGAGCAGCGCCCTGTAGATCGTCTCCGGGCCGTATTCGGATTCACTCTCTGCGCGACGCCACTGGCTGTCCATGATTCCAATGGCCTGATGGAAGTGGCCCAGAAACGAAGCGCAATAGGCCAAAAAGAAGGGAGACGTGGGGTTGAGCACTTGTCTCCCCGAGTGCCTCACCGGATGAACCGCCCGTTCGAAGTGTTCCATCGCTTTTGCGTAGCGGCCCTGCATGAAGAAGAAGAGCCCAAGAAACTCCGCGGATTTGGCGAGAATGTCACGGTCCCCCAGCCTTTCCACCTCTGCTACGCCTCGCGACAGGGCGCGAAAGGATTCGGACCGGCGGTCCGCGAAGTAGAAGAACCGGCCCAGGTGCAGTTCCGTCATGGCCCTGGATCTCAGATCTCCAAGGCGATCCGCCACGGTCTGAGCCTTTTCCAGCAAAGGAGGGGTTTCGACCAGCCCCTTTCCGGTCGCAAAGCACAGATCGGACAGCAGGAGGACCTCGGAGAGGAAGAGCAGATCAACCTCCCTGCGTCCGAGCAGGGCCGAATGATGTTCAACCGCCTGCATCAGGAAGGTCATTGCAGTGTCGTAGTCGCGGTTCTGCAAAGCGTCTTCCGACAGGTCGTGCTCCATGCGCGCCGCCTTTTCGTGCCGACCAGCCCGCTCGAACAAACTCAGCGTGGCGACGGGGTTCAATCTACAAAGGAGATCGTTTGCCTCCATGCATTCCAGCATCTCCTCCAATCTTTCCTTTGTGTTGACCTTTTCGAGCCTCTTTCGAATTCCCTTGGGCAGGTCCACGGCGAGGCCGAATACGTCCGTACCGGACCGGGTGATGAGACCCAGGCCTTCCCCCCGGTTGAGAAGATCGATCATCGGTCCGGGCGGCAGCGGGACGACGGTCCCCGGCAGATCGATCGGGACGGGTTCCCCCAGGGCTTCCAGCACGGCCAGAAATTGCCACTGCGAATCAGAGAATTCTATGCGTTCCGAGGCCACGGTCTCTCCTGTGAATGGCGGTTCTTTCTCGCGAGGCAAGCCTCCGCTCTCTCGGTGCTCGGATGTTGACACTTCCGTGCGAGGATTTTCGGGCGAGACGAAGAGCGCGTCTGCTTTCGCTCTCGAACGCCCATGTCTCTCCATTTCATCGTAGTGAACGCCGGGCTTGATGTCAAACAGCAGCTCGTATGTGAGCAAAGGCGTGCGCATATACGAGTAGAGGCGGGCTTAAATCCAGACGCCACAGAATAAAACATATAGATTGCAATAGGTTAGAGACGTGCCCGTTTCGGCATGGCTTTTGCTGAGCCGTGGGGAAGCGCCGGGGAGAGTAGGGAGGCTGTGAATGAGTCAAGAGGACAGGCGGTCCGCGCCTCGTCACCAGAGGGGAAGATTCATACCCCTTCAGAGTGAGTTCGATCTTCAGCGGGGGCTGTTCGTCCTCCCTACCCACAAGGATGATACTGCCCGCCTGATCGGGAGCAGGTGCAGAGAATGCGGGGACGTTGCCTTCCCCAAGAGGAAGCTCTGTCCCCTCTGCGATTCCAGGGAACGGACCGAGGAGGTCTTCATCGGGGAGAAGGGAACGCTCTACGCCTACACGGTCCTCGGGCCCCCGGAATCGGCTTCCGATTCCTCGACTCTGTTAGGGCTCGTGGCTCTCCCGGAAGGGGAAGAGCTTCGGGTCATCGCTCCGATAGAGGGTTGCGACCCGGACGAGGCGAAGACGGGAATGGCGCTCGAGCTCACCGTCGGAAGAATCGATTCGGACCCACACAGTGGAATGGACGTAATCGGATACAAGTACAGGCCCTCGGGTCCGTAGAGGGCCCCTGTCTCGAGGCGGAGAGCGTGCAGGCAATGAGAAAGGTGGCCATCGTGGGAGCAGGCATGGTTCGGTTCGGTAGGTATCCGGGTCGCTCGGTCGAGGACATGGGGACCGAGGCCTGTTTGAACGCCTTTCGTGACGCCGGCGTGGACCGCAAGGATGTTGAAGCGGCCTTTGTTGGGAACGAGGGGAATGGGCCGAACGCCGGGCAACGGATCCTGGACGAGGTGGGCCTGTCAGGGATTCCGACGATGAACCACGAGAACGGATGCGGCTCCGGTGCGGCAGCGTTCCATCATGCCGTCAGGGCGGTTTCTCTGGGTGCATGCGACAGGATCCTGGTCATAGGAACGGAGCACCTGAGGGGACCCGGGAAGGCTGGACATCCGACGTTTCGGGACGGGTGCAATGGGTCTACCGGTTCCGGGACGGCGAAACCTGCCCGCTTCGGGCTAATCGGTATGCGCCACATGGAAGTATTCGGCACCACCCGGGAGCAACTCGCCAAGATCTCGGTGAAGAACCGCCGGCACGGAGCGATGAACCCCTACGCCCGATACCAGGGTCGCGTGAGTCTTGCCACGGTTCTGGGGTCGGACATGGTCGCTGACCCCCTTACCCGTCTGCAGTGCGCACATTCCGGGGACGGGGCCGCGGCCCTCCTCGTGACGACCATGGGAACCGCACGCCGCCACACGAACAAACCCGTGCGCGTAGATGCTTCCGTGTTCACGGGTGCCCGCTACAAGCCCGGCTCCGGAGCGGTCGGGTTCGAATGCTGTGTGAGGGCCTCCCGCATCGCCTACGAGACCGCCGGGATCGGCCCCCATGACCTCGATGTCGCAGAGATCCAGGATTGTTCCACCGTGCACGAGCTGATCGCTACCGAGGACCTGGGGTTGTGTGCCAAGGGGGAAGGGGGACGTTTGGTCGAAGACGGCATCACGGCCCTCGGTGGGAACATGCCTGTCAACCCGAGCGGAGGCCTGTTGTCTCGAGGGCATCCGCACGGCGCAACGGGTGTGGCGCAGATTGTGGAACTCGTCTGGCAGCTCAGAGGGAACTGCGGGAGGAGGCAAGTGAAGGGGGCCAAGGTTGGGCTCGCCCACAATACCGGCGGCATCGCTTCCGGATTGGAGCCCTGTGCAATGAGCATCTCTATCGTTTCGAGATAGAGAAGAAGGATCACAAGAAAAGGCATTGGCCGTTGAAGGGAGGCGTACGTAATGGCGGAGCGGAGGCGATATTGGAACATGGAGGTGGAGCAAATACTGAACACTCCGGAGATGCGAGACCTCCAGTGGAGCAGGATGAAGAACAAGATGGAGGCCCTGTACGAGGGCGCTTCCTTCTGGCGTTCCAGGATGGAGAAGGCGGGAGTGACGCCGGAGCAGGTTAGGACCTGGGACGATTTCACGGACCGCATTCCGGTGCTCACCAAGGAAGAATTCCGCGAGTATGTGGACGAGTGCGAATCCGACATGACGAGAATCATCGAAGGCTGGATGGGGGAAGAGGCGAATCGACTCGTCTGCATTGCCGCCACGTCCGGTACCACCGGAACCCCGACCCCTTATTCGTTGAACAAAGGGGACCTGGACATCTGGACTGAATTCACGTCCCGGGCCCTGTGGAGGATCGGGATCTATCCCGGGGACAGGGTACTCCAGGCCTTTGGGCTGAGCATGTTTCTTGCGGGTGTGCCCATGTGCATGAGCATTGCGGACTACGGGGCGTGTTCGATTCCGGTGGGAGCGGAGGCCGGCACCGAGCGGGTCCTCAGTTACGCGAAGCTCTTTCGCCCAAAAGCGATGATGTGCACGCCGTCCCTTGCGGAATACATGATCGAGAGGGCACCAACCTCTCTCGGCGAAGGTGTGGACGCGCTCACCCTCGAGGCGGTCATCTGTGGTGGAGAGCCGGGAGCCGGGATACCGGAAGTCCGCCGGAAGATCGAAGAGGCCTACGGGGCGAAGCTCTTCGATCTGGGCGCGGGTCTCGGCTGCTCCTGCGATTACCCGGAATACCAAGGGATGCACTGGCTTGCAGACGACCTGGTCATGATGGAACTCGTCGATCAGGAAAGCCACGAGCCGATCCCTATCGAGGATGGGGCTGTAGGCCTCGCCGTGTTCACGACCCTGGCCGGCACGGCCCTCCTCGGATTCCGTCAGACCATCGGCGACATCATGGAAGTGCACACATCGCCGTGTTCGTGCGGGGGAAGCGGGTTCCGGTACAGAGTGATCGGCCGGACCGACGACATGCTGAAGGTAAAGGGTGTGATGATCTACCCGCCCGCGATCGAAGGTGTCGTGAACAAGTTCGTCCCTCGGGTGACCGGTGAGTTCCGAATCGTGCTCGACGAGCCTCCTCCCCGGGTCGTTCCGCCCCTGAAGCTGAAGATCGAGTTCGGGGAAGGTGTGGAACCCGGGGAGCTCGAGAGCCTGGCCGAGGAAATCTGCGAAGAAATGCACCGGGCCGTCAAGATCCGGCCGCAGATTACTTGGTTGAAGCCGAAGACACTGGAGCGGTTCACGAAAAAGAAGAAATTGATGGAAAAAGCCTACGAGAAGAAATCGCGATGAGGAATCGATACGTGAGTCGTCTTCCGGTTCTGTTTTGTTGTCTTGTTCTTTCATCGATCCTTTTCAGAGGGACGGCAGCGGCCGAAAGCGTCGGAGAAGCTACGACTGATCGCGGCGTACAGGTCCGAGAGAACATCTTCTCTTCCATCATGTTGAACGAATCAGAGGTTGTACTTGTCGGTGACCGGGGCAAGGTATTCCGTTCTTCCGACGGAGGCAGAACCTGGGAAGAAGCCGTGAGTGGAACCGGGGAGCCGCTGTTCTCGGTGAGCTTTTCGGATCTCACAAACGGGTGGGCGTCGGGTGTGTCGGGCGTCATCATTCGAACCGGAGACGGAGGTGCGAGCTGGACGCGACAAACGACCGGAACGGACAAGCACCTCTTCGGGATTCACTTCGCCGACGCCATGCGCGGGTGCGCGGTTGGGGACTGGGGTGCGCTCTTCGTGACGGATGACGGAGGAACGAACTGGCGGGATCTCTCCCTCGAAGACGACGTGGTGCTGTATGCGATCCGGTTCCTGGACTCCCGGACCGGATGGATCGTGGGAGAGTTTGGAAACATGTACCGGACCGGAGACGGGGGGAGGCATTGGGAGCAGGTCCAGCCGATCGTCGAACAGTCCTTGTTCTGCCTCTGCACGGATGGAGATCGGATGTTTGCTGCGGGTCTGGACGGAACGATCATTCATTCTTCCGACCGCGGAGAGAACTGGGCGTTGGCAGCGAGCTCGACGAAACAATCGATCTACGGGGTAGCCGTTCGAGGACAGGAAGGCTGGGCGGTTGGGGATGTGGGAACCGTGCTTCGGACCAGGGACGGGGGCTCGAGCTGGACAGAGGAGGAAATCCCGAGCCGGTACAAGCTGTTCTGGGTAGGTGCCCTGGGCATGGTTTCGAACAGCCGGTCGAAGGGGATCGCAGCAGGTGCACATGGCCTGGTCTTCCGGATAAGCGATTCAACGCTCGTTTGGTGAAGGGCTCGATAGAAGAGGAGGGTCATGGAGAGAAGAGAGCGCGTGGTGGAGCGATACGTAGCCTTCATTCTGAAGCATCGTGTCCCAGTGTTGTCGTTGATCGTGGGGGTCACCCTGTTCTTCGGGTTCCACGCCGCGAGGCTGAAGATCGCCACGGATTTCATTTCCTTTTATCCCCCCAAACATCCCTATATCGAGCTGTACAACGAGTACCGGCACATGTTCGGCAGTGCCAATGTCCTGGTCTGTGCCGTCGAGGTGAAAGAGGGGGATATCTACAACTGGGACACCATCGACAAGATCGGCCGGATCACGGAAGCGATGCTCAAAATCAAGGGCTGCAACGCGATGCAGTTGATCTCCCTCACCCATCCGAGGCTGAAGAACGTCCAGGTGAGTGCGTGGGGGATCACGATGCAGCCCTTGATGCATCGGGGCATCACGCGGGACGAGATCGGGCTCGCAGAGATCAAGCAGGGCGTCTACACGAACGAAGGTGTGCGCGGATTCTACGTGGCCGTGAACGACAAGGCCGCGGCCATATTCGCAGGCTTCTGGGAGGAAGGCGTAAACCCGACGAGGCTGTACGAACGTCTCGCAGAGATCAGAGACAAGGAGACGGACGAGAACCATGAAATCCATTTCACCGGGTTCCCGGCCCTGTACGCTTACATCTATCACCTTGCGCCCCAAGTGTACAAGATTCTGGCCCTGACCGGCCTCGTCATGGTGCTTCTCCTCTTCTACTATTTCCGCACCTGGCAAGGGGTCGTCTTTCCCGTCCTGTCCGCCGCGGTAAGCGCAGTCTGGGGTTTGGGGTTTGCCAGTCTGCTGGGCTACACGCTCGATCCCTTGATTCTTGTCGTGCCTCTGATCATCACCGCCCGTGCGATCAGCCACTCGGTACAGTGCATGGCCCGCTACAATGAGGAGTATCTTCGGCTCGGAGACAAACGGGAGGCGATTGTCCAGGGCTACGGTGAGTTGTTCGCCCCTGCAACGCTCTCCATCGTGACGGACGCGATTGGTCTGCTTCTCATCGCCGTGGCCACCATCCCCTTGATGCGGCATCTTGGCTTCTTCGCTTCCTTCTGGATCATCACGATCGTTGTCAGCGTGCCGACCCTGAGTCCGATACTCCTGTCCATGGTCAGTCCGCCCAAGAAATCGACGATCGAGCACGAAACCCGAGGGAGCCTGTACAAGTGGATTGCATGGGCCCTGGTCAAGCCCTCCGAGGGGCGAGGACGCTGGGTGATACTCGCGATCGTCGCGGTCGTACTCGTGGTGGGAGGGAACTACGCGAGACAGCTGAAGGTAGGGGACACTGAGGCGGGAGCCGCGGTGCTCTTCGAGGACCATCCGTACAACCGGGCCTTTCGCTTCTTCAATCAGAACTTCGTGGGCGCCACGCAGCTGGTCATCATTGTGGAGGGAAATGAGAAGGGGGCGGTCAAGAACTACGAGACGCTTCGGACCATGGAAAATTTTCAGCGGTACATGGAGATCGAAGGTGGTGCCGGCGGGACGCTGACGTTCACGAACATGATCAAGCGTGTCTTTCGAATGTTCCACGAAGGCAACCCGAAGTGGGAGATTCTGCCGAAGAAGCCCCGACATCTCGGCCAGATCGGCTCCTTGATCCGGAACAACTCCGCTCCCGGTGAGCTGGACCAGTGGATCGAGTATGACTGGACGAACGCGACGATCACCTGCTTCTACAAAGACTACAACAACGACCTGATCAAGAGATCCATTGCAAAGGCAAAGGAATTCATCGAGGAGCACAACTCGGAGAAGGTGAAATTCAGGCTTGCCGGAGGGCTCCTGGGCATTCTGGCGGCCGTGAACGAAGAGGTGGAGTACTCCTACTGGGTGTCGCTGATCGTCGTCTTCTCGGCCGTCTTCCTGCTCTGCGTGCTCTCTTTCCGATCCGTAATGGCCGGGTTGATCCTGATCATCCCGCTGGCGGTGTCTCAGATCCTCTCCGAGGTGTTCATGCTGATAAAGGGCATCGACCTGAACATCAACTCCCTTCCGGTGGCGGCCATCGCGGTAGGGATCGGGATCGACTACGGAATCTATCTCCTCGCGCGTATCTCGGAGGAATACCAGAAGTCGGGAGATTACGGTACGGCGAATCGTCGTGCCGTGGAGACTACGGGCAAGGCGATCATCTTTACGGCCACGACTCTGATCGCGGGGGTGGTGTTCTGGATCTTTGCCGACATCAAGTTCCAGTCGGAGATGGGCCTGCTCCTGGGATTGCTCATGTTCTTGAACATGTTCGACGCGCTGGTCTTGATTCCTTCGCTGGTCACGATCCTCAAACCGAAGTTCGTGGTCGAAAGGAAGGTATGACGTCGGATGGAAAGGCGAAGGGTTTCTGGAAAGGGTGAGGTAGGAGGGAAAGATCAACCCAAGCAAAAGGGGGGGAAGACCGTATGAACCGATCAAAAATCTTCTTGGCGTTCCTGTGTTGCTCGATCGCTGTCACGGGCCTTTCGAATGTGGCAGAGGCGATCTACGCCGACAAGGCGAAAACGATCGAGTTTCGAGCGAAGATCCAGACAAGGGCTTCGTTCCGGACAGAGGATTCCTCGGGATTCACCTTTCCCGAGGTGAGTGCCTGGGATCTGGTCCAGCACCGTAACATCGCGTACATCGAGCTCATGCATGATCTCAAGGATCTCATTCCCGAGGTGTGGTACCTAAAACCGTTCAAGTGGGCGGACATGAACGTGAAGTACAGGCTTGTGGGCCGCTTTCTCTTCGAGGGTGTCTACAACTACGGCCCGCAGCAATTTCAGGATGTGCGCAACGCGTTTCCCGATATCGTCGATGACTTCAAACGCGACGCGGATCTATGGGAGGGGTATGCGGACTTCAGCCGAGGGCCCCTCTGGATCCGTTTCGGGCGGCAGAACATGGCATGGGGCGAGACGGACCTGTTCCGGCTCCTTGACTTGATCAATCCGTTGGATAATACCTTCGGCGGTCTTTTCGAAGATCTCGACGACCGGCGGATTCCGATCGTCCTGCTGCGAACGAGCTACAACCTGGGCAACATCGGTCCGATCTCTTCGCTGACGCTGGAATCTTTCTGGAATCCAACCTCCTGGGACAACCGGGTGTCTCCGTTGGCACCCTACGGAACCGTGTATGCGCTCCCGGCACCACCGCCTCCGCCCGGTGTGGGCACACGGATCGTTGAGCCTGACAAGGATATCGACGCCAGTCGCTACGGATTCCGACTGCAGGGAGTCATCGCCGACAACTACAATTTCTCGCTCTGCCATTATCGCTCCTACCTGGACGCACCGGCGGTTCAGATCGTCCTCGACCCGGGGCCGGTGCAGGAACTCATCTATTGGGACAATCATGTCACGGGAGGAAGCCTCAGTTTCTGGGAACCCCACATCAATGCCATCATCCGGTCGGAAGTGGCCTGGTTCTGGCATGAGCCGGTCTTCGTCCCGGAAGAGAACGCGCCGATCCTCTTCGGCAGTTTAGCCGAACCGAAGATCATGAAGAAGAACATCCTGCGGTTCTCCGTAGGAATGGACTATCAGGCATGGATTCGGCCCTTGAACAAGAAACAGATGTTCACCTTCCTTGTGCAGTATTTCGGACAATGGGTCCCTGATTTCGATGACCGAATGAGGCAGGCCGCGCCCGAGTTTCCCACGGGCGAGTTTGCGAACATCGAGCAGATGGAGCAGACGATCACTCTCGTGGCGACCACAACTTACAGGAGCGGCACGATCGTTCCACAGCTCGCTGTGGCGTACGATCCGCGGGGTGTCTGGTTCGTTCAGCCTCAGGTGAACTTCATCTTCGAACCCTTCCGGTTCTTGATCCAATACTCGTCCGTCACGGGGAACCAGACCTCCTTCGGCTTCTTCCGAGATCGAGATCAGATCTCTGTTGCATTGACAGTGCTCTTCTAGGGGGCAAGCAGGAGAGCAGGGAGATGCCGCAAGCCGTTGGGGCAGAGGGTCATATCACATAGAAAAAGAGATGATCGGAGGAGAGAAAATGAAATCTGCAGGAGCCGTTCAGATATTTGCCTTGATGATGCTGGCCGGATTGATCTTGACACCCCTGAATGCCCTTGGGGGCGACAAGGTGATTGACAGCTCGAACTGGCAGGAGATCGAAGAACTCCTTCCGGAGCAGGCGCTGGAATGGGTCAAGAAGGGTGACCTCAGCATGAAGTTGGGAGAGCTCGAATACGACCCGAAGGAGTACTGGCCGTCGTGGGGCTTGGAGGGGATGAAAGAGAATGTGGGCAAGCATGACCTCAATCCGGAAATGGAGATTGTGAACGCGAAAACGGGCGAGAGACCCACGTTTATCAAAGGACTCCCCTTCCCCGGCGTGAATGCGGACGACCCGAAAGCGGCTGTCAAGGTAGTCTATAACGGCTACTACGTGCGGGATGTGCAGGGTCCCTTGACCGGTGAGGACATCCCCTTCCGGTTCATGCATCGACGTGGGTTTGAAAGGGATGTCATCGCCTTGTTTCACATCTATCCCATGGACGGCTACGGGCCTGCGGCAGCGCTAGACAACCCCGACGACATAGAGACGCTGGTGCAGGTGCTCGTCTCCGAGCCTTATGACATGGCCGGGACCGGCATGATGACCTGGCGATATCGCAGCAAGAAACAGGATATGCTGTACGGCTATGTGCCCGCGATCCGCAGAGTCCGGAGGATGACACCGGCCAACCGGTCCGATGCGATGTTCGGCTCCGACTTTGCCCGGGACGACGGGGGATACCTGGGTTACGACGGCAAGATCCCGGATTTTGAATGGAAGCTTCTCGGCAAAACCGAAGTCCTCGCCTCCTTCATATCAACGAAGCCCCTCGCCACGAAGAAGAATGTCCGCGACGAGTGGCAGATCGATGTCGGCGGCCAGGGAAAGGAACTGGTCAAGTTCGGCTACGAGACCGAGGGATGGCAGGGCGCACCCTGGATGGTGACGAGCGCCATCTGGGTGAAACGGCCCGCGTGGGTCATCGAGATGGAATCAAAGGATCGCTACTACAATTACGGGAAGACCATCCTCTATGTGGATGCGGAAATCTGGGGTTGTCTCTGGAAGATCATCTGGGATCGTTCCGACGAGCACTGGAAGACGTATCACATGGGTTGGGGGGCGGTAGAAAGCGCCGACAAGTCGTTTCTGACCAACGTGGGCTCCTTCCAGCTCATCGTGGATGAACGCGCGCAGCATGCCACATGCGTGAACTACACGAACAAGGACTACGTGTGGAAGAACATGGCGGCCCTCGAGCCGGATCAATTCTCTCTGGGAGGATTCATGAAGATCTGCAAGTAGGGAAGGGAGCGTCATGGAAGAGTTTGCAGGATACGTCGTACTGGTGACGGGTGCCGCCTCCGGGATCGGGAGGGAGACGGCCAGGCAATTCATAGGCCAAGGGGCCGAGGTGATCGGCGTCGACTACGACGAAGAGACCCTTGGGAAAACGAAGAAGGCTTTGGGAGAGCGGTATCTTGCCAGACAGTGCGACGTATCCAATGCCGGTCGAATCGAGGGCCTGAGCAGGGAGGTGAAGGAGACATTCGGAAAGTTGGATGTTCTCGTGAACAACGCCGGCAGGGCAAAGTTTCTGGGGCCGGTCGAAATGGAGGAGGAGGACTTCTACTATCACTACGATGTGCTGGTCAAGGGACCGATGCTGTTCGTGAAGCACTTTTTCCCCCTGCTCAAGGCTTCGAAGAACCCATGCATCGTCAACATCTCCTCGGACGCGGCCAGGGTGGAGGTTTCGAATCATTTCCTCTATTCGACTGCAAAGGCCGCCGTCGAGAAATACACAAGGCACCTGGCTCGCGATCTGCCCGGGATTCGATCGAACGCGATTCTTCCGGGTTGGATCGACACGCCGATCTTCGGCAAGATCGGCTTTGATAGGGAGCAGGTGGAGGCGGTCTTCGAGCAGGTGAAACAGCGGATTCCTTCCGGTACGATCGGCAAGCCTGAAGACATCGCGAACTGCATCCTCTTCCTCTGTTCCGAAAAGGCCTCGTACATCAACGGTGCCGCCATCCCGGTGGATGGGGCCTACCTGTGTGGCGGAGACTGGGGAACCTGAAGCCTTCATGAGTGGGAAGGGTAATGAAAGGAGGTCCCCAATGGCGGTCAATATCAAAGGATTGTTTCACATCGAAATCGTCGTGCCGGACGCAGAAGAAGCGTACCGATTCTTGAACAAGGTTTTCGGTGCACAAAAGGTAGAGGAGCACATTCCGGCCTATTTGGAGGAAGTCCTGCCCGGAATCCGTGTGATTCACGTTGAACTCGGTGGTGTCGTGCTTCAACTCGTCCAGCCGACCGAAGACCTTCCCTCCTGGCACAAGCAGCTGAAGGAGAATGGGCCGAGCGTACACAATCTGACGTTCCTGGTGGATGACCTGGAGAATGCGGTCGCAACCCTTAAGAGTGAGGGTGCTCAGTCCATCTGGTCCATCGATCTTGAGAAGAACCGGGTGTTCGGAGAAGAGGCAACGGGCGAAATGCCAGTCCATATGATCGATACGATGGACAAGGTCGGTTTCCGGTTCGAGATCGCAGAGGCACCGAAAGAGGGATAGTCCTGAGGCAAGGTCTGTTCCATGTTTCTTCCAACAATTCAGATCGCGGGTCGACCCGGCCCCGACCCGAACGAAAGGCCGCGTTGTCACCCCCGGATCCCCCTCCGCCGGAGGTGATCGTCCCAGCCCGCGATCTGAACCATATCCTCCAGGATCGTGACCTGGAGAAGGATCATAGAGGAGAACAGGTTGTGATGAAAAAGGAGAGAGCTTTTACGCCCATCGCCATAGGATCCATGACATTGGACCACAGAATCGTCATGGCGCCGACCGTCCACGAGATGTGCTATGACGGCCTTCCCACGGATAGTCACATAGCCATTAACGAAAGTTATGCGAAAGGTGGGGCGAGCATGGTGTGCGTGGGTGGTGCGAACATCGACCCGGACCCGGCAGCGGAGATCTTTCCCGGTGTGCTGTCGATAGCGGATGACAGGTGCCTGTTCGGCCTATGGAGATTGGCCGAGACGATCAAGATCCAGGGTCCGAAGGCCTGTGCCCAGATCTACCATGCGGGTAGAGGCGTGGCGCGATACGGATACCAACGGACCGGCCAGCTGCCCTTGGGCGTATCTTCCAAGCTCCCCTACATGGGTGCGGCCTTTTATGAATTCAGCAAGGAGGGAGGGAAGTGGTCCTTTGCCCAGGTCGTCAAGCCGACGCCCGTGAGAGAAATGACCAAACAGGAAATCGAAAGGGTCATCCAGCTGCACGCCCTGGCCGTCCTGCGAGCCAAGAGAGCCGGCTTCGATGCGGTGAACATCCATTTTGCCAACGTAACGCTCATCATGGACTTCATGTCGCCCCACACAAACGTAAGGTCCGACGAGTATGGCGGAAGCTGGGAGAACCGCATGCGTATGCCATGCGAGATTCTGCAGGCGACCCGGGCGGCCGTGGGGAAGGACTACCCCTTGATCGTGAGAATCCCGGCCGACCAGGGAATTGGAGAGGCGGGCATACAAGTCGATGATGTGGTCAAGGAGATGGTGCCCAGGCTCGAGGAGGCCGGCGCGGACGCAATCGATCTCTCCGCCGGAATCCTTGATCTCTCACCTCACTACATCATCCCCCCCATGTACATGCCGAGGGGCTGTTATCTGCACTACGGGGAAGCGGTGAAGAAAGCAACCAAGCTTCCGGTGCTGGTGGCCGGGAGGCTCTGTGATCCGAAGCTGATCATCAAGGCTCTCGAGGACGGGCGGTGTGACATAGCAGCACTCTCCAGGCCGATCATGGCGGACACGGCCATGCCCAGAAAGATGCTGGAGGGAAGATACGACGATGTTCGAATGTGTGTGGCATGCGGCTACTGCATGACGCCTGCCGCCTGGGGAAGGATGTGTGCACTGAACCCGGAGCTGTCGAGAGAGCTTCTTCTCCCGAAGATCGAACAGGCGGAAAAGACGAAGAAGGTTCTCGTGGTGGGGGGAGGACCGGCAGGCATGGAGGCGGCCAGGGTGCTCACCATGCGAGGCCATCAGGTAACCCTCTGCGAAAGGGAGGGAGAACTTGGAGGGCTCCTGCGTGTGATGTCCGCAAGCCCGCTGACACGAGAATGGCGGACCTTTACCCGCTGGCATGCGACACAGATAGAGAAGCTCGGTGTGGAGGTGAGATTGAACACCGAGGTCACCCGGGCCCTACTGGAGGAGATGAAGCCGGACGCTGTGGTCGTAGCCACGGGCTCCTCGCCAAGTAAAGAAGTGGAGGGTGCGGATCTACCGATCGTAGCCACAGAGGACGATGTGCTCCTCAAGAGGGTCGAAGTGGGGAATCGGGTGGTTGTGGTTGGCGGAACCTTCTGGGATGTGGAGACGGCCATGAAACTGGCCAAGGACGGAAAGGACGTATCTCTGGTCAGAGAAACTGAGACTGTCGGGATGGAGGGTCTGGGGCTGCTCAAAGGGTTCCCGATCTCGACGAAGATGCTCTCGGAAAGTGGTGCGAAATTGCTTCTTAGCACACAAGTGGAGAGAATAGAGGAAAAGGGAGTTCGGATTGTTGATGCGTCGGGCGTATCTTCGCTCCTCGAGGCGGATACCGCGGTGCTGTCACTAGCACGGATACCGAACAAGGAACTGTACGAGGCGATACGTGACCATGTGTCTGAAGTGCATGCGATCGGGGATTGCGTGAAGCCGAACAACGTGGCCGAAGCGGTCTACCAGGGAAGACTCGCAGGAACCAGGATCTAGGGCGTACGTACCGAATAGAGGAGGAAGAAACATGCCTGCCGTCGTAGACCCGGCAAAGTGCAACGGGTGCACCGGTCGGGAACGAGAGGAATGTCTATTTGTCTGCGCGTACGAAGCTGTCTCGATCAAAGACGGGAAGGCAGTGGTCGATGAGCAGATGTGTGACGATTGCATCATGTGTGTCGACGCCTGTCCTGTGGAGGCAATCATCACCGTGTAGCCGAGAAAGCCGGAAGGGTCCATTCATCCGACAGGAGGGGAATCCGAGATGGCCAAGAAGAGAGTCTTCACAAAGAAACAGCTGGAAGAATTCCGCAAGGACTGCATGGGTCTTGCCCTGGAAGCGCTGGACAAGGGCGACATCGAAACCGCGAAGAAATGGTGCAGGCAGCAGGACGAGGACAAGCACATCATCCATGACCTGTATATGGTCTGGATCACGGCCTTGCTGTCCTGGATTCACGAGCATTCGGGTGAGGAGGAGGCGGTACGGGCGGTTCGAGAGACGATCAAGAACTTCATCCTCCCCCTTGTGAAGGAGAAGGAGGATCTGGTCGCAGAGAAAGGGCTGGGCGCTTGGGTGGAGCGAATCGTTCAGATCTGGCGGCAACACTCCATGTATCCGGGTTTCACCGTGGATGAGGACGACGAGAAATTCATTCTCACCATGAAGCCCTGCGGCAGTGGAGGAAGGCTGATCGACATGGGCGTCTACGATGGGCCCCTGGGCTTTGCAAAGCTTGAAAATCCGGGTTTTCACACATGGGGTGAAAAGGACATTCCTATCTACTGCAGCCATTGTCCGTGGGGACACGAGATTCTGCCGATCTCCGAAACAGGGAAGCCGTTCTGGATCCACGCCCAGCGCGCCAAGAAGCAAGGGGATCCCTGCATTCTCCACATCTACAAGGACCCCGAGAAGATTCCCGAGAAATACTACAAAAGGATCGGCTTGAGAAAACCTCAGAAAGCCGCGTCCTCTTAAGGAAGATGGAGAGTGCCATGAGTCTTTGGAAGACGGAGACTGAGAACGGAGTGTGTGTTGCGACGTATGTGTTTCCGCCCATGAACTACATCGGGGCCCAGGGAACCGAGGAACTGGTGGCCCTGATCGAGGCCTGGAGGGCCTCCGACATTCGAGCGATCGTGATCAACGGCGGAGTGGAAGGGAAGTTCATCACCCACTACTACGGAGAAGAACTCACGACTCTGGATCCCGCCCACATCCGGAACTCCCATGTCCTGGGGCTCTCGCCGATTCCCGAATACACGGGAATGCTCCGACGCCTCCAACGATTGCCGAAGCCGGTGATCGTTGCCATGAACGGAGACGCCATGGGGGGTGGCTTCGAATTCTGCTTGGCCTGTGACATTCGCATCGGGGAGCGGGGCGACTACCGCTACGGCCTTCCGGAGACTCGACTGGGCCTGATTCCGGGTGGAGGTGGCACGCAGCGGCTTCCCCGTCTGATCGGAGTGGCCAAGGCTACGGAGTTCATTCTCCGGGGACGTATCGTAACGCCCGAGACGGCGCTCCAACTCGGGCTGGTGAGCGAGCTGGCCGATGATGCGCTGAGTCGGGCAAAGGAGATTGCCGAGGAGCTGGCCAAGATGCCGGCGACGGGGCTCGCCCGCGCGAAGAAGGTGATCTATGAGGGCACGGAAATGCATATGGACGGAGGGCTGGAGGTCGAGAATTCGGCCTTTCTGGACGTGATGCTCGCCGAGGATGCGGCCCCCGTGGTTCAGAAATATCTCGGCCTCCCTCTTGAACACCGAAGGATCTGGCTCGAGAACCCTGATATTGATGAATAGGAAAGAGAGAAATGGAGAAGCTTCTGGAAGAGAGATGGTTCACGGAAACGCCGGATGGGCTTTGCCTGGTGGGAACTCGTTGCATGGCCTGCGAAAAGGTGTTCTTCCCCAGGAAAGAAGTGTGCCCGGACTGCTATGAAGGCGTGCTCGTTGACGTGCCCTTAAGCAAGAGGGGAAAGCTGCACGCCTTCACCCTTTCCGTGATGGGACCTCCACATCTCGACAAGCCGTACGTTGCGGCCTTCGTGGATCTTCCCGAAGGGATCAAGGTCTATACTCTTCTCACGGATTGCGAGCCCGTGAAGGAAGTCGTTCGGGTGGGCATGGATGTGGAGATGGTGATCGAACGAATCATGGAGGATGAAGCCGGCAACGAGGTGCTCGGGTACAAGTTCCGGCCCTCGAGAACGGAGAAAGCATCATGAGAGAAGTGGCAGTCATCGGGATCGGTGGAACAAAATTCGGGAAGCACTCGGACCGGTCCATTCGGGATATAGGGCTCGAGGCGTGTTTGAAGGCGATCCGTGACGCGGGAGTCAAGCCGAAAGAGATCGAATGGGCGTATGCGGGCAATCTGGCCCAGTGGGAATGGGGGCAGGGGCTTTTCATCGGACAGGTAGTGCTCAGGGAGTTGGGCATCACAAAAATACCCATCACCCGTGTGGAGAACGGCTGCGCGACGGCATCAACCGCCTTCAGGGAAGCCTGGCACAAGGTGGCCTCTGGAGCATGTGACGTAGCGCTGGCCTTCGGGGTGGAGCAGATGACCGTCGTGGATTCCACGAAGATGCTCAGCATCTTCGGCGGCAGGCAGTACCCCGAACGTGAAGGTGATATGGGATACACGGGCCCGGGGCTTTTCGCATTGATGGCTTCGAGACACATGGCGGAATTCGGAACCACGAGAGAGCAGATTGCCATGGTGGCGGTGAAGAACAGGAAGTTCGGATCACTGAATCCGGACGCGCAACTGCAATCGACCGTCACGCTCGAAGAGGTTCTGAACGCCCGAATGATCTCGGATCCACACACACTTTATCAGTGCTGTCCGAGGGGAGACGGCGCAGCCGCCGTTGTTCTTGCCTCCCCAGAGGTGGCCGGGCGGTACAGCGCGAATCCGATCTGGGTTGCGGCCTCGGTTCAGGTCTCCGGAGACTATCCGGACGACAGGAGCTTCGTCGGACTGGATTGCGACGTTCGTGCCGCAGAGAAGGCGTATGAAATGGCAGGGATGGGGCCGGATGACGTGGACCTCGCGGAGGTCCACGATTGCTTTGCCATGGCCGAGATCGCGCACTACGAGGACCTGGGGTTCTGCAAGAAGGGAGAGGGCGGCCGATTCGTCGAACAGGGGCTGTCCGACATGGGAGGGCAGACTCCCGTAAACCCGAGCGGGGGCCTTCTTTCCAAAGGTCACGTCATCGGTGCAACGGGCATATCGCAGATCATAGAGGTGGTCAAGCAGCTGCGGGGCGATGCAGGGCCAAGGCAGGTGGAAGGCGCAAGAACCGGTCTCCAGCACAACGGAGGCGGCTTCATCCATACCGATGCGGCCTGCTCCATCATCCATATCTTCAAGAGATAAGGGCATAAAGCGGTCGCGTTTCGCTCGAACGCGCGGAGTCTAGGCTGCTGCCGACACAGACACTCTCCTCCTTTCCGTACCATTCCATCAAACACGACCCTGCGTTTCGGAGGCGCAATGGGGACGAGGGTCGTGTGCTTTCGGGACGGCTGATAGATGAAAGGCCTCGGCCTCTGGGATGCCTCTCGGACAGGGCTTGACTCCGTGGCATGGGCTGTTTCATTATGGGGCCAGTCTGAGCAAAACCCAGAGGAGAAAGAGGAGCAAGCCATGGCAAAGAAGGAGTTGCTCGCCTTGCTGCAGTATGCCACTGTCAAGGATCTCAAAGAGCTGCTCGCGCTGAAGAAGGAGCTGGTTGCCCTCGAGAAGAAACAGCAGGAGCTTCTCGAGCAGTTCACCTCCGTCTCCAAGGACCTGGGAAGCCTCCAGACCTCTCTCGGGAAGCACGGCCGCACAAAGGCAGGCACCCGTGTCAAGGCAAGAACGAGAAAGGGAAGGGGAGCACAACCCCCGCTCTCCTCCCTCATCGCGGATATTCTCAAAGAAAAGAAGAGACCCCTCGGGGTGAACGAGATCTGTGACGCCCTCTTGCAGGAGAAGAAGTACAAGACAAGAGCGAAGAACTTCAAGGCGAATGTGAGGATCGTCCTCTACAAGAACGACAAGGGGCTCTTCAAGAAGGCAGGGCCGGGCCGCTTCCGGCTTGCGCCGGCAGGGAAGAAGTAGGCACTCTTACGTCATTCCTAAGGGGTGATCGATGGCCGGATTTCTGGTTCGGATGCTGATTACCGCTCTCGGGCTCTGGGTCGCCTCGCGCCTCGTTCAGGGGATCGAGATCAGCGGACTCGGTACATTGCTGGGGTCGGCGGTCCTGCTCGGGTTCGTCAATGCCGTGGTGCGACCCCTTCTGGTCCTTTTGACCCTGCCGATCACGATCTTCACCCTCGGGATCTTTCTGCTCGTCATCAATGGTGCCATGCTCGGTCTCGTCGCATCGCTCTTCGACAACTTCGCCATCCACGGACTCTTCTCGGCGATTGTCGGATCGATCATCGTGAGCCTGGTCAGCTGGTTCGCCTCCTGGTTCATCGGGCCCAAGGGCAAGTTCGACATCATGATCGTCCGCCGTTAATCCTGGTCGCGGCCCATGACATGGTCCAGCGTTTCTGTGAGCTCTTCCATTCTCCAGGGCTTTGTGATGGCGGCGCAGAATCCGTATTCCCCGTAGCGGGACAGGACCGCATCGTTCGAATAGCCGCTCGAAACCACCACCTTCGCGTCCGGGTCGAGCTTCTTGAGCTCTTTGACCGCTTCCTCTCCGCCCAGCCCGCCAGGTATGGTCAGGTCCATGATCACCACATCGAAAGGTTTCCGCTCCTTCATCGCAAGCTCATAGAGCCGGATCCCCTCTCTACCGTCGGCCGCCGTGACCGTCTCGTAACCGAGGCGTGTCAAGAGTCCTCCCGCTGAGCGGCGGATGATCTCCTCATCGTCAACCAGAAGAATTTTCCCATGACCGCGGATGGTCCTTCTCGGAGGTGGCTTGGCAACCTCGACGGATCTATCCGAGGCCCGCAAATAGACCTGGAAGGTTGCTCCTTCGCCTGCCCGGGAATCAACACGGATGTGTCCCCCGTGGTTCTCCACGATTGAAAAGGAAGTTGCAAGCCCGAGCCCGCTGCCTTTTCGCTTCGTGGTGAAGAAGGGGTCGAATATCTTCGGCAGATGCTTCTCCGGTATGCCGGCACCCTGATCCGTGAAGGAGATGCGCACGAACCTTCCCCCCCTGCGGTCGGGAAGATCGTCTTTTCCCAGGGTCACGTTTTCACAGGAAACGGAAAGGGTCCCGCCGTCCGGCATCGCCTGGTCCGCGTTGATGACGAGATTCTGTATGACCTGATCCATCTGGCCCTCATCCGCTTCCACGGGCCAGAGATCCTCGGGGAAAAGGTACTTGCATTTCACATTCGACCCGCTCAGCGCGAACTCGGTCGTTTCTTGCAGCAGTTTCACGATGGACACCGGCTTCTTGGATGGAGTTCCACCTTTGGAGAAAGCGAGCAGCTGCTGCGTAAGGCGTTTGGCTCGCAGGGAGGCCTTCTCCGCATCGGTGAGCATTTGAAAGGCATCCTCCCTCAACTCGCCATACATCTTTGCCATGGAAAGGTTGGCAAGGATTGCGGTCAGGAGATTGTTGAAATCGTGGGCCAGGCCTCCAGCCAGTACACCCAGGGAATCGAGCCGCTCCCGCTTCGCAAGCTCTTCCCGAACCTCTTTCTGTTCGGTGATGTCCCGGACGATCACGATGGCCGTCTCCACTCGGTCCTCCTGGTGAATAGGGCCGAAGTGGGCGGAATACCATCCACTCTCGTCTTGCGCATCGACGGCCCAGTATTCGACGACCTCGGATTCCCCGGAAGCGATGACCCGTTCAAGGGTCGCCCGGACCACCGGCCGGAAGTCTTCGGGTACCCACCTGAAGATATCGGTCCCGATCACCTGGTCCCGGGTCAATCCTTGGTACGTGCGATTGATTTGCAGGATGGTTCCGCGGGTATCTACCTGGAGGACAAAGTCGGGCGCGCTTTCGAAATAGGTTCGGAAGAGATCCTCGGCCATGTCCTGGGCCTCCGCGTGCTTGTTTGAAGATTACAGCATAGCGGCCGCCTTGATGAGGAGCGTCTGGTTCGTGCCGTCCATGATCGGCAACAGGTTCGCATCGCGGGCGTACTTCTCCAGTGGATATTCTTTGGAGATCCCGTAGCCTCCGAGCACTTGAACCATCTCTGCCGTGTGCCGGACCGCCTGTTCCGTGGCGTAGATCTTGGCGGCGAGACTCATCTTCAGGTCGCCGGGGAAGCTCGTCTTGCAGAGCCAGCTTGCCTTCCAGAGGAAAGCCCGGGCCGACTCGATGGCCATGAATACATCGAAGAGCTTCTTCGTGATCATCTGATGTTCAAAGATCGGCTTTCCCCATTGTACCCGTTCCTTCGAATAGGCAAGGGCCTCCTCGTATGCGGCCCGCATCAGGCCGACGGCCAGATAGCCCACGCCCAGATTGCCCACGGTTATGATCGCGTTGTGGAGCATCGGGTAGTCTTCGCCCGGCGGGAAGATCATGTAGTGCTCAGGAATTTCGACATCGTCGAAGAACACGGCCGCCTGGTTGAGCGTTCTCAAACCGATCTTGTCGATCGCCTTTTCTCTGGCCACACCCTTCGCGTCTCCGGGAATGACAAAGGCCCCGGACCCCCTGAGACCCTGGGAGGGGTCCACGCAGGCGAAAACGAGATACACATCTGCGATCCCGCCGTTGGAAATAAAATTGGACTTGGTCCCGTTGATCACATAGCGGTCCCCCTTCTTGACCGCCGAGGTGTGATGCCGGATGTTCGTGTCGTAGTAGTTGCTGCCGTCCGAGCCCACGTTCGGTTCGCTGCTCCCCCAGGCACTGATCTTTCTTCCGGTCGTGTCCTGAGCATAGGGGAGCACGTACCGGTCGACGAGTTCCTTGTTTTGTGGAGCCAGCAGGGCGATCAGCTGCTGTACGGCTGCACCGGGAAGCAGGGAGGCTGCAAAGCCCGCACCGCACCGACCCAGCTCCTCCCAGATCATGCCCGTGGTGCTCGGATCCAGGCCAAGCCCGCCGAACTCCTCTGCCAGGCCCATCTTGTGAAACCCCAAACCGAAGGCCTGCCCCAGCACGTCCCAGAAAAGGTTCTGCTGAAAGACTTCCTCCGGATCGGCGACCTGGTCCAACTCGATTTCGGCCGGCCGAAGCACCTCGTTGCCGAAGTCCTGGGCCGTCTGAATGATTTGCCGCTGGATGTCGGTCTGGTCGAAATCAACCACGGCTAGGTCCCTCACTCGGTTCCGGTGTGGAAATCGGTCATTTTATAGTAGTGGGGCAGATAGAGCTCCGGATCCACCTTCGCCAGGATTTTCCCGGGAAGCATTGTGTTGTCGCTCTCGAGATAGAAAGCTACGGTCACCTTTGGGTCCTCGAGTTCCGCCCAGGGATCGTGCTCTGCGGGACGAAGCGCCATCTTGGCGCTGCCGAGCTCGACGCTGCGCGCCGCGATCTCGGTCTTCTGAGCCACAAGGAAGACGGGCCCGTCGAATCCCGGTGTCAGATCAGCCTTCGGCATCGCCTTGAAGAGGTAGGTGGGTCCCATGGGCGGCAGCTCCGGAATCGGATCGGAGAGTGTGACCTCGATCTCGATGAACCTCACGCCCTCCCTTTCCACCCAGCCGTGCACGCGCTGCCCGCTCTTCTCCAGGTGGATGTTCGCCATCTTCTTTGGAAATCCGAAGACGTCACGACCGTTGTGCATCCTCCCTTCGTTCGTGATCGGCATGGAGAGGCAGTAGCTTCCCGCCTCCCCTTGGTATTTGCATCGGATGAACAGGGCTCCTTCCTTGTACCCGGGGCCAAGGTTGGTCACGGGATAATCCGCGATAAAGATGAGCCCCCCCGGCGCATCCGCCTGCTCGAGTGGGGGAGGGAGCAAGGGCGCGGTGATCTCCGGCCCTGTGTCGAAGAGGACCCCCATCATTCTGGCGCCCGTGAACTTCCTGACACCGATTCCGTAATATCTGTCGAGCTCTTCCCTGGTCTTCACGAACCCCATGCTGTCCCTCCTCGAGTTGAAAGCTCTACGATCCCCCTACCTGTCGACCCGGAAGCTCCTTCTGACCACCCAGAGGAAAATGGAATCCGGGAGGAACTTTCTCGCCAGGAGAAAGAGCCCCGCCATTCTTGCCACCGGGTGTCGCAGCGCGTTCGTGTCCGACTCGATGATGTCCGCGATCCTGACGGAGACCCGGTCCGGGGTGTCGGCGGAATCCCCCATGTCCTTCTTCTTCACCGCATGGAATCGCACGAGCGCGTCGAGATAGGGCGAGTCCTTCTCGAGCAGGTGTGGACTCCGGCCATAGATCTCGGTCCTCACGTCCGCCGGTTCGATGAGGAGCACCCGAATGCCGAAACCCTGGAGCTCCTGCCAAAGCGTTTCGGTGAGCCCCTCGATGGCAAACTTGCTCGCACAATAGTGTGGCTGGAACGGGATCGCGATCTTACCCCCAACGGAACCCACATTGACGATCGTTCCGAATCCTTGCTTCCGCATGTGTGGCAGCACGGCCTGGATGGCGCGGACCACGCCGAAATAGTTCGTTTCCATCAGGTCGCGACCCGCATCCAGGCTCGTCTCCTCCACCGGGCCGCAGTGGCTGACCCCGGCGTTGTTCACCAGGACATCGATCCGTTGTTCCGCTTCGAGAACCTCTTGAACGGCCGCCCTCACCGATGCGTCATCGGTTACATCCATCCTTACGGGGTGAAAGGTCAGCGCCGGCTCCGATTCGGACCAGGATCGGCTCGACCCGTAGACGATATGGCCTCGGCTCGCAACTTCGTCCGCAAGGGCCCGGCCGATCCCCCGCGACGCCCCTGTAATGAGAAACACCTTTCCATGTTTCATTCCGAGACTCCGAACAGGATCCTGTGATCAACGGTGCATCGAACGAGGGCAGTATAGGAGGGAGGACGATCCCATGTCAAAGACAACCTGGATGGACGGGAATCACGAGTCATTTCAGGATCTTGAGCCGCAGAGACATCCACCGTTCCGGGTGCTTGCCGGGCCCTGCCCAGGCGTCCGGTTTTTTCCCGAACCTGGCCGCCTGTGGAAGGCATCTAACCATTTCGCTCCGGAGCCTGTCCGGGCGTGAAACAAGAACAGCAGGGAGACACGTCTCCCCAAGGAGGTTGAACCATGCGTGGCTCAACGCGCACGTTGAAGCATATACACATCCATCTACCCTCGAAGCGTGAGGTCAAGGATTGGATAGAGAAGGTCTTCACCAGGGAAAGGTCGGCGGACGTGGCGCTCACATTGACCGTGATCCTGCTCTGCGGCTGGCTGGTCTACTGTCTTGGCAACGCATTGCAGAACTACACGTTTACCATGTAGGCCGGAACGGACATGAGACGAATCTCATCGAACCGAGTCATCGCCTGCGGTCCCGTTGGACCCTCACCCGGCGAAGCCGGATATGCTCCGATCCGGTCTTCTGCACCCTGATCTCCGATCTCCCCTCGTGGGGGAACCGGCTTCGCCCGGGCATTTGTGTTGCGGTCCCCTGTTGACACGCCTTTGCGCTCCCTCCTATTGTAGTGCCGTTTCTTGAACCACCTTGCTTTCGTCAGAAGACCGGAGGGGCGATGGACCTGCTGAACTATCATTTCCCGGTATCGGGTGTGGAAACCTGGGTGTTCTTGCCTCCACTCGTAGCGTTTGTGGTCTCCTTCTTCACTTCCATGGGAGGCGTTTCCGGGGCCTTCCTGATCTTGCCCTTCCAGGTGAGCGTACTGGGCTTCACGTCTCCCTCGGTCAGTGCAACGAACTTCGTATACAACATCGTGGCCATACCGAGTGGAGTTTATCGATACGTGAAAGAGGGGCGGATGGCCTGGCCCCTGACCTGGGTCGTCATCGTCGGCACGCTTCCGGGCGTGTTCATAGGTTACTATTTGCGGGTCCTTTACCTGCCCGATCCACGCTCCTTCAAAGCCTTCGTCGGATGTGTGCTCCTGTATCTCGGAGTGCGGCTTCTCTATGAAATGACGCCCCGCTCCCAGCGGGGCAAAGAAGAGATGAAGGCCCTGGAAGAGAAATTCGATGTCCATGCGAGAGCGCTCAAAGAGGACCGGACGGCCCGGATCGCATCCGGTCTCCCCGCCGAGGCCGTGATCAAGACCCTTTCCTTCTCTCCGGCAAGGGTGGAGTACGAATTCTGGGGAGAGCGCTTCTCGTTCAGCACACCCGCCATGTTCTGCCTTGCCTTTGTCGTGGGAATCATCGGCGGGACCTACGGAATCGGCGGTGGAGCGATCATCGCACCCTTTTGTGTCGCCGTCTTCCGTCTTCCGGTCTACACGGTGGCAGGTGCCGCCCTCATGGGAACCTTCCTGACCAGCATCGCGGGTGTGCTCTTCTACAGCGTTGTTCCGGTCAAGGCGGGCCTGTCCACGGCTCCGGACTGGCAACTCGGGTTTCTTTTTGGGATAGGGGGATTCGTGGGCATGTATTGCGGGGCCAGGCTGCAGAAGGTGGTTCCTCAGAAATTCATCAAGGCGACGCTGGGCGGGCTCATGCTCTTCCTTTCCGTCCGTTACATCCTTCCCCTTGTGACCGCTCTGTTCTGATACGGTCGCTGGTCTTCTCTTGCGGATCGTCGTATCATGAGGGATTCCCTGGAAGTGAAGCTGAAACCGAAGGAGGAGAGACGATGGCAGAATCGATTACCGGTAAGCAGAGAATGCAGGCCGCCTTCAAAGGCGAAAAGCTGGATCGACATCCCGTCATGCTCCTGTTGGGGGGCCATTTTGCTGAGAGGGCCGGTTTTACGCTGGAGCAGTTCCTTACACAGCCGGACGCCGCCCTGGAAACCGTGAAGATCACGTGCGAAGAGCTCGATTCGGACGCACTGTTCGTCCCGCTGAACCCCATGATGCCGGATGCGCAGGAAGCCTTCCGAAAGATGATGGGAAAACTGCCCAGCATCAAGAAGGAGAATCTGAAAGAGAAGCTTCCCAAATGGGCAGTGCGCCCGCCCCGCGATGATCAACTTTTCAGCGGCCATCTCGATATGTGCGAGAAGTGTGCCAAGGCATTCCCGCAGTACGAAGTCTGCACCATGATCGGTGGCCCCTGGAGCTTCGGCCTGGAGCTGAGGGGGATCGAAGAGGCGATGGAGGACATGTACGACGACAAGCCGTTTCTTCACGACCTGATGGCTTACACGACCGAAACCGTGATTCTCCGGTGTCTGGCCGCGGTGGAAATGGGCGTCCACCCGGTCATCGGGGATCCTTCCGCGGGTATGAGCCTCATCTCGCCGGCCATCTACAGGGAGCATGTGCTTCCTTATCATCAGAAGGTCGTGGACGCAGTTCACGAAAAAGGGAGCGCCATCTCCTTCCACATCTGCGGGTTCATCGATCCGATCTTCGAGGATCTGCTCGGGCTCGGCATCGAAGGGATGAGCATCGACGCCCCCTCCTCGCTCGAGAAGCTCTTCGAGGTCGGGCGCGGCAAGACCACGATCATGGGCAACGTGGATCCGATTCTGTTCGTGCAGGGGACTCCGGACCAGCTCGAAGAAGAAGCGAAGAAGTGCCTGGACATCTCCCAGGGTGAGGCCCGATACGTGGTGGGACCGGGGTGTCAGATCCCTCTGGGGGCCGGGATCGACAACATTAAGTCCTTCACCCAGGCGTGTCACAAGTACGGCGCCTTCTGAGGAGATCCATGATGGCAATCCCCAAGGTGCTGCAGGACTATGCGGCAAAGCTCGGCTTTCCCGGATCGGAAACACTGGGCCGGATCTTCACGATCCTTTATGACGGGGCGGACGACCCGATCGTGCTCGCGGCTCTGCCGGGGACCGTTGCGGAGATCGCAGGAAAGACGGGCTTGTCCGAGGAGCGCGTCCGGGCGGTCACCGATCGTCTGATGAGGCGCGGCGCTCTGGCCCACGCGATGAACAAGCCGGACCTGTGCCGGCTGTTCCCGGCAATGATCGAGCTGCGAGACGCCACCGTCCTGTGGCCGGAAGCGCCCCAGGAGCTCTTCGAGCTCTGGGAAGAGCTTGTCATGAAGGAAATGCCCAACCTGATTCCCATGCTCGAGAAGCTCAAGGTTCCGCCCATGATCCGGGTGGTTCCGATCGAGCGCTCCGTGGAGTCCCAGAACACGGTCCTGGACGCCGACTCTGCAAGAAAGATCTTTGAGGAGGCAGAGCTGATCACGGCTCTTCCGTGTGCCTGCCGGGTGCAGGCACAGAAGAACGACCGGAGTCCGGACTGTCCTGCGCCCGAGTCTTCGGTCTGCATGCAGACCAACGGCTTTGCAGAGGTCGTGCTGTCACGCGGCCTGGGCGAGAGGCTCACGAACGAAGAGGCCCTGAAACGTATCGCCGAGGCCGAAGAGGCGGGTCTCGTTCACATGGTGAGGAACAATGTCCAGAAAGACATGTTCATGTGCAACTGCTGTTCCTGCTGTTGCACAGGGCTCTTCATGGTCAATCAGACGGGATATCTGGATGCGCTGACACCTTCCCGCTTCCGTGTGAAGCTGGACGCAGAGGCTTGCACCGGATGCGGCATCTGCGAAGACAGATGCCAGTTCCACGCCATCACGCTGGATGAGGTGGCCGTCGTGGACCTGGACAAATGCTACGGCTGCGGCAACTGCGTGATCACCTGTCCGGACGAGGCTTTGACGCTCGAGGAGATCCGGCCTATCGAGCACATCAGAGTGAAGTGAGTAGCGTAATGCAGCATATTGGTTGCGAGGAGGCTGGATGAGGGGTCAGTGACCAGGGGCCAGGCGTCAGGCCCAACCCCTTTGCCCTGCTTTGGAGGGGTTGAGATGGGCCCTGATCCCTGATCCCCGACCCCTGACCCCCGACAAGGCCTCTGGCGGCGACCTCGAGGATGCCTAGCGCTTATATGCAGTGATCCTTGTCAACGACCCTGGTACGAAGGTGTGCACCTCGGCATCGACGAAGCCGGCCTTTTCAAGGTATCCGATGACCTCTTCCTCGGAGTGGGCCCGCCCCTCGCTTCCGAAGAGCGCTTCGTGAAGGCCCCAGAGTGCCGGGCCGACGGGACCGCATTTGTCGTTTTCCAGGGTCTCGCCGCAGACGTGGTACTCTCCTCCGGGTACCATCGCCTCGTAAGCCCTCTTTAGCACCCTGCCGAGGACCTCTTCGTTGTACTGCGGCAGGTTGCTAGCCATGATCATCACATCCGCACCGGGCGGCAACTCGTCGCTGGTGAAGTCCCCCGGCAGGGTGGAGATCTTTTCCTCCATGCCCCACTGAGAGATGAAGCCCTGTGCAATCCTGCAAACCGGTGCGAAATCCATCACGGTCGCACGCAAATGCGGGTACTTCTGGACCGCGGCGATGCAGTAGGCACCCGATCCGCCGCCCAGATCGAGGATCCGGGACCGAGTGCTCATGTCCACGTCGCGGGCGAAGAGCATGCCCGCACCCAGCCCGACCGTATAGGTGGCGTCGTGGTAGATGCGGGCCGTGTCGTCGTCCAGCGTCTCGTAAAGGCCAAGCACCTTGGGCGGCTCATCCGATTTCATGATGTCGGCCAGATCCTTCCAACGCTCGAAGTCCCATCCGTTGAAGAGGATCCAGGGTCCGATGTAGGTCATCTTCTCTTTTACGAGGAAGCGTTCCACATCCGGTGCGTTCCGGTATTGCTCTGCCTCCTTCTCGATGAGCTCCAGAGCCGCGCAGGCCACGACGAGCCTCTCCACGTTGAGGGGGCTGATGCCGGCTGCATCGGCTATCTCCGGGATGCTCGTCGCGCCCTGTGAGATACAGGTGAACAGGTCCACCTCGATAGCGGCCCTGAGGGCCGCCGCCGACTTGTGTCCGTAGCTCAGATTCTGAAGGCGTACTGTGTCGATCCGTTTCTTCTGCGTCATGGAAGACACCCCCGTTTGGGGTCAGGTCGTCATTCTACATTTTACATCGTTTCTCTGGACCGGCAGTAAAATGTAGAATGACGACCTGACCCCTTTATCTTCTACAGCCCCATGGCCTGGGCCACCTGTTCCCTGTGGTAGCTTGCGTCGCCGAATGCCAGCTCGGCGGCTTTTGCCCGTCGGAAGTAAAGCTGCAGGTCGTGCTCCTCCATGAAGGCAACGCCGCCCAGGACCTGATGGCTCAGGCCCACCAGCCGGCGATGGGAGTCGCTCACCCAGGCCTTACACATGGAGGCCTCTTCCTCGAAGGGGAGACCCTCTGCGATCTTCCACGCAGCGTGGCAGGTCATGAAGTGAATCGTGTCCGCAAAGGTGAGCATGTCGGCGCAGTGAAACTGGACCGCCTGAAAGGTGCCGATGAGCTTGCCGAACTGCACCCTCTCTTTCACATAGTCGACCGCGTACTTCAGGGCCATCTGAGATGCCCCGTCCATCTGGGCCGCCTTACCGACAGCCGCTTTCAGGAGGATGTTGTTCAGCACGGGCCAGGCACCGCCCGTCGCACCGAGCAGATTTTCGGCAGGAACCTTCACATTGTCGAAAACGACCTCACACAGCTTGTCCCCGCCAAAAGAGTCCAGCAGGGTTATGCCGACCCCACCGGCCTTGGCGTCTACCTCGAAGAGGCTGATTTCCTCAGGGCCGTCTCCCGTCCTTGCCGCCACGATGATCGTGTCCGCCACGTGGGCGTCCGGCACGAAGAGCTTGGTGCCCGAAAGGGTGATTTCGCCGCCCCCGGATTCCGCTCGAAGCTGGATTCCCGCAGGGCCCCAGGAACCACCCTCCTCCAGCCACGCCAGGGTCAGGATCCGGTTCCCCACCGCCAGCTCGGACAGGATTCTCGTCTTCTGCTCGTCGTTCCCAGCCTCGAGAACCGTCAGCCCCCCAAGGACAACCGTGGAGAAGAACGGGCCCGGCATGCAGAAGTATCCCATTTCCGTCAGGATGATGGCCAGGTCGAAGAAGGTCATGCCCGCTCCCCCGACCTCTTCCGGGAAGGGCAGACCTATCCACCCCAGTTCCGCCATCTTGTTCCAGAACTCCTGTGTGTAGCCCTTTTCGTCTTCCATCATTTGCCGCACATACTCCGTGGAACAAGACTCGGCGAGGAATCTGTTCGCCGATTCCTTGATGATCCTCTGCTCTTCATTCAGCTCGTAGTTCATCGCTCTTCCCCCCGTTACTTTCTAGGCAACTCGAGGCCCCGCAGGGCGATGATGCCTCTCTGGACTTCCGACGTACCGGCGTAGATCGTCTCGACCACACATGTCCGATAGAAACGCTCGGCCTTACCTGCAAGGACCGCCCACTTGGAGTCCTTTGTCAGCTGACCGAACATGCCCAGCGCCTCCATGGCGGTGTTGGCGATCCTCTGGGCTACCTCTGTGGCAAAGAGTTTCTGCATGGATGCCTGGTAGTTCGGTACCTGTCCGCTGTCGAGCATGTGCGCCAGCCTGTAATAGAGATGCCTGTTCGCAGCAAGCTCGACCTTCATCTGCGCGAGCTTCTGGCGGACGATCGGATTCTTGGCAAGCGGCTCCCCGTCCACGGTCGCGGTGCGGGCGTATTCCGCCACTTCATCTATGAGGCTTCCGTAGGTCGCCAGCGGAAACATCCTCTCATAGTCCAGGGCGTGCATCACGTAGAAGAACCCTGCGTTCAGGTCTCCCACGAGGTTCTCTTTGGGGACCATGACATCATCGTAGAAGACCTCGTTTGTCTGCCATCCGGCCATGGTGACCATGGGGCGTATGTCGATGCCCGGGCTCTTCAAGTCCACGATCATGAGCGACATGCCGCGGTATTTCTTTGCGTCCGGGTCCGTGATCGTCCCGAGCCAGTGGTAATCCGCCACGTGGGCATGGGTGTTGAAGGTCTTCTGGCCGTTCAGGAGGAAGTAGTCACCCTTGTCCACCGCGCGAATGGCCAGTGCGGCGAGGTCGGAGCCCGCCTGGGGTTCGGTGTACCCGAGACAGAACTCGACTTCCCCTCGCGCGATCGGCAGAAGCCATTTGTCCTTCAGCTCCTGACTGCCGAAGTGCATGATCGTCGGGCCCGCCATGTGCGCGGCGACGAAGACCAGCGGCGTTCCCACGTATGCCATCTCTTCTCGAATGGCAAACGCCACAGTTGCGGAAGTGCCCAGGCCTCCGTACTCGGCGGGCCAGTTCGGCGTCAGCCAGCCGTGAGAGGCGAATTTCTGGATGAACTTTCTCCCCTCCTTGCCTCCGTAGATGTGTCCGAGTTGCTCGCACTCTTCAGATAGTGCCGGAGTCATCTCTTTCTGCAGGAAGGAACGTACCTCTTTGATGAGTTCCTGTTCCTCTGGCGAAAAGCTGAAATCCATCGTCGGAATCCTCCATTTGGTGAGCGTATGAAAGGCACAGGCAGATGCTGTGCTGCGGAGACCCCCCTCCAATGCGTTCAAACGTGCGGACGCCCATCTTACCGAATCCCCCGGTCAATTTCTATAGCGGAAGAAAAGCCATGGGCCGGTTCGGACAGTGAAATGCCTATTTGACCGGCCCGATGAAGCGGAATACTATGAACAAATAGCTATTTTGTTAATTCATTCATTCTGGAGCGACCATGAATCGAGAGGAAAAGACGATCCTCATCCTCGAAGCGGCACTGCGAACCTTCGCAAAGTACGGATTCAAGAAGACCACTGTCGAGGATATAGCGACCGAGCTCGGTATGACCAAGGGAAACCTCTACCTGTACGTGAAGGACAAGCGGGATCTCTACGAGAGGTCCGTGGCCCATGCATTCCGGGAATGGCAGGAGCGGGTCGCCTCGGACATGGAGAAAGAGAAGGACGTTGTCGCCCGCTTCCGGGTGATGTGCGTAAAGGCGTACACCTATCTTATCAGGAAGAGGGCCCTGCAGGCGATCGTTCTGAAGGATCCGACGATCTTCACCCTGTCTCCGCGGGAGGATCGGTTCTATGCCGTCAACGCGGCCGCGGTGGACATGATCAAAGGAGTCCTCAAGCAGGGCATACGGGAAAAGCGATTCCGGAAGATGGATGTGGAGCCCATGGCGGAGTTTCTCTTCTCGATTTACATCATGTTCATCATCCGGGTATATGTGAAGTCAGAGGGAAAGTCGGTGCAGGCGATCTTCGACGCAGCCGTCGACTTGATGATCAACGGGCTCCTTGCAAGATAGTGCTGGTAGGGGACGTTGTTTCTCTTGTTGACTTTCTTGCCTGCCCTCTCGGTCAAGTTAACGAATTAAACAACGTCCCCTGTCTGTGCGAGGGCAAACCGGCCCTGGGCTATCGGTATTTCGGGGGCCTCTTCTCCAGAAAGGCGTCGATGCCCTCCCGGGTCTCACCCGTGTAGACCACCTGCTGCATCAGTTCCGGCTCACATACGAAGGTGTTGCCGAACCCTTCCATGGCAGCCCCAAGGGCTATCTTCTTGGTGATGCGGACGCATGCCGGGCTCTTGGCCGCGATCTTGGCAACAAAGGCCTGGGTTTCCTCCTCCAGGGCATCGTTCGCGACCACCTTGTTCGCCAGATTCAACCGGTATGCCTCCTGGGCCGGAATCGGATCGCAGGTCATGATGATCTCCATCGCCTTGGAGGCGCCGACCATGCGGACGAGCCTGGGCGTGCAGCCCCAGGTATAGTAAGTCCCCACGAGCGTTTCCGGCACGATGTAGTAGCTGTTCTCGGTCATGATGCGAAAGTCGCAGGCCTGTGCCACGGCCATGCCCGCCCCACAGACCACCCCCCGCAGGGATGCGACGGTGATCTGCTCCAGGCTTTCCAGGCTTCGCATGAGCTCGTGGCCCAGGAGCTGCTGGTAGCGGGCGTCTTCCGGAGTAAACTCCGTCTCGCCGATCTCTTTGAGGTCGGCGCCTGCCGAAAAATTCTCACCCTGGGCGGTCAGGATCACGAATCGGGCAGTTCGATTCAATCGAAGCGAATGCCAGACCTCGATCAACTCCTCGATCAGCTTCAGGTTGAAAAGGTTGAGTCTCGGCCGGTTCAGTGCGACCGTCACGACTTCGCCGGTTTGTTCAACCAAAACGGTCTCGTACTCTCCCATGCTTTTCTCCTTGCTCGGTCCGTCGGTCGGGTTGAGAAGAAAATGCTATTTTTCGTTGTCGTCGCAAAACTCCTTGATCTTTGCCTTCCCGTACTCGCTGTCGATGTGGAACGATTCCAGAGATCGTTTGAAAACGTTCGGGGTCACTCGCTGGAAGATGGGGAGGATGCCCAGCTCATGATAGTTGCTCGACAGTCCCAGCGTCGCGATGAGCGTTCCCCCGAGGGCCCGGATGCGGTCGCCCATGGGTTTGAAGATGAGCTCGATCTCGAACACTTCGAAGGGCGGACCGGCGAACGTGGAGAAAGCGCTCACCTTTTTGTTCGAAAGCCCTTTCAGCAGTCGGAGATACCTGGCGATCGGATAAGAGATGTAACACCATTTGGGGCCGCCGATACACACACGGTCGAACTGGGATACATCCGGGTGGGCAAGGGGCTTGAGATCATCCTCGGGCTGAATGTAGCGTTTAAGCCACCAGCGCCGAAACGAAGGGAAAGCCAGACACAGTGCGACCAGCGGGTACTGGTACACCTGCCGCAAGAGCAGGTTCCATCTGCTCTTCTGCCTCGCCACTTCGATCTGTTCGCAGATCACTTCGTGTCCACGGGATTCGAACTCATCCGTGATACGCTGTGCAAGGGTTTCCGTGTATCCGGTCCTCGAGTAGTAGGCGACCAGGATCTTCATCTCGTGCTCCCATCAATTGGGGCGGCTTTGTTCTCCTCGGTTACCGTCAGGGGTTCTGCGCCTATGCTACCTCCTGCACGGCGGCCTTCGTTTCCACGGTTGTCGAAAGGTGTTTGGCGAGCCGCTTCGCGAGGGCCACGATCGTCACCATGGGGGGCATTCCCCATTCCTGAGGGATGACGCTCGCATCCATGCAGTAGCATCCGTTGATCGGGGTCTGGCAGTTCTTGTCGAGCAGGTCTCCGATGCGAACCGAGCTGAGTTGATGGGCTGCAAAGGCGGTGGTTGTGACGATGTCTTTGCGTCTCACCCCGGCTCCCTGGAGGATCTCTTCTGCAAGGACGGTTCCCTTGTTCAGCTTGGACCAGCTTCCCGGGTCGATCGGTTTGGAAAAGGACCGGTCCAGGTTGACTCTCCCCTCCAGATCGTCCTTGACCATCATCAGGACGCCGATGTTCTTCTTCATTTGCATCACCTGCGGCATGGCGAGCCAACCCTTGGGGCCGGAGAAGCCTAGCATGGCCCCGTACAAGAGGGGTTTGGGGGTCGCGTCCAGCATGATGATCCCGTCTTCCTCGAGATGGATGCCGGTGGCCGCCGGGACCTCGACCTGGGGGGGTCTTGATTGACAGGGGCCGACAACGAACCGGCCGAAGTCGACCACAAGACCCTGCCCCGCATCGTGGAGCCCGGACCGCTGAAGGATCGGCGGCGTGCCGAGACCCCCGCCGGAGACGATCACCGTGTCCGCGAGGATATCCATCCAACCGGAAGGGCCTTTCGCGCGCAATCCCACGGCCCTGCCGCTTTCGGTCAACACGTGGTCCACCTGGGTTCGGAGGAGGAGTTGCGCACCGTGCTGTATCGCCTCCTCCAGGTACTCTCGGGCGGTCCACTTGGCGCCCTCCTTGCATCCGTGCATGCACGCGCTGCAATCCGGCTTGCACTTGTCCGGCCGGATGAACCGGTCGTTCGGTTTCCAATCGAGGCCCATGTCCCGTGCGGCCTGCATGATCTTGCGCGCCCCGGGGCCTATATGCGTGTCCGGCAGGGGCCTCACCGGGACCTCTTCGTAGACCTCATCCACTTCTTCCTGAAGGTCGATGCCGTATTTTTCCTTGAGCCATGCCGGCGGCTTGAAGGCGAGCCCGCCGTATATCACGGACCCCCCTCCCGCGGTCCTGGCGGAGAGGATCCAGTTCCCCTCCTTGGAAAAGGTCATTCCCTTGCCATGCAGCATATTCATCGTGGAGGCGGTGTACCCGAACCATTTGTGGTAGCCTCCCGCTTCGCAGATGATGACCTTCTTTCCCTTCCGGCTCATCTCCCGGGCAACGGTGGCGCCGCCGGGGCCTGAGCCGGCAATTACGATGTCGGCCTGGAGGGTGGAGAGGAGCTTGTCGGCCATGGGGCGACTCCTTTCGGGTTCAATGCTGTGAGAACCGGGGGTGCTCTCTTGGAAAGGGTCTCGTGTGGAAACGTTGGCCGTGCAAGTATAGCG
>JANQFG010000138.1 GCA_028277985.1 bacterium | reverse complement strand
ATAGATAAGGCATCGTCAAAGGTCCAGAACCAACGCAATCCATTGCATGGGGTGAAGGAATGATGCGTAGACACGCTCTAAGAGGTCTGCTTGTTCTGTCGATTGTTTCCATGGCACTCTTGGGCTGCAAGGGTGGAGAAGAGGCGAAGGAACCAGGGCAGGGCGGCCCCACGGTACCTCCACTTGGGACCATACAACTCGCGGCTACTGCTGACAGCATACCCGCGGACGGAGGAAGCACCTCGACGCTTCAGGCGGTCGTTCGGGATGCAAGCAGCGAACTGGTTGTCGACGGAACGACCGTAACCTTTGAGATCGTAAGCGGCCCCCTGGATCCGGGCAGCCTTTCCGACAGCTCGGCAACAACCGTGGCCGGCCAGGCCGAAGTCACGTACACGGCCGGGACCGTAGCAGGTGCCGTGCAGGTCCGGGCATCTGCAGAAGTAGACGGGGAGACAATCAGCTCGACGATCACGATCACCCTCCAGGGCGTGGTCATCACCCTGACGGCCGATCCCCCAGCCGTGCAGGCAGGCGGCGACCAATCGGAAATCACTGCCCAGGTTCGCTATTCGGGTGGCGCCCCGGTTCCTCAAGGGACGATCGTCGTGTTTGAGACGACCCTCGGCATCCTCTCGGCCGGCCAGGCCACGACGAACCTGACTGGCCTCGCATCTGTCATGTTGACGAGCTCGGCCCTTCCGGGCACCGCGACCGTCCAGGCAACGGCGCTCGATGCCTCAGAAACGGTGGATGTGAACTTCACTGAACTACCCCCGACCGTAAGCACCATCGAGCTCTCCACCCTAGGGTCCGCGGAAGTAGGCGTGCTCGGATCCTGGCAGCCCCAGACGAGCGAGATCACCTTCCTGGCCAGGGACAAGTTCGGGGATCCGGTCGCGGCCGGGTATTCCATCGAGTTCGACATTCTCTCGGGCCCGGGCCAGGGCGAGCAGATGTTTCCCGCAGTGGCCCAGACCGACTCCTCTGGGCTTGCGTCTGCTGTCTTCACAGCAGGCATCCAATCCGGCACGGTTCGAATCATCGCCAGGTTCAGGGACAACCCGACCGTGGTTTCCAACGCAGTGGTCATCACCATCCACGGCGGTTTGCCGGATGGGCTCAATTTCGGCGTGTGGCCTCAGCTGTTAAACATAGCGGGACGCCGTTTCAACGGACTCACAGATCCGATCACGTCCTGCCCTTCTGACGCGTACCTGAACAACGTGCCGAACGGTACCGCGCTCTATTTCACCACGAACTACGGAAACATCAATGCCGCGGTCACAACCGATGCCGGATGCGGGGCCTCGGAGCTCAGCTCCCAGAATCCCCATCCCCCCGACGGACTGGTGACCCTTGAAAGTTCCTCCCAGAGCGGCCTTCTGTCCAGGATCCTGTCGATTGCTCCCGATCCAGATCCCTTGAATGCCTCGACGATCTGGGTGGGAACCGATGGGGACGGGATCTACCGGACCATCGACGGCGGCGACAACTGGCTCCATGTCGGGCAATTCTCGGATGGACTCACGGACGGGATCGTTCAGGATATCGCGCTGGATCCATCCGATACCAGCATCGTCTACGCTGCCACCCATGGCGGCGTCTTCAAGAGCGTCGGAGGAGGGGCTTGGGAAGACCTGACCGGCTGGAAGCGGATCACCGGTGAGTACCTCGGCAACGGAACCGCCGCAAATGCAGATGGCGCCTCGCCGAGCTACACTCTGGAATACGCGAGCACCACGCAGAGGGCCCGGACCGAGGTCTTTGTAAACGGCGTGGAAACGATCGACTATTTCTACACCGGGGCTTCCTCGATACGGGTGATCGGCGACAGGAATGTCACGGATGTGATCACCATCAATTACGATCTGGACCTGGAATTCCCTTCCCAGTATCCGGTCAACGCGATCGCTATCGATACGGATGCGGGCGATCCTCTCGACAGCAGCACCATCTACGCGGGCACGGGCGGTGGCGGCGTGTTCAAATCCGAGGACGGCGGTTTCACCTGGGTAGGTGTCAACAGAGGGCTCTCGAACCAGGACGTGCTCTGTCTGATCCTGGATTCTGGCGGCACGAATCTGTACGCAGGGACTCGGGGCGGCGTGTTCAGGAGCCAGGACGGCGGCGCGATCTGGACCAGGCACGTCCAGGGACTCAGCGACTGGACCGTGCAGACCCTGGTCGAGGCTGGCGGGCGGCTCGTTGCCGGTACTGCCACGCGGGGAGTGTTCTACAGCGACGACATCGACACCATCGCAGACCCCGCCCAAGCTAGTTGGGCCGAGGCGGCGACGAACGTGAACAACAATAAGACCACCAACGGAGACGTCACCGACATCGTTGCCCAGAGTTCCAGCAATCTCTTCGCATCGACGCGAGAAGGAGGCGTATTCCGCTCCCAGGACAGTGGAAACACCTGGACTCCCCTCACGAACAGGTTCGGAGAGTCCCTCGGCACGGCAGACGGCCTTACGTACATCTTCCCTCTCGACAACGCCTGCAACCAGGACAAGCCCTCGACACGGGTCTTTGTCGGCGGCCAGGACCTGCCCTACGGCGCCTACAACTTCCAGGGCGCCCAGTCGATCACTCTCTTCGATCCTCCCACTTCGGGCGCCATCACCGCGGACTACGTGATCGCAGGATACCCCTCTGCCTACACGTATGCCTTGGGGGTCACCGCAGGGAATATCCTGTTTGCCGGCGGCAACGGACGGAACCTGATTCGAAGCATCGATTCGGGCGTCTCCTGGTCCGAATCGAACGGCATCGGGATACACAGGATCGAGAACGATGTATTCACCACGGCAAAGACAGTCTTCTCTGGAGGCACCATCGTCCGCATTCTCTCCCTGCTCATCTTCAATCCGGATAATCTGATCGGTCCGGATGACGACTTCGGCATCCGTCTGGAAGGGGTCAACTACGGGGCCAACTATCCTGTGGAGTACGGAGGATACGAGACCTATTACTTCACCATCTCGGACAGTAACGGAAACCCGCTGGTGGGCGGAAGCAGCTTCAGCCTGGAGACTGACTGCGGCGACGATGTGCTCATCCTCACAGGAGACCTTGGCTACACCATCCAGGATGCCCTGCGGGGACAGACCGATTACTCCTTCAGTACGTCCAACCAGAATATAGGTGACGAATCCGAGGTCTGCACTTTCACACTCACGGTCACATCGGAAACCGACGCCCTGGGCCAGGCAGCCAACGGCAGCCCCGGAGCCATATCATTTTCCCAAAGCTTCTGGGCCAACCTCAAGGTCGACCCGGGCGAGGCTGAGATCCAGCCGGACGAGTCACAGAGGCTGACAGCCACCGGCGGGTCCGGAGCCTTCGAGTGGACTACGGATGCGTTCCCAGGCACCTCCTCAGGCCAAACCTTCCTGTTCGTGCCGCCTGCCATAGGCAACTACACGGTCAACGTGCGGGACGTGCGAACGGGTGAGACGGTCCAATCCTATATCACCGTCAAGGCGGAGAGCGGCTAACGCGGGAGGCAACCGTCGAGCCAATCTTTGTTTTGTCCATCACCAAGGGCCACGCAGGCGATGCGTGGCCCTTGGCGCCTCTGTGCCCCACCGCACCGCACCCGGCCTACCCAAAATACATGTTCGCTAGTTGCTCCAAGACATCTCAACGGCAGCAGAGTGACAATCATTGTCACTTTTCGGAGGGGACGGGCGTCATCTGACCACTCGTCAGCTCAGACCCGCCGCTTGATGCACAGGCGGATGCCTCACCTCGTAACCACCTGCTTTTAATAAACAAAAAGAACGATAGCCACCCTGTTTCGGCGTCCCGAACGGTTACCAACAAACGAGCGGAGAGGGCGGCCAACCGACATGGCATGCCCTTTGCACAAACGAGGTGTCGAAACGCACAAATCGCACAAAACGATAGCGAAAGAGACTGACAAATCTCCAGAAAGAATCGTACGCAAAGAAAGGAGGTGTGCTCCACGGGGGAACAAACAAACTGAAACGGGCAAGAGAACGAAAAACGCTCAAACCAAGACGGAAAACATCTTCAACAATGGGAGGTACAACAAATGCTTACCAAACTGCGGAACAGAAAAGGTTTTACACTGATCGAGCTCATGATCGTTGTGGCGATTATCGGCATTCTGGCGGCCATCGCCATCCCCAACTACCTCGGTATGCAGAAGAGAAGTAAGTCAAAGATCATGACGACCAACCCCGGCAGGGCGGGGAGTGAACTCCTGTCGCGACTGACCTCCTTTATGGCCGGCGGTGCGGATCTGGAAACCGTGGACTGGGACAATGACGGCACGGTAGACGCTGTCGGTGCACCGGCGGACATCTCCGCCCTGGAAACGCAATTCATAAGTATCATGAACGACGCAGACGGTGACGGAACCGATGACAGATTCAGCCCATACGACAACACGACCGTTCTGTACACGTCCGCTGCCGGCGCGGCCGGATCTGGGCAGATCCACGTTGAGTGCGCAGGCCAGTCCTGTCTGGTCCGAGCCTACGACAACGATACCACGAACGCGACGCCCTTGTACACGAAGAGAATAACTGCAGAATAAGCAGCAATCGGAAACGCCGATGCGCGCTTGATTGAACCGCCTCTCTTGTCCCTGCCGGACCACGGTCGGCCCGGCAGGGACAAAGGCTTGCAGGCCTCTGCCGGAGGCTTTTGACCTTTGAGTACCATGACTCGAGGAAGGAAGCTGCAACGGTGCTGACGCCATGAACCCGCCCCATCCCTTCCCTCATCTCCGACCCTAGCGAGAAGACCAGAGAGCTGATTCGTCTCTAGAAACGACACCGTGCTGTTCCCCTCCAAGCCATGATCCGCAGGACACCTGCCGGGATAATCTGCACGGCACCGTCAACTTCTCGCCGCTTTGTTCCGAAAAGATGTAGAGACGTGAAAAGGGATGATGGCAAACAAAGGGAACCCTTTATGAAATCAGGGATATACCGCAAGGTTTTTCTCGCCTTTTTCTGTGTGTTCTTCTTTGTATTCGTGTTCGGCGGGGCGAACTGGCTCATGAACACGGCGAAGGTCAACCGTTTGAAATTCAACGAAAGCCAGAAGCATGCGTTAAGCCGCACCCGACATCTGGTGGAAGCGTCGCAGGGATTCGACGAAAAAGCAGCCTTGGAGAGGCTCGGCAAGCGACCGGAAAACGGCGACTTCGTTCTATTTGACGACAACCTGGAGTCGGCACGCTTCACGGCCCCGGCCAGTGTGGGCAAGCTCCGCACGGGGCACTACGGCAACCTCTGTTTCAACTTTGACAGCGACAAGGACCTTAAGATCCGGCCGGCAGCGTATCGGGTGGAAGACGGAATCCTCAAGTACCGGTTCACGCGGTCCAACGTACTGCAGAACGCAGAACCCATCGAGATCGACAGAGAATCCGTCGGCGAGATCGAGCTGCGCTTGAAGGTCGCCAGAGCGACGATCTTGCTCTTCGCTTGGAGCGAAAACCCCGAGGCAGACATCTTGGATGCCCACAAGACCGACTATCTGTCGATTCCCGTTGTCCCGGATAACGCATTCCACACGTACAGAGTTGACGTGACCAACGTCCTGAAAGGAGAGGCTTTCGGGGACACCCCCATCCGCAAGCTGTTCCTGTTACCCAGCGTCACGGATGAAGACGATATCGAAATCGATTCCATCTGTTTCCGCACCAAGCAGGACAGGTATTCAAAACGTCCTTACGGTCTGACTTACGAGATGAAGGGTGGGGAGACGCGGAAGTCGGTCTTCATGGGGCCGCCGATGGAATTGACTTGGGATGTAGTGGTTCCCGCCAGGGATCCGGAGCTGACCTTTGGTCTCGGGGTTCTGCTGGCTCATGCGCCGGTTCGGTTTACCCTTACGCTGCGGCAGGGCGAGGCGGTAAAGACGGTCTTTTCCAAGGAGATCGCCGACCCGGAAGTCTGGTATGACGCCTCGGTGGATCTTGCAGACTATGCCGGCAAGCACGTGGAGGTTTCCGTCTCTGTGCGCGGGGCGGAACCGAACACGTTTTTCTGGACGAATCCCGCACTGCGGGGCGCTTCGGAAGAACGGTTCAACGTAATGATCCTGCTGGAGGATGCCCTGCGTGCCGACCGCATCGGCCATTACGGATACACGGGGGACACAACACCGGTGAAGGACAGGTTCTCCACACAGGGGGTTGTTTTTGAAAACGCCTTTTCCCAGTCAACCACGACGCGATCCTCACTCCCTAGCCTGATGACTTCTCTGTACCCTTCGGCTACCGGGGTCTGGCGCGTGGATGAACGGCTGAACGACGGCTATCTCACACTTGCCGAAATCCTTCGAAACCAAGGGTTTGCCACGGCATCGTTTATTCAGAACGTCAATGCGGGGGCCCATGCCGGGGTGCACCAGGGATTCGGCACGGTCTACGACCCCGAGAGATTCGGCCCGCGTGCCGACAGCCTCTACGACG
This sequence comes from bacterium, assembly GCA_028277985.1. Taxonomy (GTDB): domain Bacteria; phylum Desulfobacterota; class DSWW01; order DSWW01; family DSWW01; genus S015-6. Next base: position 11,162 of record JANQFG010000138.1, on the reverse strand, counting down.
GCTCGATCCTGAATGCCTGGCTGGACAGGAACGGGGACCGGAACTTCTTCGTGTATCTTCACCTGATCGATCCCCACGGCCCGTATGATCCCCCTAGAGAACGGCTTGCGGAATACTCCGGCCATTACAAGGGCGACCTGTACCCCGTGAAGAGAGACCGCGATTTTGACCCCACCTGGGTGAAGCAGCCTACTGTGGAGAGCCGGAACATCCTCTATGACCTGGAGGTGAGGAACAACGATCTGTTCTTCGCGAGACTGCTGGAGAATCTCGAGAACCGGGGGCTCCTGGCGGATACGTTGGTGATTATCCTTTCCGATCACGGAGAACACCTGGGCGAGAACGGCTTGTGGGGCCACCGCCCTCCGGGCTATGCCCAGGTTCTCCATGTACCGTTGATCATGATATGTCCTGGCAGGATCCCTGAGGGACGGAAGATCGCGGCGCCCGTTCAGTTGATTGACGTATTCCCGACGATTCTGGACCTCCTCGAGATCAACACCGATCCTTTGTTGATCGAAGGGGACTCACTCGTTCCTCTGATGAGGGGAGAGGATCCCGCCTTCTGGAACAACCGCTTGGTCCTTTCCGAGGAAGTGGAAAACAAGTTCAAGCACGAGAAGATAACGCATGGCTCCCTGTTCTTCCGAGATTTCCACGTGCTCCATACGGAAGACCTCAGAACCGGAGCGCCACCGGAAGACGCCTTCTCCCCCCAGGGACCCTATGCCCGTTTTCTGAACACGCGCGTCTTTCGCCACGCGGTGGTCGGAGCGGAGACGTCGCAGGACGATCTCACGAGTTTTCGGATGGATATCCTTTTCAATCAGGGCGTGCAGCGCTTCCTGGACGAATTTCGAACGCTGAATCTTCAGGTTTGGAGGAACGTGACACGCTCGGGCGCGGAAACATCCGAAACCCGCAAGATCGATCCCAAAGCCCGCGAAGCATTGCGCTCTCTGGGCTACATTCAGTGAAGCGGCCGGCCCGTCACGGTACCGGCCGTCCCATAGGATAGGAGAAAGGAGGGGCTTCCCTTGCCGCAATTGCTTTCTCGAGAACTGCGTGTCGAAACCGTGGGGACCTTCAGCTATTCGCCACCGCCTACCACCTGGGACACCTTTCGATAGACCGTGCCCACCTGTCCGTGGATACGCGGCTGGGGATCGCCCATGGCAACCGTGTTCGCCGCCCTCGATCGAATCCCGTAGAACACGGCAACGGAACCTGCTCCGGCACCCTTGCCGATTCCTTCGTATCCTGCGGCGAATTCTATGCTCGAGCCCACGAGGTACTTCGACTTCAGTCGATCCACGTCCACGAGCACGGTGGAGTCTTCGAAGGGAATGCCCGAGCCGGCGACCAGCTCAAAGGAGAAATCGGCCGGGTAAGCGGTCAGATCCTGGAGATCCGGGTCTTCCTGGTTGTCGTTGCCCGGATAGCCCTTGATGTCCGACATGATGTTACTATCGGTTCGGAAGTGGGTCATCTGCAGCTTCCCGTCCATGAGAGAGACCACGTCGTCGTAGAGGGGAAAGTCCGAGTCCGGGTCCACTGCATCCGGGTAAAGATAGTCCAGAACGACGTGGGTGCCGAGGTCGGCACCTCCGTCGGCAAGATGGAAGGACTGCTGTGCAAGCCTCCGGTTCCCTGCGACTTGCAGCGCGGTGGTCGTATCCCCGCTCATGCCGACCGCCACGAGCGAAACCGCCGACAGGATGAGCAGGGTGGAAAGCAGGACCATGCCCTCCTGGCCCCCCAGGGTCCTTTTCATGGATACGCGTTGGTCTCTCATGAGATGTCTCCTGTCTTCCTGCCCCTCTCAAAGGTGAAGAACGCGGATGAATAGTCCATTCCCTTCTCTTTCCAACTGACTACGACCTGGAGGGATTTCATCTCGTTGATGAAACAGTTCGGGTTGTCGGAGACATCGCTCCAGTCGGCTATGCTCCACTCGGCCTTGTAGGCCGTCCCCTCGTCGTAGTCGGTTTCCGAGGCTACCTGGCCGGTGATCTTGTCGAAGTACTCGACGCCTTCGCCGCCCAGTTGTGCGAAATCGAGAGTGCGCAGCTCCTCCAGGTTCGTGATCCCGGTGGTCATTGCCGTATGGAGCGTCTTGGCGAAGGCACGGCTGCTTACACTCTGGAACTGGACCGCCATGTACCCGAGAACGCCTATCGACAGAATCACGATCGCAATCAGGATCTCCAGAAGAGTGAATCCTCCGGTGGTGGTGCAGGTTCTCGTCATCCTGCTGATCACTCCCTGTCTCCTCCTGGTTTCAGACGGCTGTTTCATGGTAGGTTTCTCCTGAAACGCTTTACAGATTCATGTTCCGTACCATCACCGTTTCGACGAAGAGCTGCCTGTGATACTGGCGCTCCTCAGCGGTTAGCGTGAGGGTGTGATTTCCGAGCGTATAGGAAGCGTTCGGGTCCGTGTATCCGGGATCACGTGTCAGGGTCCGAGAAAGAATATAGATTCGAACGGCCCTCACACGGTCTTCGTTCCCGGTCGGGTCGTCGACGAACTCCGCGTCCTCGATTTCGCCGTTTTCGTTCACGTCCCATCCGTATCGGAACTGGAGGGCCTCGATCCCTTCTGCCACCTCCGCAGAGCTCACGTTCGCCTGTCCTGCAGCGGCCATCTCAAGATCCGGGATGAGGTCCCGCGTGTTTGTGTAGATGTAGAGATCCGGCGTCAAATCCCCGTCTCGATCCACTACCGACCCGTCGTCGTCCACATCTATGATCTCCCCCCCGTTCTGGTCGAGGGTGATCGTGAAGGCGTTCACGCGGAACACGTTGTCGCCCTGCTTGATACTGCAGAACTCGTTGTTCAGGTCGTCGCAGGGCGCAGAGAGCCCCACCTCCCTGGTGATCTCGTCGACAGTCTGCACCTGAAGAAACTGATTCTCACCCTGGGGAGAGAAGAAGATGTATCGGTTCTTGTCCAGGTCGAAGTGGGCCACCTCGTTCGGATTCTTGATGTCTTCGACGACTACGTAGTCCGTCCCGAGAGCTTCCACGAACGTCCGGCGACGAAGCCCGCTCACCACGGTCAAGATGTCCGGACCGTCGTTCCGGTCTCGAGCCGTAAACACTTGCGTGTAGTTGTTGAAAACCCCTTCCAGCACATCATTGTTCTTCGGCGGGAAGTTGTCCTTGCAGCCCAGCCCGGCGCTTCGCACGACCTCGGCTGCCCTGTCCATGGCGAGCCGACCGTTCATCTGCATGTCGATCAGCCCCGCCTCGTCCTCGTAACTTCGCTTCTGGACGAGATACCCGCCGACCATCCCGCTGACGAGCAGACTGGAGAGGACCAGTGTAATCAGGAGCTCAGGCAGACTGAAGCCCCTGTTGGAACGCACCGCCCCTGCGGCCTGCGCCACCCGCCGCCGTCCGGAAAGGATCCCTGTTTTGTTCTTCATTTCTAACCTCTTAGATGGTGCAATAGGATGAATCGATACAACTTTCGTTAGGCTGTCCCATGCATCCCGCTTCCTTCTGGCCGACCCTTATCCTTCCCACGTGACTCACCGAGAGGGGGTAGGATACGGCCATGCAGCGGGAACTGCAGCAGCTCTCCTCGACCTGAACCGCTGCCTTTATATCGACCTCCTTCGCTCGGCTCTCCCCGGTCGGGGTGAAGAAGAACGCGAGTCCCCCAACTCCTTCTTCATTTATGAACCGTATCTTTTTCGAAGCCATCTCTGCCTTGATCTTCTCGTTCGAGGCGGATGTGTACTGGTTGTCGCCGTTCAAGTCCTCGTAGAGCACGTAGCATTGGTCCTCGGCCGTCAGAGAGCCGTCATCGTCACAGTCGACCGAGGGAGGGTCGTACGAAAGCTCCAGGTGAACCGTGTCCTTCCTCGACACCGCTTCCTGTTTCGCCCTCTCCAGATCGAACCGAACGTTCCGCGTGAACTTGCGGAGCTCTGTTTCGTTCGAGCCGATGTAGACAGCGCCGACACCGGTGGTCACTCCGATCAGGGCCAGGACGATCATCAGCTCGACAAGGCTGAAACCACTTGTTCGATTCCTTGCTGTTTTCTTTCGCAAAAGGTTCATGGCTTTCCTCAGCGTACGGGTTTCTTCCCTGCCGGGGGCTGAACGATCCGGATCCGGCGGAGAATCTTCGCCTCCGGACCGTACCCACTCTCCTCGAGGGTGGAGCCTGTCCGATATTCCAGCTCGATTTGCGCTCCCGCAGGGATATCCTGCAGCCGGATTCGCATGCCCCGCTCATCCTCAAAGCGTGTCTGGCGTTTGAGAACAAAGGGTTCGCCATTCACGAAGAGCCTGTCCTCCTGGGTGATCAGCGAACGGACCCGGGCGACTTCCTCGGCACGGGTCCCGGAAAGCATGTACCCCTGGCGCCTTGCTTCTTCTTCACTCGGCATCCCGTATTTCTCGCTTGCACCGACTGTCTCCCAGGCAACCAGGACCGTGAAGAGAAGAATCCCGATCAGGAGTCCTTTTCTCGTCCTCTTCGATCGACCAAGTCCTTGCTGGTTCATCGCCTTCTCCCTTTCCTCATGCCGCTGTCCGGCTTTTTCACACTTCTGCACGCTGTTTCGCGTTATTGGTCCTAGTCTTCATACCAAAGCACGTTTCCGCTCTTCTGGCCGAAGGGGGTCCGCATCACGAGCTCTTCGATCGTTCCCGTGCTCTGCTGCACATAGATCTTGCCGCCCTTTTCCTGTCCAACGTGAATAGCAAGACTGGAAGGCCTGCCCTGGCCAAGGCTCACCGAACGTCGGAGCGGGGTCCCCATCGCCGGGTTGTTGAGGCTGAACACCTCTCGGCTGTATGGCGTGCCGGTTTCGTAGTACATGGCATAGAGCCTGCCCTCACCCCCGAATCCGCAGATGTCCTCGTTCGGCTTGAAGGAGGTGAACATGGCCAACCCCCCATAGAGACTCGGCTTTTCGATCACCCGCTCCCCGGAGCCCCAGCCGGCGATATCGACCACATCCAGGATCCACCCGTACGTCGGATCCGACTCGGTGCCGCGCATCGCGGAGAGCATCGCCTGCCAGGAACTGCCCGCTGCCACATCAGGGATACCGGACACGGTACTCGGCTCACCGTACGTAACCACACCATTCGTGACATTGATCAGGTCGTTCGGAAGGATGCCCAGAGCACTCCCGCCTTCATCGAGAGTCGTGTCCTTTACACCGTAGAAACTCTGCGTGTGGAGGTCCATCTTATCGTCTTCCGTATAGAACCGACCCGTGCCCCAGTACACCCACGGGGTGTTCTGGTAGTCCGTGGCCAACCCCGGAGGTGCCATGATCGCCTGGTCCGATTTTGTGAAGGCGAGAGCCGAAGCGGTCCAACCGTTCGGAGCCGGGTAGGTCTCCGTGTCCGGGGTCGCGATCAGGATCCGATACATGCCCCCGTGCCAGTCATTCACCCCCGGGAGTTGGAGGCTTTCGCCGATGTAGATCGCATTCGTCTGGTAGTCCAGGTTGATGTCCATGGAGGCCGCTCCGGCCATGAAGGCGCGGCTCTCGAGCATCGGGTTTTCCGGGAACCCGTCCCCGCCCGGGTTCGCTCCGAAACGCCTCACCAGGTTGCCTGTGAGCAGGTCCAGCACATAGATGGAAGCCTGCTGGTCGCTCTCTCCGTCGAAATCGGTGGGTCCGGAACCGAATACCACGTACCAGTCTCCCTTCCCAGTCCGGTCTCCCACTCGGGCGATTGTCGGGTAGGCACTCGTGAAGCCCAGATTGTCCGGGTCGGTGAATTCCCAGAGCAATTCCGGCGCACCCGGGTTGGTGATGTCCAGGGCGAAGTAGCAGGACGAGAACACCGCGGTATCGCCGGGGGTACCGTCCTGGTTGAAATCATCCACCTCGTACAAGCCGCCTCCGAGGCGGAGCCCCCCGATGAGCACGGTTCCCCAACCGTCCGGATGAATGCTGTCGTCCGGGAAGATACGCACATCGGCGATCTTCGGTTTCAGATCGACATAGTAGACGTGGGTGTAGTTCGGGTCCGTGAGCCACCTGAGATGGGGGAGAAGCGCCTTCGGAATGAACGCCCAGATTTCCTCTCCTCGCTCCGGCACCTTGCCGAGAGCACTCGTGTAGTAGGAAGGATAATCCAGTGTGTAACGACCGTGTTCCCTGTCCTCGGTGGAGGGGTCACTGCCCGGCCTGTAGACCCCTGCATTGAACGCATGAAGCATTCCGTCATTCGCCCCCACGTACACCACCGTGGGTCTTGGAGAGGGCGACGCGCCCACACCTCTGGCGTAGATGTATTCGAACTCCCCGTATGTCGGGTCGCTGTAGATGTCGTCGTAGTTCTCCATGGGACGCGAAACCACTGCCGGCGTGGAGTAGATGATGTCTCCCAGCTTCCAGAGGGTCTCTTCGTCCGCCATGGTATCCCCATCCGTATCCACGAACACTTTGCGCGGTCGCATGCTGGACGGGATAAGCTCTTCCACCCCGTGGGTGAAGTAGATGATCTCTTCTGATTCGTCTACCGTGGCAGCACGCAGATAGTGCTGGAATGTGGCCGCCTGGCCGGGATCAAGCTCGATCAGTGTGGTTCCGTCCAGGCTCGTATAGATCTTCCTCGGGTCGGCATTCATGTTCCGCAGCGCCAGTTTCTTGCCCGCCTCCCACATGGACCGTACATCGTTCATGGAGATGTTCGTCTCGTCCCAGGTGTCATCCCCGTAGAGATTGCCTTCGGAAACGTAGTTCCTCCGGACGCGGGTCCCGTTCTCTTCATCGAAGTAGAACTGGATGATGTTGTCCTGCTCGTACATGAGCTTGAAGTCGCCGTTGTCTTCACGGAGATTGCCGTGGTCGTCCACCCAGAGGCCGTGGAGATATCCGAGCCAGCGCATTTCCGCCGACTGTTCGCCCATGGCGGTCACCTCGGTAGGCTTGAAATAGGCCTGAAACAGAGAGCCCTCTCCGTGCGCGCTCGTCGACAGGATGGAAACCGCCGTACCGGACGCGCTCCGCCGGAGGATGTCGGTGATGGCCAGAAGGAGGCTCTCCGAAATCTGCTCCCCATCCTGGGCCTCGTAATACGTGTCCGGGATTCCGTCGCAGTTGCGGTCCCACTCCTGACACATCGTGTGGGCCGTGCAGAGATCCGTGGCATCCCGCGAGCCGCACGATCCGGGGTAGAATCCCGTACCCCATCCCCCGCAGTTCTCCTCACACCAGGGTTGGCCGTCGTCGTTCATGTCGGTGAAGGCTCCTGCCCTGGAGGCCCGCTTCAGATAGTTGACCGCCTCCAGCGATTCGTCCGGCGACTCAAAGGTCCAGACCGTGTAGAGCGAGATATTCTGCGTTCCCGGAAGGTCGAGACGCATGTCATCGGTGTTCATCAGATAGCCGATGTCCTCAAGAAAGCCGCCGCCGTCCCCATCGAAGTCTGCGTTGTAATCACCGCAGCTTCCCGCCCCGCTGTTGTTGTTCGGCTCGCCGTCAGTGAGCAGGATGATGAAGGACTTGGCACAGGGGATCCATTCCCCGGAGCCCGGACCGTAGAAATCATTGAAGTAGTACGGATCCCAGGTATCGTTCACCTCGAAGTCCACGTTATTGGCCGGCGGGTTGTCCGGATAGTCCGGTTCGTAGCAGGGCGGAACCTGTTTATAGTAACGTACCGCTTCATTCAGAACCTCTTCGAGGGGTGTCATCATCTTGATCATCTGTCGGTTGATGTTGTCCACGAGTCGTAGGACCGTCTCTCCCTGGGGTGAAACGATCGTCTCGGTGTCTCCCACGTAGTTGCGCACACGGCCGCCGTCCGCGTAGCCCCACCTGAGATCGACAATGCCGTCTCCATCAATGTCCCAGGTGCTGTAGTCCCCGGTGTACCCCTCTGCGGGCCCTGCGCCGATGTTGAACTGCATGTAGCCGAACCGGACCTGATCCGCCATATTCTGCACGATGCCGGCAGGCGGCAGGTCGACGCCGACCGAGCCTGCCTTTACGGCCAGGATGTAGGCGTCGTACGCGTAGCCGGACTCGCCCACATTCTGATAGGCGGGATCATTTGTCAGGACCGTATAAACACCCGTGTCCGCACAGCCGTCCGGTCCCAGATCGTCCGTGTGGTCGAAGGTCGCGGCCACGAAATTGAACAGGATCGCAAATTCGCCGTTTCGTCTATTGTTGAAGAAGTAGGAATACACGCCCTGGCGGAAGGGCGTGTAGTAGACGTTCTTTGTCACGACCGCGAACGGGTCCGTAGCAACCGTGTAGTCGTTATAGATCCTCCGATAGTCTCTCTCGGTGGGTGTGCCGAGCAGCACATAGTTGTTCGGATCGTCCGCAAGGCGTCCGCCCGTCAGGACCTTCTTGGCTACGTCGAGGCGCCGCATGGTCCACCAGTTGAGCCAGTTTCCTGAGAAGCGCAGCGGGTCTGCGTCAAAGCCCGCAGACCGTTCCCGCACGTTCGGCGTGGCCGGGTCGTCGACGACGGCCCCGGACGGATAGAAGTAGTGCCCCGAATTGTCGTACTTGTAGCACAGGTCCGGGTCGAAGAGTCCGTAGTATTTCGTGCCCTCCTCATACCCCGTAAGGGCCTCGGTGCTCGCACATCGGTATCCCATGACCTCCTTGTACGCGAACTCGTTCATGCTCCCGGAATTGTCCAGGATCAGGAGGATATTCGGTTTCACGGTGGCCGAGATGAACGGAGGCCAGGCCGTGTAGTTCGCCAGAGTCTGTGTGTCGGCCGAAACGCCTGGTGCAAGCACGTGGAAGGCGAAAAGAATTGCAAGCAGGGTGCCGCAAAGCGTCCCTCTCTTGACAATTTTCGCCGTTGCCAGGCAGTCTGTGTGGTTACGACGAGTACAAAACCGAAACCAGGAAGCACGGGAAGAGGCCATTTTCGTATAACCTGTCGTTTTGTTTGTGGGATTCGTTTTCATGGCTCGCGCTTTCCTCATCCTTGATGGGTTTGTGTCCCGAGATGTTCGGAAAACCGACCGCGAGAATAGATTGCCTTTCTTCTTTTCACTTTATTTTTTCATTTCAATCAATTATTATGATTTCCTCATGTATTCTATGAGCGTCACGGAGCGGGTCTGTGGCGACCCGATCCCGTGCAAAGATGTTGTGCCTTTTTGGCCTCGCGTGGTAGGCTTTAAACGACCCTTCACGCCTGCATGCGGATATGTGGCAAGATGTGTGCCAGTCAGCAAGGGACGCAGCGATTTCTTTGCGCGTACAGCCCCGTTATAGGTAAAGGAGACGGCCCGAATGGCCGATAAGGAAAAGGGAGGGAAAACAGGGAATAAGGCCTCGGACTTGCATCGGGACGGAGCCGGAGAGGCCGATGACATCACCCGGTACCAGGAGATCCTCGCGAGGGAATCCTCCTCGTTGGTTTTCGCAGCCCTAGCAGAGGCATATAGAAAACGAAATATGCTGGATCAAGCGATAGCGGTTTGTAAGAGGGGACTCCACCATCATCCCGGGTTTGTCAGCGGCCGGGTCGCGTTGGCCAGGGCCTATGTGGGCAAGGGTGAGACCGAGCGGGCGGTGAAGGAACTGGAGAGGGTGATTCTCACGGCACCCGACAACCTGATCGCCCAGGGACTGCTCTTGAACATTTACGAAGACAAGCATGATTGGGACAACCTGGAGAAGACCGTGCACAGGATCCTCTCCCTCGACCCCCAGGACGAGAAGGCAAAACGATCCTGGCAGAAGCTCCGCGCACGCGCCGGCAGCGGAGCGGACCCAGCGTCCATGGAGAACCGCTCCGGAGAAATCGTGACGCAGACCCTGGCCGAGATCTATGCTTCGCAGGGATACAACGACAAAGCATTCGAGATGTACAGACAACTCTGCCTTCGGGAGCCGGAGAATCCGAATCTGCACGAACGACTTGCCGACCTCAAACAGCGCATCGTACCCCGGAGCCCGCGTGCGAAGACGAAAGAGAATGCGAAGGCTCTCTCTGCGCATTGATGCGTCGCAGGACGATTGACGAACGAAAACGGGGAAGCAAGGGAAGATGAGAATCCTGATCTTGCACGGGCCGAATCTGAACCTCCTGGGAACTCGGGAAACGGATATCTACGGCCGCAAGACCCTGGATGAAATCAACGAGGACCTCAAGGAGCGGGCGAAGGAGATGGGTGTGGACATCGAGGAGATCCTCCAGACCAACTCCGAGTCTGCACTGGTCGAGCGAATTCAGGCTGCCCGTGATCGGATCGACGGGATCGTCATCAACCCTGCCGCATACACACACACGAGCGTGGCACTGCGGGACGCTCTTCTGGCCACGGACATTCCATTTGTAGAGGTTCACCTGTCGAATGTTCATAGCCGGGAGCCCTTCAGGCGTCATTCCTATCTATCGGATATCGCGGTCGGTATCGTGGCCGGGTTCGGGCCGGAAAGCTATCATCTCGCGCTCAAGGGCCTCGTCCAGAGGCTTCGGCAAGCGGGAACTGTTTAGAAAAGGTCAGATCCATGATCAAGAAGATTCAGGATCTCTTTCAGCGGAGAAAATGGGACAAGATCCGCAAGGGGTACGAGGATCTCATCGAGAAGAATCCCAAAGACACCCGCAGCAGGTTGAAGCTGGGTGACCTCTACACGAAACAGAAGAAGATCTCAAAGGCGGTAGAACAATACACCGAAACGGCCGAGATCTTTGCCAAGGCAGGATTCCATCTCAAGTCCATCGCCCTGTTCAAGCAAATCCTGAAGATCCACCCCCAGTCGGTTCCGGCTCTTCGCAGGGCCGCCCAGATTTCTTATCAGTACGGTCTTTACGCGGACGCGTATCCCTACTACGAGAGTCTTGCCAAGATTCTCCGTTCCGAGGAGCAGCAGGAAAAGCTCTGGGAGATCTTTCAAGAGCTCACGCACCTTCCCTTGAAAGAAACGAAACAGAAGGTCCGTGTGTTCGAGGCTATCTTCCCGGAACCGGACGCCCCTTTCGTCGACCCCTTCCAACGCCTCTGCCAGGTCACGAAAGAAATGGGCGGCGAAGAGAGATCCCTGGGGGGCGCTCTCTCCCTGGCCCGCTGGATCACGTCCTTCTGGCCCAGCGAATGCGAGGGGCACGAGATCTTCGTATCGCTCCTTCAGTCGGCAGGACAACGCGTGGAACTGCAGGAGGCGGTCCGGCAACTCGAGGGCCTCTATGAGAAACAGA
>JANQFG010000284.1 GCA_028277985.1 bacterium | reverse complement strand
CGACCAGTCCGACCCGCCGATGGTCATGGAGAGCAGGTCATAGAACGTCCCGTCCTTGTACATGGTTCCGTTGACCGTGGTGCAGACGATGTCCCCGTGTTCGTTGACGTCTCCATGCTTGCCGATGCCGAGGTCGTGTATCTGGCCGTTCTCGTCCCAGTAGACACCATGCCAATACGTGCCGTCCCAGGCCTCACCAACAATGATCCCGCTGTTGTTGATCCTGTACGCCTTGCTGTCGCGACCGTAGGTGTCGATCAGGGACGGAAGGGCCTCGGGTGCCCCTCCTCCCCTCCAGATAACGGCATAGTGGTTGCTGGCAGCAGGGATGGAATACCCCACCACATCCCCAAAATCGTTCACGTCCCAGGCCTCGCTCGTTATGTGGCCCGGGAGCGTTCCCAGATCGACCGGTTGCCCGCTCGAGCGAAAGGCGTGGTGGTGGCTGGTATCGTCGGGAAAGTAAGAGGATCCGACCACCACTCCGGAGTTGTTGATCCCCAGGGCCTTGCCGTTGTGAAAATAGCAGACAGGGTACGCTATATGGTAGATTACATAACAATCCTGCACGCCGACGTCCGCCGGTCCGGGCCACAGGGCGGGGCGTTCCTGGGACCAGACTGAGAACTGGCCGTTGCCGGGACATCCGTTGCACCCGGCGCAGCCCGGGATGGCAGAGGAAATGCCGGCGATCTGTCCCCCGTCGTTGATCGCATAGGCCCGTGCATCGTCATCAGATTCGCTGCACGCGAACATCCCCAAGTCGGTCATCTGGCCTTCCCGCCACACAAAGGCATGAAAGTCGAGGGATCCCACATCAGAGAATCCGACCACTACGCCGTGATTGTTGATGTCCGTGGCGCGGCTATTGCCGCCGAGGGTTCCCAATTCGATGATTTCATATTCCTGCGCGGCAGAAGGTGCGGTATGCATGAGTGTGAGTACCAGGGTGACGATCAGAAAAACCGTGGCTCTACCATTCGCGGTCGTCATCTCTTTCTTTCCTCTCCGACAAGTTGTGTGGAATGGAGCGCGAGGATAGGGGGCTAGAGATCACATCGTCCTACCATATATAACCTCGGTTTGTAAAGAGAATCAAAACGTTTCAGTTTCTCTTCGACACACGTGGGGCGGTAGAACGACGAAATTCAAAGGGGAGGGGGCTGCAACCCGGTGCGGTTGCGTTGGGGCAGGAGAAGAAGATGCGGAAGGCCTAGCGCAGGGGCAGCGCGGTGGAGCGGCAGCCCTGCCGCACGACATCGGCCGCTTCGCCGGTTCCGCCTTTTGAGCCGTCCTCACCCCAGCAGATCAGGGTGATTTCGTCGGCTCGCGCCGAACCCTTGTATACATAGGGATTCCGCCAGGGATCCATGGGGATCCTTTCGAGTGCGCCTGTGTTTGCATCCAGATTCCCAGCGCGGGATGGGTCGACGGTTTTCCTGACAAGAGCGGCGATTCCCTGTTCGGTGGTCGGGAATGTGCCGTGTTCCTGTGAGTAGAGAATAGCGGCCGCACAGATCCGATCGAAATCGTCCTGGATCTTTTCCTGACGGATTTTCCGGAGTCCCTTCTGGTGGCTGCTGTACAGGAAGGCATAGAAGACCCCCAACAGGATGACGGCAAGGGCCATGTATCCCCAGAGAGAGGCTCTGGCCTTGGCGTCCTGCTTCTTTTTCTTCTTCTTGATACGGATTTTCCGCGATCGTTTGTTGAAGCGCATGGACTCTCTTCCTCCAGGGCTGGGTGTCTCCCTTGCGAAGCCAACCCATCTTAGGAAAACCGCGTCCCGCTGGCAAGGCTCAATGAGAACCCCGGGGGGGCCCTTGTGAGATGAGAGATGCAGCGAATGTTGAGTGCGAAGGGCCCCGGTGTCGACGCCGGGAAGCAAGGTTCTGGGATTCTGTTTCCTTTGGGCAACGGTTTCACACAAGCGAAAGAGGCGAACCGCAGACGTGAAGCGTGCAGGGAAGGCGGAGGCGAACTGGCATGAGCCTTGCTGTGATTGCTCCCGTGTCCGCGCTTTCCCCATGAAATACTTCGGGAGTCGCCGGAAGGACACATGATCAGGCAGGAGAGAAGGAGAACCGATGGGACCCAAGGGATACCGCATTTGCTGGTTGGGCAGTGACAAGGATCGGATGCACAGGCTCTTCGAGGATGCACGGGCGGACCTCGGAGAGTTCTTCTTTCTGCCCTTTCCGGGAGCAGAGAGAAAAGAACTCAAACAAGTCCACCCGTCCCTGTTTCTGATCGATACGGAGGGTCTGGACGGCCACCGGAAGGAACTGCTCAGGTGGATCGTCGCCTCTCGAGAGGTTTCCCCTCGAGGCAGGGTCATGCTTCTGCTCCACAACGGTTCGAATCGTTTCGTTTCCGACGCGCTCTCGAGCGGTGCGGACTGGGTGGTTGATAAGGCGGGCCACGAGCCAGCCATGCAATTCTGTATCCGGACAACGATCATGCAGCACAAGGTGGAAAAGGAGATGGTTCAATGCAGCCGGGAAGGAAGCCGCAAGCATATCTTCGAGAACATGATCGGCCGCTCGGTCGTGATGAGGGATCTTGCGCGGCTGATCCGGAAATGCGCCGCTTCCCAGGCGAATGTCCTGATCCGCGGTGAAAGCGGGACCGGAAAGGAACTCGTGGCCAGCGCGATTCACCGTCAGAGCGGCAGAAGAGGCAGCCTGGTGATCGCCAACTGTGCGGCCCTTCTGGACAACCTCCATCAGAGTGAGCTCTTCGGCCACGAGAAGGGTGCCTTCACCGATGCGAAGGCGCGGCGGGTCGGCTACTTCGAGGCGGCCAGGGACGGGACGCTCTTCCTCGACGAGATCGGCGACATCAGCGCCTCTACCCAGACCGCCTTGTTGCGCGTCATCGAAGGAAAAGAGTTCTTTCGCGTAGGGGGGACCGAGCCGATCCGCGTGAACGTGCGGGTGATCTCTGCAACCAACCGGGACCTCGAGGGCAGGGTGAAGCGGGGAGAGTTTCGGGAAGACCTCTACTACCGGTTGAACGGATTCTGCCTGACCGTGCCCCCGCTCCGCGAACGGAAGGAAGACATCCCCCTGCTCGCAGAGGCCTTCCTGGGACGCTTCGCCTCGAGGGAGAGAAAGCGGATCATGGGCTTCACCCCCGAAGCGATGGACCTGCTCCGCTGCTACCATTGGCCGGGCAACGTTCGGGAGATGGAGAATGAGATTCAACGGGTCGTCATTCAATCCGAGCACGAAAGACTGGTTCCTTCCGACCTTCTTTCTTCGTCGATCAACGTCCTGAAGTCCCTTTTCCCCTCGGGTGCTCCGCCAAAGGGCTCGCTGAAGACCCGGACCCAGCAGGTGGAAGCGTTCTTCATCAAAGAGGCGCTGAAAATGCACTACGGAAACCGGACACGCACCGCGGAACACCTCGGGATCAGCCGCGAGGGGCTTCACAAGAAGATGGCCCGGTATCACATTAGATAGTGTCGGCCGCCCTGTGCCATTCGTGACCGTGCGCGTGCCCGTGCCAGGAAATGGCCGTTGGCCATGAATACCTGGGAGCAAGGCTGTTCGATCGTGTCGACTCCGAGACAACCGGTCATTTTCAGGTTCCGGCGCTCCGGCCCTGAGCCCTGTTTTTTTCTTTATTGACGGGGGGATTCCGACTTTGGTAGAGTAAAAGAGGCTATGTTTTTCCAGAGGATGAGCCGCATCGACCCGGCTCCTGCTCCGTGCGCACCGAACCACCGTGAGTCTCCCACCATGATGCAACATGTCTCGCTTCGAAAGGGCGTACGGTTCCCTCCACTGGTTGCCTTCCTGCTTCTTCTGCTTCTGGTCTTCCCCTTTCGGGTGACGGCCGATCAGACCCACTGGATTTCGCAGGCCCGGGAACGACTCCAGCAGGGAGATCGTGAGGGGGCGCTCAAGGCTTTCCAGCAGGCCGCATGGCGAAGACCTCAGGATCCCACCCTGCACTACAACATGGGGGTTCTTGCCGAGTCTCTGGGACGTCTGGGCGAGTCTGTGGGGCACTACACGGCCTATCTGCGTTGGGCTCCCGAGGCAGAGGACCGGGAGACGGTCAAGAGAAGGGCCTTCCAGCTCTGCGGGGAGCTGGCCGCGCAGGCTTACCAGAATCGCCAGTATCTGCGTGCTCTGGATTGGTATGAAAAGGCAAGGGAGCTGTACCCGTACGCCAAGGCGCTGCATTTCAACATGAGTCGCGTATACGAGGCGCGGGGAGAATGGGAGAGGTCTGCGTCGTCTCTCAAGGAATACCACAATCTTTGCGGCCCGAACCAGCGGGGGCCGGCCAAGAAGTGGATTGCGGAATGCCTCCGCAAGGCGGGGGAAGCGAGGTTCAAGGAAGGGGATTACGACGGCGCGCTGGCGAAGTACCAGGAGGCGTATCGATGGGACGCGGAGGATACCCGACTCCTTCTTCACCTGGCCTTGTGCGAGGAGCACGTCGGCCGGTTCGAAGACGCGAAGAACCACTATCTCGCCTATCTCCAGGTCGATCCAATGACACGCCAGCGGGAGGCGATTCTCGATCGTGTCATTCGTCTCCACGTTCTTCTCGCTCAGGAGCACCTCGACCGGGGCTATCTCGCCCGGGCCCAGGACATCCTGGACAAGGGGCTCGAGGTCGATCCTGAGAATCAGGACCTCCTCTACCTGTTTGCAAAGACCTACCTTGGGCTCGGGAAACCGGAACAGGCGATGGCATATCTCGAGAGAATCCTGGAACTGAGCCCGGAGGAAGGGAACAGGCGCACCTACGTGGAGGAGTTGGTCCGCCTGTGTACCTCTTCGGCGGACGAGGCGTACCAGGAGGGAGGATATTCGGACGCCCTTCGCTTTCTCAAGAAGGCGCTCTACTGGGATCAGGACAACGGATTGGTGGCATACAACCTGGCCAGAGTGTACGAGCAGGAGGAGAAGTGGGAGCAAGCGATTCTTGCTTATCGCCGTTACCTCTACCTGGATCCGGACGCTGCCGAACGGAACGAGGTGAAGGCGAAGCTTGCCTACTATTACTCCTTCCTGGGAACGGAACGGTTCGCAAGGGAGGAATACCCACAGGCGCAGGAGGCCTTCGAACAGGCCCTTCTGATCATGCCGGAAGATCAAGCGCTTCTCTACAACCTTGCGACGGTTCTTCTCAAGCGGGGAAAGACGGCGGAGGCCCTCCATTTCCTGGAACGGTACCTCAAGTACGAGCGGGACCCGAAGGAGATCGAAAGGGTCCAGCGGCAGGTGACCCTGCTCGTGAAGCGCACGGAGCAGAAGAACCGAAGGAGAAGGGGCAAGACCATGTCCTCCGGCCTCGCAGCCCTCGAGGATCGGCAGGAGGTTCGGGAGGGCAATGCCCTCGACGATCGCAAGAGGGCCTATCTCCTCCTTCAGGCCGGGCAATGGCGGGAAGCCCTGGACAACTATCAGCAGTGCCTTCGGAACGTCCCGAGCGTCGGAGCGGAGGAAGGCTTCAGAAAGGAGATGGCATCCGCCTACCGGGAGATCAGCCGGGCCGCGCTGGTGGAAGGCAACATGGCAGAGGCCTTGGAAGTGCTCGAACAGGCCAAAGAATGGGCCCCTGCCGAGGCATTTCCCTATCTGTGGCAAGGCAAGGTCCACGAGCATCGGGGGAACTCCGGCGAGGCCCTGAAGATCTATGAGGAGTCCCTGCGCAGTGTCCGGGGGGAGAACGGACGGAAGGCGATTCGTAATCGAATCGTAGCCATCCTTACGCAGCGTCTGCAGGCCGCCTTGCGACAGAAGGACCTCTCCGAGGCCTTGGGAACCATGAACGCTCTCGAGCCGTACCTGGGAGAGGCACAGGCAAGGGATGTGCACTACCAGAAGGCCCGAATCGAGGGTGCCCTAGGTCACAAGGAGGAGGCCCTGGTGGACTACGGTCTGCACCTGTTCGAGGCCTCGCAGGCCCTGGAGCACGGTCGACTGCGGCAGGAGCTCTTGCCCCTGATCCAGGGTGACCCTGACCTGATCGCAAGTCTACGCGATCCTTCCCAGGCTTACCGGAAGGGGAAAGAATCAGCGGGCCGGGGTGACTACGCCAAAGCGCTGTTCTGCTTCCTCGTTGCCAGGACCGGAGAAAGATCTCCGCCCGACCTGGACGCGGAGATTCTTCGTACCCTCGAAGCCCTTCGCCTGGAGGGGGAAGCTCTGACGATCCTCTCTCGCCGATCGGAGGGGACCAAGCCTTTCGCGCTGCCGAAGAAGCAGGCGGATCAGCTCGTGCAAAGAGCGGAGTCGGTTTTGTGGGATGATTACCGGGCCGGTCGATACGAAAGAGGGCTGGACCGTATTCGAACCATACAGGCCCGGTTGCCTGAGCCTGACCAGAGGATGAGTCTCCTACAGGGCGTCTTCGAAGAGATGATGGGAAGCGATGAGAATGCGATCAACCGATACGAGGGTGCTCTTCGTTCGGGGACAATGCTTCCCGGGGAGGAGGGATCCGCTGTGCCCCAGCGGCTTGGCGCCCTGCTGATTCGAAAGGCGCTCGGTGAGTACGAGCAGGGAGCCTATGAAGCCTGCCTGGAGTCGTTGCGGCGTGCGGAACGGGCCGTTCCCGGTCGCGCGGACGTGGCGTTCAATCTCGGCTGTGCCTACCTTCGCCTGAAAAATCCCCGAGGGGCCCTGCAGGCCTTCTCGCGCTATCTCGATGTCGCGCCTGAAGAGTCACCCCGCAAACAGCTCACCAAGAATGCCGTCCTCCTGCTGCAGCGGCAACTGGCTCGGTCGCCGGTGGTCCGGTACGACGCGGAGGGCATAGCCGTGGATCTCATCTTCGAGCGTCCTGTTTCGCTGGGGCATCTGCTTTCCGGGGAAGAGCAGGGCGCCTTGGACGAGGAACTCCTGGACAGTGTCGTTCTAGCACCCTACCTCGACGTCTCGCTTGGCGGGGACACACTTCCGACCACACCCCCGATTTGATCGCCTCTAGGGCATGGTGTGAGTAGGGGGCACCCGAGCTATCTCCTGTTAGGAATTCGACTTCGGAAGAACTCGCCCCTCTAGGATGGGAGTGGTGAGGCCTCTGGTGCTATCCTCTGTTCCGGACGAGATTATCGCAGGACGACTCGTGGAGGCTTCCCGAGTCCCCGCGTGCATATCGACGAACCTTGATGGAACAGGGATAGCACTTCTAGAATAGAAGGGTGAACAGGAACTGGTTGGAGACCCTCGTTTCGACCTCTCGCATTTCCTGTTCGCTGAGGAAGCGCTGTTCGGGTTCGTCCCACACCCGAAAGCGCCAGGCAAAGCCAAGCCGAAGATCCCTCTTGTGGATGCCCCCTCCCATGCTGAAACCCATGGAGACGTTCGAATCCAGAGGTTCGTCTTCCATGTTGGTCGAATAGAAGAAACCCGTATGGAGAGGGAAGCGGACGGCCTTCTGTTGATACAGATAACGGAAGCCGAAAAAGAAGCTGTGCACGGAAAGCGGATTGTCCGACCGGCTCTTTTCAAAGTTGGTCATCAGGCTCGATTCCCAGCTGCCATTGTATTCGACAAGATAGTCGATCGGTGTTTCGTAGGAGTAGTCGAAACGCAGGTTGACCAGCGGAGAGACCCGATAATTGACTCCGATCCCGTACGATAGAGGATATCCGGAATGGACGCCGTCGTAGCCCGCCATGAGGGAAGTGGTGGGTCGATCTCGCAGGAAGTTGAGGGCATGGACCGTGCGGAAGCCGAAATCTCCGAGGTCGGGATCCGTCTCCACCATCGGGGTTGCCTCGACCGTACCCTCGAGGGCCAGGTTCCGGTTGAACTGGTAGATAAGGCTCTGGGTGCGAACCCCCTTGAGCGACTCGAAGCGGTAGAGCCATTCTGCGGTCGCTTCCCCCTCGTCTTCCTGGATTGCGTCCATGGCCGCCTTCGTAGAGACGTTCAGGAGAGGCTTGTAGGTCTTTCGGGAAGGGGAGGGACTCGCTGGGGCATCCTTCGAGGCGCTCTCGAGCACCTCCGGGTCCGTGGCGAGAGTCAGGACGCTGGGGATATCCTGTTCTGTATTCTCCTCGCCGGGGGTCTGCCCGGGAAACGGGTGAGAAAGGGGTCTCTCCTCCGTGTTCGGGTTGCGAGGCCGGGCGAGGTCGCGGGTTCCCCGGCTCGAGGAAGGAGCTACGTACCTGCGTACGGAATGCCAGAGCCGGTCCACACGGGCCAGCAATCCTCTTTCCTGCGTCTGTTTGACATAGCTCTCCTGTTCGATCTCTGCGTTGAGGGCCTCAAGGATCTCGGTCCCGGTGGTCTCGCTGGGGGTCGCAGGATCTTCGTTCTGCTGGAAGAGCTGGTCGGGTTGGTACAGGGACAGGAAAGTATAGGTGTTCATGGACCAGGAAACGACGAGGTACCCGAGCGGCAGAGAAACGGCCGCTGCAAGCAGGTATACGAACGCCCTCTTTCTGTCTCTCGGAAACAGAGAAAGCAAGTTTTCTCCCAGTTCGGGAATCGGTTCTCGTCCAGCAGGGCCCTTTGTTCGCCCCGTTCCCTGGACGGCCTCTGCCTGAATGTTCGGATGATTCTACGGAAAGCCCCTGGATTTGTCAAGATAAATCGAGGGGTTTTCTCCGATGTCTCATCCTCTTTTTTCGCCTTTTCCTGGGTCTGCGTTTTCGGGCCCGACCTGCCCGAATTGCCGTGTCCAGCGCCTCTCGAACCTCTTGCTCCGATCGTCCGGCCACGCTCTGGTGAAACAGGTGCCACTGCACGACCCTATCGAAATAGGCTTTCTTCTGGAAGGACACCGGGATCAGGTTGCTGACCTCGATGAACTCGAGAAGGCGCATCCAACCGATTAGATAGGTCTTGAGCTTTTCCTGTTCCCTGCGGGGCACGGCAAAAGGGGTCTCCACCTGTCGGACGAGGTCTTTGATGCCGGTTGGATCTTTTCGGGCCTCGGCCTGAGATGGGTACGTTTTCGTAACCTTGCGCTCGACCAGCGGCACAACCAGGGACATGACCCTTCTCTGCCTGATCAAATCCCGGTTTTCGGAGGAGGTGTCCAGGCCGGCCTGTGCGTCCCAGATCCAGGACGGGGGAAACAGTGCGGCCCCGCCTTCGTCCTGCTCCCTAAGGTATGCGTCCAGTTCCGGGAAGATGACGGAGAGAATCCCCATCTCCCATTGGAGTCGGAGCACCGAGGAGAAGGCCGGGCTCTCCAGATCCTTCTGAAATTCGTCCTGGAGGCGGAACCGGTTGCTTCCCTCGAGAAAGGAGGCGTTTCGACGGACCGCGGCGAGGGTCTCCGGTTCCATCTCGAATCCCGTTCTAACCGTGTATCGGACGGCACGGAGCATCCTCATGGGATCTTCCTGAAAACGTTCGTCCGACGGGCCGATCGTTCGGATGATGCCTGCCTTCAGATCCTCCATGCCCCCCACGTAGTCGAGAATCGAGAAGTTGGCGATATCGTAGAAGAGGCCATTGATGGTCAAGTCACGTCTTACAGCGTCCTCGTAGGGCAGACCGAAAGTGTTGTCCCCCCTTTTTGCCGTGCCGACCGCCGCTTCCTCTTCCACCGCGACCTCGGTGGGGGTTCGCCGGAAGGTGGACACTTCGATGATCTTGTTTCCCCGGAAATAGATGTGGGCGAGGCGGAAGCGCCTTCCGATAATGCGGCAGTTGTTGAAGAGCTTTCTGATCTGGCCGGGCCGTGCATCCGTGCTCACGTCGAAGTCCTTCGGGGCCCTGCCCAGCAAGAGGTCACGCACTCCCCCCCCGACCAGGTACGCCTTGTATCCGTGTCGATGGAGACGCAACAGCACCTTGAGCGCGTCCGGGTCGATGTTCTTCCTGGAAAGTCGATGCTCAGGCCTGGGAAAGACGATCGGGTTGGGGGGTGCTTGCTCTTCCATTTTCTCGAGTCGATAGAGGAGCGCCCGACTTCGTTGAGACGGGCTCGTCCCGGGTGAGGGCGCTAAGGCCAGGGAACTCTCTGACGGAATACGACCCGGCGGAAGAAGTCGATCTGCTCTTGCATCCGTGTCCTCACCATGGAGGGCTTCGGGATGAGCTCGGAGATCTTCCACCTTATCAGGGACATTTCATAGTCCACGATTCCGCCGAAACGGTTGTTGACGTACCATGAATAGAGAAGCCCAAAATGGAGTCCTGGAGGCGTGAATGCCTCGTTTCCGTTGATCACCATTCGAAAGAGCCCGTGTGCTCCGGGCGAAGGGCTGAGCTGGGCGAGTCGAAGATATTCCCTCAATTCCCGATCCTTGAGGAACGTCTTGCGCTCTCTCGACGGTCGAAGCTCGATCTCGAAGATCTTACCGAGGACCTCACCTGCCTCACGCACGGCGCGAGTCGATTTCCTCGCGAAATAGTTCCCCAGCAGGGACTCCCCCAGGGCGATGAGCAGGTCCTCACGCAATCGGTGTGTCGGCCCTTTCAGAAGATGTTGGTGGATCTTCAGCGTTCCGTCTTCCGGGTCGTAATATCCGAGGATGTTGTCCCATTCCGTGCTTCTGGCCCACTGCCGTTTCGGAATCATCTGGATACCCTTCACATAGTCCAGATGCTCCAGCAGGATCTCGCGGTTGTTCCAGAGTAAGTCCAGAAAGGCCTCTCGGAGGCGGGGGTCGGCGATGTCCATCGCCTCGACCCTCTGACGGGCCCGTTCCCAATGATCGCAAAGATACCCCTTCCTGGGAAAGGAGATTGCTGGATCGAAAGGAGAGGGGGGAAGTGAAAAGGATGCGGCGGGCTTCTTGTGATGTCTGTGAAGATAGCAAAGGGTCTTGATGACCTGGGCAAACTTTTCGGGGTCGTGCTGGATGACCCGCTCGTGTCGGAGTCTTTGCTCCGAGAAGACCGGGGCCTCTATCGCTTCGAACCCCATCTCGCGGACCCGGTCCTTGTCCAGGTAGATCGGGACCTTCCCCTCCAGTGCATAGTTGCGGAGGATATCGCCGGGGATCGATTGCAGGTCCGTGACGACAAGGGAATCGAAGAGCCCTTTCGCGCCGCCCGGCACATTGTGATGGTACGCCTCGATCAAGTCCGACACGTAGTATTCCCGGTAGGTCCTCCCCCGGCGGCTTGGCGAAATGTCGGTTTCGCCCCGCTGGGCCCAGAAGTTCGCTCCGAGGATCTTCAGGGCTCTCCGATTCCCCTTCACAGCTTTGCTGATCGAAGGAATCTGCAGGATGGGGATGATGCTCGTATAGAGGCTTCCCGGAGCGAAGACGATCAGGTCTGCCTGTTCGATCTTGTCCAGGAGTCTCGCATCTACGTGGGGCCTGCGGACAAAGTGCACCCAGACCCTTTGCACGGGGAAGGAGCTGTGCCCCCTTGCAGACTTGTCTTCTCCGGCACTCACCACACCGTGACGGTACAGGACTTGGAGTTCCCCTTGCGTGGTGCAGGCGGGGTAGACAGACTCTCGTTCCGCCCCGATTCCCTCGGCAAAGGCCTGTATGCCTCTCACGATGTCCGTGGCGGAGGGGGAAAAGGAGGGGCCGATCTTTCTTGAGGCCGTGGCCGGGGGACGATGCCTCCGGCCGTAGATAGAGCCGACGAGCAGCAGGTTGCCGAGGCACTGCTCCTCGAGCGGGACCCGTTTGCAGGCCGGGTGTGTGACAAAGGCTGCGCCCGCATCGTCCAGGCAGGAGAGAAGGGCCGCAGGAATGGAACGTCGAGCCGCCGGGCTCAAGAGCTTCGAGGGACGTCGCACGATGGAGAAGTCCGGAGAGCTGCCGAAGCGGTGGTTCATGACCTTCTGCAGGGCAGCTACGACCGTCTCAAGCTCTTTCGGGTACAGATAAGGATAGCGGGACGACAGGCCGCGGGGCGTAATCGCAGAGAGGATGGCGCGCCGAATGTCCCCGAGGGCGATACAACTCAGGCTCTGGAGCAGGCGGCCCGATGAGCCGCCATCGTCGGTCGTACAGACTGCGACCGTGAAGTTGGGGAAGTACCGTTTCAATCCACCGAAGGGGGACTTGGGCCAGCCGGCCAGGGCCGTGTCGCCGCCCAGAACGCTTGACAAGCCGGTTCCGCCGCCGAATACGACCGTCCGAATGCCCTCGGTGGAAAAACGCTGAATCGCCTCGAGCAAGCGATCGAAAACCGCCCCCAGCTCGCCCCAGGCCCCCTGTCCTTCCAGGACGAGGTAGGCGATCTTCTCTTCGAGCGAATCCCTCGGTATGAGATCCAGGTAGCGGAGCTGCGTCTCGCTGAGCAGTCGGAGCAGCTCCCCGGAGGAGAGTTCGGGAAGAGGATGAGGCAAGCCGTTCTTGATCCCCTGTGCGGGACCTTTGCTGCCTCCTGACATGCGGACTCTCCCCTAGGACCTTTCCCGGTCCTTCTCGTTGCCCACCACCACGACACAGGACACCTGCGGGGGCCCCCCCAGGGTGTGGGCCAGGCCCTTTCGGGCTTTCTGAATCTGACGTTCTCCCGCCTTGCCCTGCAGTTGCTTGTAGACTTCGTAGACCATGCGGAGCCCGGATGCGCCCACCGGGTGCCCGAAACACTTGAGGCCTCCGTCCGTGTTCACCGGGAGGGCTCCCTCGGGATGGAATGTGCCGTCGAGAACGTCTTGCCAGCCCTTTCCCGACGGGCTGAAGCCCAGATCTTCATAGTTGACGAGCTCGGTGATGGTGAAGCAGTCGTGAACCTCGGCAAGGTCGATGTCTGACCGGGGGTGGAGGATGCCTGCCTGTTCGTAAGCCTGCCGGGCCGCATCCCGGGTCGCATCGAAGCCCAGATAATCGAAGCCGGTCCGGAAATAGGGCATGACCGGATCTACCGACAGCCCCAACCCCTTCACGTACACCGGGTCTTTCCTGTACTGCTCTGCGTGATCGCCACGAACCAGGATGGCGGCGGACGCGCCGTCCGAGGTTCCGCAGCAGTCGAACAGGCCGAGCGGCCAGGCGATGGTCGGCGCCTTCAGTGCCTGCTCGAGGGAAATGACGTTCCTCAGGTGCGCCTTGTCCGTGCGCGACCCGCTCGCATGGTTCTTGACGGCGATCTGTGCAAGGATCTCCTTGCCTTTCTCAACGCTCAATCCCGCTGCGCGAAAATAGCGGCTTGCAATGAACCCGAAAGCGGTCGGCGCGGTCCAGTGCTGCATCCATGTCGGGTGGGGGCCGCGGCCGACTCCCATTCCCGGAAAACCGGTGTCCTTGAGCTTCTCGTAGCCGATGGCCAACACCCGGTCGTAGAGGCCGGAGGCAACGCCCAGAGCCGCATTGCGCAGAGCTTCGTGCCCGGATGCACAGTGGTTTTCCACGCGGGTGATCGGAACGCTGCGCAGCTTGAGGGCGTCGGCTACAACG
>JANQFG010000278.1 GCA_028277985.1 bacterium | reverse complement strand
AATGACAACGGAGGGTAGAGATGTCGAACGTCTGGGACGATGTGGAACCAAGGGTCTACGAGAGCCGGATCAAGGTGCCCTACACCTGGCAGGCAGGGGAGACCGCGAGCAACTTCCTGCTCTCGCTGAAAAACGACAAGAAGTTCGTGGGAAAGAAGTGCGACAAGTGCGCGAAGGTGCTGGTTCCCCCACGAAAGAGCTGCCCCTACTGCTTTGCGGAGACAGGGGACTGGCAGGACGTGTCGGACGAGGGGGTCGTGGAGACCTTTACCATCGTCAGGCGGGACACGGGTATCATGCCGATGAAGCCGCCCTATGCCTACGCGGTGATCAAGCTCGACGGCGCGGACACAGGCCTGGTGCATCTGCTCGGCGAGGTCGATCTCGGCGAGGTGCGCGCAGGCTTGCGGGTGAAGGCCGTGTTCGATGAAGAGCGAACCGGCAAGCTGCTCGACGTCAAGTACTTCAAACCGGTCTGAACCCTTTTTTGAACGAACAGTGAGGTGCCAAATGGACAGAGCCGCCATCATCGGCATCGGGCAGACAAAGGCAGCAGGCCAGCGCAAGGAAGTGAACTACGCCGAGCTGGTCTACCCTGCTGTGGTCGCCGCCCTGGAGGATGCCGGAATCACGATTGAGGACATCGACAACATCATCACCACTTCGAACGATTTTTGGGATGGGCGCACCATCTCCTCCATGGCCACCGGGGACGTAAGCGGTGGCTATGACCGGAACATATCCTGTGTGGAGGGGGACGGGACCTTCGGCGCCTTCTACGGCATGTGCCGCTCCCTGTCGGGCAGTTACGGCACGACCCTGGTCACGGCCTATTCGAAGGGATCGGAGAGCGTTTCTCCCTACATCACGAACGCTGTCTTCGACCCGATCTATATGCGAAGCCTCGGCCTGGATATGGTATCCGGATGCGCGCTCCAGGCACGGAGGTACATGGACAAGTACGGTGTGACCGAAGAGCAGTGCGCAGTGGTGAGCTCGAAGAATCATCGAAATGCTCTTAAGAACCCGAACGCACATCTTCAACTCGACCTGTCCGTAGAGGACGTGATGAAGTCGCGTATGATCTGCGACCCCCTGAAGCTCTACGATTGCTCTCCTGTTACCGACGCAGCGGTGGCGGTCGTGATCGCCAACGAGGAGATGACCAAGAAGCTCGGCAAGAGGCCGGTCTGGATGAAGGGCGTTTCGTTCTGCATGGACAACTATCTGCTTGGGGATCGCGATCTGGCCGAGTGTGCGGCCCTCGAGAAGGCGGCAAAGCAGGCCTACGCTGCAGCCGGGATCTCGGACCCACGCAAGGAGATCGACGTGGCCGAGATCTACGATGCCTTCTCGTACCAGGAGTTGATGTGGACCGAGGGCCTGGGCTTCTGTGAGAAGGGCGAGGGAGGCACGCTTGCCGAGTCCGGGGCTACCGGCAAGGCGGGTGACTTGCCTGTCAACCCGTCGGGCGGTCTTCTGGCATCCCATCCGGTGATCGCGGGGGGGCTGATCCGGATCGCGGAGGCGGCTCGCCAGATTCGCGGAGAAGCCGAAGACATGCAGGTAGACCAGGAGGTTCGTACGGCCCTGGCCCACGGCGTGAACGGTGTGGCCGGCCAGTCCCACTGCGTCTGGATCCTCGGTAAGGAATAGGGGGAAGAGATATGGCTAGGAGATCAGCGATCGTAGCAACGGGTCAGACACACCACCGTTCGATTCGGCGGGACGTGAACGGCCAGGAGATCATCAAGGAGGCGGTGACCCGTTGCCTGGAAGACGGGGAGCTTTCGATCAACGACATCGACGCCGTCGTGATCGGGAACATGGACCATTTCGAAGGTATCAACTATGTGGACTGCTGGAGCGTGGACGGTTCCGGCGGGTTCATGAAACCTACCATCAAACTCACGACCGGTGGCACTACGGGCAGCACCCTGGCGATCGCGGGGCACCACATCGTTGCCTCGGGCGCCTTTGACAAGGTGCTCGTCATCGGATGGGAGAAGAACTCGGAATCGGATACCACGGGCGCCATCAACACCGCCTTCGATCCGATCTGGGACCGGCCCTTCTTTGCGGGCGCCATCGCAGGATTGTCCGTGACGGCCCAGTCCTATGCGAACCTGTACGGGGCCACGCCAAAGGATGCGGCTCGCGTAGCGGTCCGGGACCGACGTCATGCCTGCCTGAATCCCTATGCGCACCTGCGCAAGGAGATCACCATTGAGGAAGTGCTCGCGTCGCCGATGCTCGCGGATCCGTGCTGCCTGCTGGACATGTGCCCGCGAACGGACGGTGCCTGCGCCGTTGTCTATGCCGCCGAGGGGGTGGCCGAGAAAATGTGCGCCCAGCCCGCATGGGTGCACGGTGTCTCGAGCCGCCACATGTTCAGCTACGTAGCTGATGCGGACTTCTCAGGTGGCTCGATGCTGTCCATGGAGAGGGCCGCCCTGGAGCTCTACAAGAAGGCGGGCATCAAGGAGCCCCTCAAGGAAATCGACGTGATCGAGATGTATCAGCCCTTTTCCTGGGCGGGTCTCATGTGGATCGAGGACATGGGGCTTTGCAAGAAGGGCGAAGGCCCCAAGCTCGTGTGGGACGGTGTAACCGACCTTGGGGGCGAACTGCCGATCAATCCTTCCGGCGGCGTGGTTTCCACGAATCCGATCGGCGCGACCGGACTGATCCGGGCCGCGGAGGCGGCCCTTCAGATCCAGGGGAAGGCCGGAGAGAGGCAGGTGCCCGACGTGAATCTGGCGATCTCGACCGGCTTTGGCGGCTGCCTGTGGACAGACATGCTGGCATACGGAAAGAACAAGCCCGAATAGAAAGGCAGGCGGCACTAGGACGGACCAGCTGATATACGAAAAGAAAAGGCCCGAATAGAAAGGGAATACCATGAGCGCTGAGGAAAAGAGCTCCAAAGAACAAGAGCTTGAGAAAGAGGATCTGCTCACGATCCACTCGGCCAAGGAAGCGGAGCAGCCTTTCCACTACAGTGTGGGGCGCTACGGAAGCCGCTTTCTGGAGGAAATGCAGAAGAACAAGAGATTCATAGGGATCAAATGCCAGAAATGCGGCAGAGTCTACGTCCCTCCCCGTGAGGTCTGTGGCCCTTGTTTCGTGAAGATGGAGGAAGAGGTGGAGGTGGGTCCCAACGCCACATTGGATACCTACACGATCATCCGGTTCCCGTATATCGACCCGGAAACAGGAGATCTGAGGCCCGTGCCTTTTGGATACGGGTTCTTCAAGATCGACGGATCGGACACCCTGTTTCAGCACTACTTTCCGATCGACGATGAGTCCAAGATCAAGATCGGCCTCAAGTTCAAACCGGTCTGGAAGGAAGAGCGT
>JANQFG010000249.1 GCA_028277985.1 bacterium | reverse complement strand
TTCGGGGGGCTTGACCTCGGTGTAACAGTAGGCCAGGTCCATCAGGGCCTCACGGCGCAGGTTGATTCGCTTGTAGGCGTCGATTTCGGTCTTCAGGTTGTCATACCGAGGGTCCTTGACCAGCGTCTCGAGCAGATCCAGGGCCTCGGGAAACTTGCTGCGGTTGATGTGACACCAGGACATCTTGTAGCGGGCCATGCCGTGCACGTGGCTTTCGGGCGCACCGAGGATCGTCAGATACGACTCCTCCGCCTTGTCGAGATTCATCGAATCGAAATGATAGTCACCGATCAGCAGGTAGGTTTCCAGCCTGTAGGGGCTCTCCGGGAACCGCTCCACCAGATCCGTGTAGGAGTTCATCATCTTGTCGAACTGGCCCATCTCCCGGTACTCGTGGGCCATGAAGAAGATGACCTTGTCCTGGTACCCGTATTCCGGGAATTCGTCCAGGATCTTGTTGTACAGGTCGATCGCCTTGGTCTTGAGCAGGTTCGCCTCCAGGACCACGACCGCCTTGGACTCGGTCGGATTCTCGGTCCGCTTCAGGTGATAGAGAATCCTTGATTTCTCTATGTAAAGGTCCGCCAGCCGCAGGTAGAGATCCGGCAGGTAGGGACGGTGCATGGACTGCTGGATCAGGTCGCGGGTACCTCCGATCGCGTTTTCGACACTCTCCAGGTCTCGGGAGAGCTGTTGCAGCAGCCGGTCCTGGTCGGCCTGCTCCTCGGCCAGCGCAAAGGGCCTCACACTCGCCCACGCTATCACCAGGACAAGAACCAGCTTCCAATGCTTTCGAACCATATTACCCACGGCACACCTCATACCTTCTCGTCATTTTCCACATGGCTTCCGATCACCAACGCCTATTCCGACGGGTCACTCCTTGCAAACTTGCCCCGCTTCGACTTCTTTTCCTTCTTCGCAGCCTTTTCCTGCTGAGCCTTCTCCTCCGCCGCGGCCTCCTCCCGGCTTATCTGTTCCTTCCTCGCGGCCTCCTCCTGCTCCTCCTTGGCTTTGTCCAGGGCTCTTTGCCGCTCGGCTTGCTCCTTCTTGGCCGCCTCTTTCTGCTTCGCCAGTTCTCGCTCTTTCCTTGCCTTTTCCTTCCTCGCGGCCTTCTCCTCCTCCGCCTTTGCTCTACCCAGGGCCTTTTCCCGCTTGGCCTGCTCCTTCCTCTCAGCCTCTTCCTGCCGTACCTTTTCCTTCTCGGCGGCCCTTTCCTGCCTGGCCCGCTCCTCTTCCTTCCGTGCCTTTTCCTTCTCCAGCCGGGCCTTCTCCTCCGCCGCCGCCTTTTCTTTCCTCTCCAGTTCCTTCCTTACCGCCTTTTCCTTCTCGGCTTTTTGCTTCTCAGCCGCCTTCTCCTGCTTTTCCTGTTCCTTTATGGCCGCCTTCTGCTGCTTCACCTTCTCCTTCTCGGCGGTCGCTTCCTGCCTGGCCTTCTCCTTTTCCGCGGCTTCCTGCTCTTTCACCCTTTCCTTCATCGCCTCCAGGTCTCTCTCCGGCACGACCACACCGGCCAGCCACTTCTCCGGCATGTCACAGTAATCCTCGATGAAGAAGGTGTAGTCATCCAGCTCGTCGCTCCAGAATTCACCTTCAAAGGCGAAGTAGGTGTGTTTGGAGAATTTCGGGAGCCCGACCTTTCCGTCCGTTTCGCCCCCCTCCAGGGCCCCGCTGTAGTACATCTCCTTGACCTTCTTGTACTGGTGCATACCCGATTCATAGGCCAGGAGGTTTGCCTGTTCCTGGTAATCGAAGAGGGTCCGTTTCAGGCGCTCCACTTCCCGCTTCCAGACCTTCTCACGGCGCCGCTCCACCTGTGCGGTCTTCAGTTCGTAGATGGGCCGGATATACTCGCGAAAGGCCTCGGAAAGCTGCAGCTCCCCAAGGGCGGTGCTCTCGTCGGTCAGTTCCGTCAGATAGGCATCGACCCGCTCCACGGGAGGCAGGCCGGTCAGAATCCGGTTTGCCTGAGGATTGTCGGTCAGGTTCTCTCGTTGCCGGATGCCGGTCAGCACGGCTCCATAGCGTTCCTGGAATGAACCCAGCGCTCCCCGGGCCGCCCCGTAATGGCAGTACTGCATGTAGATGAGTGTCTGGAGCAGGTACTGCTCCGGCTTGAACAGCCTCTGAAAAGAGGGGGCCGTGAAGGCCACGAGCAATCCCATGGACTTCTTGTAGTCCTTCTCCCGGAACTTGGCCCAGGCTTCCTCGAGGATCACGTCCGCCAGGGTGTGCTCGGGCGCCTCGATCTCACGGTAGAGGCGATAGGCCTCCATGAATTCACCCTGTTCGTACAGCACCCGTGCCAGGGCCTTCTTCGCGTCGTTTCTCACGGGCGTGTCGACGGCGGGCTCCTCGACCACCTCCGTCAAGATGCGGCGGCAGTCTCCCACCCGATCCTCCTTCAGGGCCCAGAGAGCCTCGAGGATCCTGACGCGGTAGAAATACTCATCCTGCCCTTCAAGCTTCACCACGTGGTTCGATGCCCACCGCGGGTAGCCGTTTCGGAAATCCATCAGGGCCTGGTAGTAGTGGACAAAGTTGTTCAGCTCCGCAGGAAGGGTGCCGAACTCCTTCTCGTAGATGAGCTCCTCCACAATGGTCCGCTCGTCATAGATCTCCTCGTGCGTGATCTTCTTCAAGCCCTCCAGGGCCTGGAGCGTGACGGCCCGGTCCATGGATGAGCGAACGATGTCCGCATAGTACTCTGTGGCGAGCTGTTTCAGGCCCAGTTCCGTTGCACAGGCCGCCAGACACAGCTGGGCCATGGCGTATCCGTCTTCGTGATTCTCTCTCTCCGCCATGAAAGCCCAGAAGCCATCCATGGCCGTGTCGTATCTCTGTTCCGCCATTTCCAGGAGAGCGGGGTAGAGCTCCTCCACCGCGTCCGGAAAGGGGACCTCGGCCTGCTTCTTAGACCAAGGCCAGCCGTACGCCTCTTCCAGGCAAAGGAAGAGGACGAGCAGGGTCAAGAGAAAGACAATCCTCTGAATATGAATTTGATTCGTCTCCTTCAAGGTCTCATCCCTCTTTAGGCGCCTTGTTTAGAGGCTCGGTTCACGGCCTGTCCTTCCCTCACTCATCCGCATACGCAAACTTCGGAAAACTGAAATTCCAGCTCAGGCCCAAAGAAAAATAGGCGACATTGTCGACTCCGTCGATGAAGTTCATGTAGTCCCTCATGTCGAGCCGGACCGAGAAATTCTGGTTGATGAAGAAGCGAAGGCCAAGACCGAAATTCCCTGAGAAGGCGTATTTCGTCTCCTCGGCGAAACCCTCACTTCCTACTCGATTGAACTCCTTGTACTGGGCGATGCCGGGCCCGCCCGTCAGATAGACTTCCATCTGGACCACCGAACGGTTCAGCCAGCTCATCTTCCCGTAGAGAGGCACGAAAACGATATTGCTGTTCGCCATGAACTGGACCTCCCGGAAGGAGGTCGGGTCGGCGTCAAAGATGTTCTGAAGATCCTCTTTCAGGCCGGTGTCAATGTTGTTGGAATAGAGGAACTGGATCGCCTCCCAGGCAAAATGATGGGAGAAGTGATAGGTATACCCCGCCCCAAAGGTGACACCCTTGTACAGGGCATCCATGGGTAGAACCCCGATCGCTCCGTGCAGCTCGTGCTTCAGCAGGTAGCCTTTCTTCTGGACGGCGTACACCCTGCCTCCTTCCCCGAAGCCTGTCTCCTGGGCCACCGCGGGCGCCAGCGGCGCAATCACCAGACCGAACAGAACCATCCAGAATCCGATCTTCACACAACGCTTGCTCTTCATCTGCTCCTCTCCCTCAAACTCGTGAATCAGAAACCCATGCTTTCGAAAAGGAACGGAAAGGTCACGAGCACTTCCTGTCCGCCCTTCGGCCGTGGAAAGTTCCAGGTCACGACCTGTGCCTGTAGACATGTATGTAGATCGGAAGAATGGCCTATGTTCGTGAATTTTGTCTTTGCGTATCGCACGCTTCCGTCGAGTTGGATCAACCACTCCATCAGGATCTTGCCCGAGATGCCGGGATTGTGGAGGAGCTCCCTCTCGTAGCAGTCACGAACCTCGTCCAGATGGGCGTTGACCACCTTGAGCACCGCCTCGCGGCTCATGCCTCCCCGAATGGAGATCTTTGCCTTGGGCGGCTCATGGACCACGGCCCTGACCTCGCCGGAGCCTTTCGACGCCATGGCTCCGAGCGTACCGTCTCCGTTCTTGATCAGCTGCGCAGCACCCACGGTCTCGATCACGTCGCTCGTGGGCACCTGGATCTCCGAGGTTGCCAGCTTGCCGGCAACACCGGCCAGGTTGAAGGTGGTCGTGTCCGAGGGCACGGCCACGGCGTCCAGGTTGGTTACCGCTGCGAGCAGAATCTCGCTGTTGCCCTTTGCGTCCAGGACACCCGCATCGGGACTGCCGAGCGCCGCCAGCAGTCCTGTCTGGGCCACATCGACCTGCTTCTTCCCTCCTCCGCTCGCCTTCCCCTTGGTCGGAACAGGGCTCTTCTTGGCCGATTTCGGAATGCGGTGTTTCGAGGCGACCTGAGGTTTCGGTTTGGGTTTTGGGGCTTTCTTCTTCGCCTTCGGCTTCGGCTTGTCGAGCTTCTTGGGTGGAGGGGGCGGCTTGAGTGTCTTGAGCGCATCCGGGTCGATCCTGGCGAACTGGTCCGTCCGGTTGTATCCTTCAAGGGTCGTATCCGGTACGACTAGGCCGATCACCATGATCAGGAGAATATGGGAAAGCATGGACAGGGAGACCAGCTTGAACTGGCCCATGCTGACTCTCGGCCGAATGGGCTGGACCACCGGCTTCGGTCGGGGGGTCACGTACCGCACCATGTACCGTCCCGAGTTCACCCGGAGCACGGCCCACGTGTCGGCCGGCAGGGGCAGCCAGGAGGCTTTTCCCTTCAGGCCGAATCGTCCTCGCTTTCCGCCCCGAAGGTCCCATATATCCTGCGATCCGTCCTCTGAATACAACCTTCCCTTGACCGAATCCTGGATGTGCAGCTCTGCCAGCCCTCCGTTCTTGAGCCGCACGAGCTTGAAGTTCGGGGGAACCCCGCCCTGTCTCTTCCAAAGGCTCCGGGACCACCCCTTGCGAATCGTATAGGCGCCTCCACTCTCCAGGTAGCCCACGTCCTGCACATCGCTTCCGCGAAATCGCACGACCTCCAGGGCCCTGTGATCTCCTCGATGGGCTTTCAACGGCTGGGCCCGGTCCGGAAAGACCTCCTTGACCAGTGAGAAATAAGTGATGTCCTGGGCGTACTCGTCCTCTTCCTCGTCCTCGTAGTCGTAATCGTCTTCCCAGTCTTCCTCTTCCTCAGCCTCTGTCCGGTCGATCGCGACAGCCGTGTTGGCACTGTCCACGCGCTCGCCGGCAGATTTCGGCTCACTCGCCGGAGCGGAGTCCTGCTCGAGTTCCATCTCTTCTTCCGTAGAAGGGGCTTCTTCCTCGAGCACGACCTCTTCTTCCGGAGGGGATGCTTCCGCGACCGCCTCGACGGGGACCTCCTCAGGAGCGGACACCTCGGCAGGGGTTGCGTCCGAGACGTCTTCCTCCTCACTCCCGTCCTGGTCCACCCGTGCCTCCTGGGCCATATCGTCCCAGAACTTAGTCCTTTCCTCCTGACTCATCCCTTCGACGAGTCCGTCCGAATCGGACGCCAGAGGAGAGGGCACGGTTTCTTCTTCCGGTTCCTTCTCCAGCGGTATCAATTCCTCGAGCTCTTCGGCCTCCTCATCGATCGATTCGGCCGGAGGAGATACCTCCTGACTCATGGAAGCGGCCTCTTCTTGCGGTACTTCCTCCTCGGCCAGGGTAAGGGGCTCTTCCTCGGAAAGACTCTCTACGGCCGGAGCTTGAGGTTCCGTTCCCAACACGGGCTCGTCCGCGGGCAGATCCTCTTCCTCAGCCAGGATAATCGGCTCGTCTGCGGGGAGATCTTCTTCCTTTGCGAGCGGCTCCTCGTCGGAGACAGTCTCTTCAACCGAAGGCGGGTCCTTCTCGGAGAGAGTCTCTACTGCCTGACCCAGAGGTGCCTCCCCAGAAGGGGTTTCCTCCTCGGCAAGGGTGATAGGCTCTTCATCGGAAACGGTCTCTACTACCAGATCTTGAGGTTCCCCTCCCGATAGGGGCTCATCCTCTTTTTCCTCCAGACCGAAACCTATCCACTCTTCGACTTCTTCCTTGACAGTGGCCTCTTCGGTCTCGTCCTCTTTGCGTTCATCCCCTTGAGGCACGCTATCCATCTCTTCGGAAAGCCCCCAGAGCTCGGCATAGTCCGGGTCAACCTCCGGCGAGGGATCATCCAAGGCCTCTTCGGCCGCTTCGAGTGAACTCTCCTCTTCCTCGTCCACCGGCTGATCTTCCGGTTCGAGGGCAAGGGTCGGCACCGGTTCGTCGCGGTCCATCGGTTCGGCCGGCGCAAAATCCTCGTCCGGCTGGGCGGTCAGCGCGTCCGTCTTCTCCGTATCCGGTTGCGCCTCGGCCTCTTCTGCAGACTCCTCCTCTGCTTCCTCTTTCCAGATGCTCCTCGCATAATCGAGGCTTATCCCTTCCACCTCGTCCACGGAATCATCCGGCATCTGCCACGCGGGGCCTGCTTCCTGGTCCGACTCCATCGATGCTTCCGCCGGTGGCTCTTCCTCGCCCTGCTCTTCCGCGATGGCGGACGGCTCTTCCCGGGCACTCTCCTCTTCCGGCGCAAGCGCGGCTTCGTTTTCGGCCCCATCCTGTTCCGGCACCGGAGCGACATCCTCTTCGGTCGACTCTTCCTCGGGAGCTGCAGTGGCGACCTCTTCGGTCAAATCCTCTTCCGGCGCCAGAGCGACATCCTCTTCGGTCGATTCTTCCTCGGATGCCGCAGTGACGACCTCTTCGCTCAAGTCTTCTTCCGGTGCTTCAGCGACTTCCTCTTCGGCCGACACCTCTTCGGGTGCAGGAGCAGCTTCCAGGTCGACCGGGTCTTCTTCCGGTTCGGGAGTCGCTTCCTCCTCACTCAGATCTTCCTCGATTGCCTGAGCGGCCTCGTCTTCGGTCGGGTCCTCCTCCGCTTCGGAGGAGTCCTGCACAAGGCCCTCCCCCACCAGGAGCTTCGCCTGGAGACGGTACTCGCCAAGAGACAGAGAATCCAGAGGCTGCACCTTCCGGGGATCCTCGTGCCCCTCCTTCCCATTGCCGCCGGCCGGGCTCCGGAGCCAGGCGTACAGCGCCCCTCGGGAGATATAGACGTCCCAGAATCCCTCCGTTTCCGGACAGTCGGGGAGAGGGAGATCCATCGCGGGCGTCCCGCCTACGGTGATTCTGTCCTGCCCGAAACACTGATAGCCCAGGAACTTCCCCCGGAGGAACACAAATATTTGTATGGTTTCGCCCTGGTAGTCTGAAGCCACGAACGCCTCCGTGTGATCTTTGACAACATTACCCGCCACGGCATTCCTCACTAGATGAGCTGGTCCGATTTCACGGTGGTGGCTCGAGAGGAGCCAGGAGCTCTTGCCGGTAGTCTCTGCGAATCTTCAACATGGTCTGAATCTCGCTGTCCTTCCGCTCGAAGAGATACAGAGCCCCTGATTTCAAGGACTGTCCCATGATGAGCCTTTCGTCGAACTCCATGTGGCGCGCCCTCTTGAAGGAAGAAATCGCTTTTGCTTCCTCCCCTCCGGAGGCGCCCGCCTCTTCGGCGACGCCCGGCCGGGCAAGAGCGAGAAGCCCGAACAGAAGCCCGAGAGCCATCCATTTCTTTCGAATCATTGAAACGCTGAACATCTCTTCCCCCTGATCGAATCCCCTTAAGGGACTTGGCTAGGGTAACGTTGAACCACACCTAGTTCTTCAACACGGCAAACCGGAAATTCGGGTAACCCGCCATGGCCGCCGTCTTCATGACCTTGTAGATCGTATTGAATTCATGCTTCTTGTCCGCCTGGAAGATCACGACCGGCTCGGACGCGTCCCGGTCCACCTCCCGGTACTTCTCCAGGCTCTTCAGGTCCGTGAGCTGCTTGTAGAGCAGGTTGATCTTGCCGGGATCGCCCTTGGTGTCGACGAACTGACCGTTCTTGTACCGGCACACGGACAGGTCCTCCACCATCAACTCGTTCTCGGTCAGGGTAATGTTGATGGCCCACTTGAAAGGCTTGTCCGAGTCCGACTTGGGCAGTTCCATGTCCTTGGCCATTCGCAGGTTCTGGTCCTGTGAAGAGAACGAGAACAGGAGAAAGATCAGAATGATCGTCATCACGTCCATCAAAGAGGTAATGTTCAGGGTCGCGTTTCCGTTCTGCTTCTGCGTCGCAACCCGCCGCCACGATCTCGCCATCTTCAAGCCCCTCCTACTAAGGCGTTACAACTTTCACCTTTGACCTTTTACCTTTCACCTTGCCTTACAGCATTCCCGAAATGACCACGTTCGGGAAAAGGTCGTAGCGCACCTTCGCCCCCTCCTGCTCCAACTCCGTCCAACGGCCGGAATCCATGGTGGCGATCACATCCTGGTACTGGATGGAGGCGTCGGGAACGAGCAACATGGTTTCGCTCTTTGGATATCTCTGCTTGCAGGCCAGCATGTGGTCGTTCAAGCCCTTGAGGCCCTTGTCTTCGCCCGTACGGGGGATCTCGTTACGCAGCTTGTCCAGCTCAATGCGGGGCAGAGTATCGCTCGACGCAGTGATCGTGTAGGCTTCCGGCTTCATCCGGACCATCATGGTCACCGCGACCTCCGATTTGGCCAGATCGTTCTTTTCCTTCTGCAGTGCCGGCACCGAGGCGTTGATCACGCTGATGTGGAAGAAGGCCGCGCTCATCAGCAGAAAGGGGATCAACACCACGAAGAGGTTCATGATCGGGACGAGGTTGACGTCCTCGGTCTGAATATACCCATCCCCTATTCGCCCTCTGTCACCCAAGGCCATTAGGCTCTCCTCCCGCCTTCAATCGATTTCATCCGCAGACGGACCTCCTTCTTCTCGATGTCACGATGAAGTGCGGAGATCTTGTTGAACAGGGTAAAGGCCTTCTCCTCGAGCCCCTCGATCATCTGGATCGACTTGTTCTGGAGGAAGGCGTGGGAAAGCAGACAGGGAATGGCCACGATCAGACCGAAGGCGGTGGTCAGCATGGCGATGGAGATACCCCGTGCCAGGATCTCCTGCTTGGTCGCCGGATCGGCCATACTCACACCCTCGAAGGCCTGGATCAGGCCGAAGATGGTACCGAGCAACCCGAGGAGGGTGGCCACGTTTCCGAGGGTGGCCAGGTAGCCGATTCGCTTGCGAATCGTCGGAGCGGTCCGCAGCATCTCCTCCTCCATGGCCCTCTCGATCTCCTTGTCGCTGCGGTGCACCTTGAGCAGGCCGGCGCGCAGGACTCGGCTCAACGGGTTGTTCTCCGCCCGGGCGCATTCCTCGAGGGCCCCGGCAAAATCCTGCTCGTCCAGGGCATGCATCAGCCCCTTCACGAAGCCTTCTTCATCGAGTCGATAGCGCAGCCAGAGCGTGTAGACCCGTTCGATGATGAGAGCGAGCGCTGCGATCGAGACCATCATGATCGGGAGCATGAAGATGCCGCCTTTTGCCAGTAGATCCATTACCGTTCCTCCTTCGGGTTTCTAGTGCGGCTCGCGCCGCCAGGGGCCAGGGATCAGGGGGCAGGGGTCAGTCCCCGCCTCCCGTCCACCGACACGGATGCCCTTGTTCCTGAATTCCTTCACATTTCGCCTCACGGTGCACGAGGTGTCAGCACCACCCGGAAGTTGTAGGGCACGGAGGTGTCCCAGTCGTTCCGGTTGAAGTCGCTCAGCTTGAACACGTAGAGACCCGAGTTCTCCTCGCCTACCCAGAATTCCTCGTCGTCGCCCATCACGATGTGGATGAGGTTGTCATCCGACTCGGTCGAATCCCCGGCGCTCGCGAAGACGCGGGTGGAGTCCGGCTCGTACATGAACCAGATGAATTCCACCGGCGAGGGCGTGTCGTTCCAGATCTCCACGCGCACGTCCATTTCGCCCTGGATGTCGAGCCCATACCACTCCCGGTCTCCCTCGAACTCGATGTAGCCTTGGACGAGCTGCCCGCTTACGATCGGGATGTACTCGCTGCGGTCCTCGTTCGGCTCGTTGCTGCCCGGAGGGAGAGGCACCGAGTTCACTTCGATCTGATACGGAACGTCCAGGTCCGTATCGTTGTTGTACAGATCCTGGACCACGATGTAGTAGGTGTCCGTGTCGTACAGGTAGAGCTGCGCCTGGATGTCGGTGGGCCCGTCCGAACCGTCACGATCCTCTTCGCTCCGAGTCAGAATCATGTTCAGGCCGTTCAGGTCCGGCCTGTAAATGCTCATCGACAGATCCACCTCTGTGGCGGCCGTGTTGTTCAACGCGAAGTGGTAGACCCCGGGGGTGGCGACGAATACCTGGAACCAGTCCTGGTCCGCATTCGACCCGATGTATCCGATATCCGGCGTCCCGAGCACGAGCTGTGTCGCGTTGTTCCGGTTCTGCTGCTCCGTATCGAAGTTCCCGTTCGGCTCGTTCGGGTCCGGATCCGGCTCGAAACTCGCCGTCACCGAGTAGGAATTCGCAAGGTCCGCCCCGTCGTCCCCTTCGTCCCGGACGCGCAGGTAGTGCGTGCCCGAAGAGAGCGCAATGCGGAGGGAAAAATCCGTCGGATCGATCCCGGACTCCACCACGAACTCGTTCTCCACGGCCTGGCCGTCCGATGCGAGCAGGGTGCAGAGGAGGTCGATGGGCATTCCGCCCGCGCTGGTCTGGACGGACAGGTTGAGCAGGCCGTCCTGGGGCATGGACACCCTGTACCAGTCTTCATCCCCCTGATAGGAGATATAACCGGTGACCGGGTTGCCGAGCGGCAGAGCGGTGGCAGACGTGCGGTTCTGGGCCGGGGTTGCGAAGTTCCCGTTCGGCTCGTTTGCGTCCGGATCCGCTACACACTGTACGGACAGATCGTACAGAAGGTTCGCGTCCGCATCGTCGTCCAGGGAATCTCTCACCGATAAGTAGTAGTAACCCGACTGGGAGAGCAGGACGTTCCGGCTCAGTATGGTCGGCCCGTCATTCCCGTCGGAATCGCTCATGGTATAGATCGCCGTCGTGCCCGAGGATTCGTACAGGGTCAGGATCAGATCCGGGCTGCCCGGCAACATGGAAAGGGTGTAGGAGAGGATGTCCGCCCCGGGCGCCATGTCGACCCGGAACCAGTCCACGTCGGAAAGGGCCTGCATTGCGTCCTGCACGACTTCGCCACACGCCACCGGCGTGGCCGACTCCGGGCTGTTGTTGCCGTCTCCCGGTCCGTCGGAGAGGTTCGTCCGCAGGAAATACGGGTTCACCGGATCGGCATCATTTCCCTGGTGGTCGCGGATCACCACGAAGCAGTGAGGAAGATCGGCCACGGTAAGCTCCAGGGTGACCTGGGTGAGGCCGTCACCTCCGTTCGGGTCGTACCGCCCCCCGATGATCGTCACCCCGTCGTCGCCGTACACGGTGAGCGAGAGATCCACGTCGCTCTGCAGTGCCTGGTTGCTCAGCTCGAACCGAACCGTGTCCACGTTCAGAGGAATTTCCAGGCGATACCAGTCCGAATCGCCCACGTATTCGATGAAGCCCTGCTGGGTGCTTGCCGCCGACAAGGGCCGGGCGCCCTCCGCATCCGTGTCTCCCTTCGGCTCGTGGTCTGCAGTGTGCCCCGAGCTTACCATGCTGCCCGTCCCGCACCCCTGGCACCAGAACGCCGTGACCAGGATCACCAGGGCAAAGATCCAAGAACTCCTGTATGTCGAACCTAACCGATACATGGCTGCCTCCTTGGTGTGGTGCTTTGCGAGCCAGGTTTCGTTTCCGGACCACTCCTAATCAAACAGGTCGAAGTCGTCCGGGGAAAACCGTATGACTTCGGGGATGTTGCTTACGGGAATCGGGACTTCCGCCATCCGGTAGATCGGGTAGTCCTCCGGATCGTCCCAGGGAACCTGCGCGAAGTAGATCCGCAGCATGTTGGTTCCCACGAGCTGGTCCGGAGTCTCCATGACGGGCCGGAACTGGACGTTGTTCACCTGGAAGTCGTAGCAGCGTCTGCTTGCGTCATCCACACCTCGTTCCACGATGCTGTATTCATAGGCCCAGCGTTCGTGCACGACAGGGTCGTCCGCCTCGGTGTTCGTGTGCCGCTGCACTTCGTCCCCGTTACGGATCCCGTCGAAATCCAGATCGTCCAGCCGATCGTCGCCCAGTGGGTTCAGGCCTTCCCTGAACTCCACGCCGTCCGGGATGCCGTCCCGGTCGGAATCGTAGATGTCTCTTGCCGTGCCCAGCCAGAGCTCTTCGCAGCTGTTCAGGCCGTCGCTGTCTTCATCCGTGATCGGAGGAATACAACCGCAGTCCGCAGTCAGGGGATCGAACTGGAGCCGCATTTCGAGCAGGTCACTGCATGCGTCCCCGTCACTGTCCCAGAGAATACGCGAGGTCCCCTGGATGAGCTCCTCCTCGTCCGGGATCCCGTCGCGATCACTGTCTACCAGGATTCTGTCCACACCGGCACGCACATTGACGTTGGACACGATGACATTGACCAGTGTGTAGATACGCTGGATGGAGGTGTAGTCGATGTTCAGGAAGTTGATCTCTTCGCCGTTGGCGAAGTTGGTGAACGTGCCCTGCCCGAGGGTGGCCATGTTCTGCAGAAGCTGCCGCGCCTCTTCGGCCACGTCGAAGGGCGTATCCGGGCTGTTCAGGAAGGCGGTGTGGAAGCGAATCTCTCCCACATCCAGATCCTCGAGCAGCATCAGCCGCTGGACATCGTTGTAGATGTCTTCGTACCGGTTCGTATCCGGCGGGTAGGGAAGACCGTCGCTCAGGAAGATGGTCACATAGCGGGATCGAACCCGCTCCCCCAGGTCGGAGCCGAGGATATCGCCGCTGAGCAGATTGGTGGCCTGTCCGATGGCTCCCCGGTAGTTGGTGACCCCGTCCGCTTCACGGAGTTGCATCACCGCATCGTCGAGCTCGGCAGGGTCTTTGGTGAATCCGTCGGTCAGCCCGATGCTCGAGCCACTGAACCGGATGAGCCCGAACTCGACCCCGGGATTTCCGTTGTACTCGTTGATGACCTCCTGCACCGCGAGAGCCCTCTGGGCCTCCGGGTCGGTAAAGGCCATGCTTCCCGAGGTGTCGATGATGAACAGGATCTTCACCGGGAAGACGATTTCCTGGGGATCTTCGGTACAGAAGACCCCCAGGATCTCGGTGGTGATATTCGGTTCGTAGCGACCCAGGTCCATGTTCGTGCAGGCCGCCGCAAAGACTAGACACAACGTTACAACGATCGTTTTCTTGCCCAAGGCCCTTCTCCCCTTGCTCGCACTTGGAACGGATCCGCCGTTCTTCCCATCTCACTCCCGCTGCGGTGTCCCCGCCTTGGAGAGCCGGATCATACTCTCCTTAGGGCCCACGATTCCCGGGCTATGTCATGTGGGTGCTACTTTCGACGCACCCTCGACCTCATGACGAGGACCCAGGAAAAGACCAGCAGAAGCGGAAACGCAAACGCAGCAGCGCCACCCTGCTTGCCGGGAACGGCGGCACACATGCCTCCGCCACCCTCATCCGCGGCCGCCGAGGCTGCTCCCCCGGCCGGGGCTGCTGCATCCGAATCATAGTCACATGCGTCCCCCAGGCCGTCCTCGTCTTCGTCCCACTGATCCGGGTTCGGCACGTAGGGGCAGTTGTCGGCACTATCGGGTACGTGGTCCTGGTCGCTGTCGTTGTCGCAGGCATCTCCGTAGCGGTCCAGATCATCGTCTTCCTGTCCCGGGTTCGGAACCAGCGGGCAGTTGTCCGCAAGGTCGAGGATGCCGTCGTTGTCGTCGTCCGGGTCGCAGGCGTCTCCCTGGCCGTCTCCGTCGTTGTCGTACTGGGGCGGGTCAGGCACGGCGGAGCAAACATCCTGGGCGTCCATGATCAGGTCGTCGTCGTCATCCTGATCGCAGGCATTGCCCATCCCGTCCAGGTCCGTATCCTCCTGGTCCTGGTTCGGCAGGCCCGGGCAGTTGTCACAGGCATCGCCTGCACCGTCACCGTCCGAGTCCATCTGCTCCGGGTTGTAGTCGTAAGGGCAATTGTCCCGAACATCCCCGGGGCCGTCCTGGTCGTAGTCATCTTCCACGTAGATGAAATCGTCCTGGTCCTGATAGAGCAGGACAGGGCCTGCCCCTCCGCATCCGCATCCGCCGCCGGGCACCGGGGGCGCCCCGCAACCGCCGCAGGGACATTCATCCGGCAGTCCGTCTCCGTCGCAGTCGTCGTAGAGTTCGCCGTGGGCCAGGGTGGCGAACGAGAGAACGAGGGCGCAACAGAAAAACGGTACCGCGATCCACCTCTCCCATCTCGAGAATAAGGAACGATGCGTCTTCATGGTGTCTCCTCCCCTTCTAGGATTCGGAAATAGACGTCGGCAGGATTAGGGCGTACGCAAGAAATGTTCCAGCGAATAGGGGGCGGGGAGAACCGGCGGGGAATCAGGCCGTTTTCGTTAATGATTTCGCAAATTTATATCTTTTATAAGAGAGATTTGGGGGATGTATAGGAGGGGTCGGGATGGGCGGCCGAAGCACGAAAGAGGTCCCAAAAATTTCTCGATCGTACTTCGTGGTGCCAAATTTTGTAACTGGAAGCCCTGCAGAAAGGTCACAGCCCTTTCAGAAGGGACGGATCCCGAAGAGATCCTCGTGAACCAGAATGGCCGCCACAAAGGCGAGCACGGCGATGATCACGAAGGGCAGTCTCATCTCGCCGGCTTCGAGCCGGGTCTTGCCCCTAACGATCGCAGCAAAGGGAAGGACGCTGGTCTCTTGCTGGAACGCTGCGTAAGGCTCGCCCTTTTCCCGGGCCTTCCGCTGGTCCTGGTGATAGGAGCCGAAGAAGCCGACGACGAAGATGGAGCCGAAGAAGGCCAGATCCCCCAGGGACCCGTTCGCGATCATGTGGGCGAGTGCGAAACAGGCAATGGCCATGTTCATCGGGTGTCGTGTAACCCGGAGAACACCCTCCGCCTTCATCTTTCCGCCGATCATCATGGCGGGGCTGCGATCTCGCATGGACAGAACGAGGAGGAGGAAGGCCAGCAGCATGAGCAGGTAGACGACCGGGTAGAGCCACAGGGGCGTGGTCCAGAGGACGGGACCGGCCTTCGGGTTGTTCGCAAAGATCGAAACAGCCGGGATGAAGGTGACCAGGGAGACGATCGAGTAGACGCCCTGAAATCCCTTCTCACCGAGTTTCTCCACGAGACGTGCACGGTAAGGGTCGTGGGACATACCGATATGCGTAGCCGCGAAAAGAAAACTCATCAGAATCAGCGTTGCGAGTGCCATTTTCGTGCCTCCACGTCGGGGGGAAGAGAAACGGTTCCTGTTCATTGATTGGATGGCCGACAAAGGGTCAATGTTTCAGCGAGGCGGCTGCCGGTTCTAGCGGTCGCCGCGCGAGGAGAACAGGCCCTTCACCTTCCAGGTGCCGAGGATCAGGAACATGAAAAGGGTGCGAATCCTGGCAGATCTCTCGAACAGGCCGATCGCTGAATTCGACATCGTGGGGGTGTCGCGACAGGGGTGACGGTCGAGCATCCGCACGTAGTCTTGGTCCAATCCGCTGAGACGGGCCCCCTCCCTTATGAGGGTCAGGTAACGGCAGGAGGGATTCTTGTCCCGGGAGACGTACCGGGCCGAGTACACCCGTGCACGGATCCTGCGCCCGTCGTAGGCGGTCACATCCAACTCCAGATGCCGATACGCCACACCTCCCCATTCGTACCGGTCGAGGCGGGCGAACTGCTCCTCCGTCAGCCTGTGGAGGACTCCGTGAACACAGGCGCCGGGGGCGTGCTCTACGTTCGCGAAGGCCGGTTCGATCCAGGGAAAGCCGCGTGTGTTGAAGGCGAGCCGATAGTCCTCGAGACGACCCGGCACGGACTCCAGCGGCGAGATCTTTCTCCGTTCGGAGAGCACCCCGGGGTTCATATTTCCGCCGTAGGCGAAGTTCCAGATGCCGTGCTCTTTGCCCATATCCTTCTTCACAGTGCTGTCCTCCTATTCCGGCTTGGTTTTCTTGGGCTCCGTCGCCCCCCCGTGTCTACAAAGTCGCCCGGCAAAAACCAATCCAGAATAGGAGGACAGCACGACGATGCGATCGGCTGCCCCGGCGAGTCAGACCATCGAGGATGGCATCTGAACTCACCTCCAGCGTCAGAGATGGCCCCACCACGGCGCTTCCACTTGACGACGCCGCACGATATCTTTCGTAACGAATGCTTTGAATATACGATCCGCCCGATCGACGCGTCAAGGAACGGCGCGCTTGTGGGTCCCGGAGAGTGTCATTACTTGAATACGGGAATCACTTGGCAATCGGCTCGAGGACGACGAGGACCTGCTGCATAGCCCGCCCGGGGTACGCGGGGTGGGGCCTGACACCCGAGCCCTGATCCCTGACTCCTGTCTTCACCGCTGGACAAGGGGTGCCGGGGATCTTATTTTGGTTCAG
Source organism: bacterium (assembly GCA_028277985.1). Taxonomy (GTDB): domain Bacteria; phylum Desulfobacterota; class DSWW01; order DSWW01; family DSWW01; genus S015-6. The sequence continues at coordinate 77,330 of JANQFG010000249.1, read as the reverse complement.
GGAAGAACATCATCCAGGAAGAGGACCATGAAGAACATTCCAGATGAATCCATGTGCCGAAGGCTGATGGATCGCTATTCGATGCTCCCTAATATCGTGGAGCACAGCTACCGGGTCTGCCAGGTAGCAACCTTTCTCGCAAAGGCCGTCTCCCACCCGGAGAATGGGCTGGATCCCGCGCTGATCGTGGCCGCTTCGCTTCTCCACGACATCACCAAGACCCGGAGCCTGAAGACCCGGGAGAAGCACGCCGGCACGGGTGGGGAACTGCTCGAGGACCTGGGATACCCGCAGGTGGCGGAGGTGGTCCGCGGGCACGTACAAATCAAGGAAGGAGACGACCTCGGGAGTATCAGCGAAGTCCATATCATCAACTATGCGGACAAGAGAGTGCGACACGAGACGGTGGTGTCCCTGGAGGAGAGATTCGTCGATTTGATGGACCGCTACGGAAAGACTTCCGAAGTGAGGATTCGGCTGGGGCGGATGCGTGAAAAGGCTTTCGAGATCGAGGAGAATCTTTTTCGTCGAATCGACCTGACCCCGGATGATCTCCAGGCGTTCAACACACTTTCCCCATTTGATCTGGACTCCGTCCCCTCGCAACTGTCCGGTTGCCCGGGACATCACTCAAGTGAGGCCGAATGAAACGTATGGAGGGGCCAGGGTTCAGGACCAGAGGATATTCGAAAGCATCAAAGGATAAAGAGAGCAAAAGGGCTGCAGCCTAGTTCCTCTCAATGGAACAACAGGAAGGGAGACGACCATGGGAAACGTGGTGCACACGACGCGAAGCGTGATCGTAAGAGAGCGCGGGCCGACCCGGAAGGCGACGATCGAAGGATTCCCCGGTGAGATCTACTATGGGGTGCACGGAGGTATCAAGGATTTCTACAAGATCGATCCCGAGGAAGAGCACGCCGCAACGCTGGACCACATCGTTACCGCCACAGCCGCCTGAATGATGGGAACACTGGCCACGGTGATGGCCGGACACAAGATCCCGACGAACCGGGATCGGTACCGAGCGGATGTGGAAGCCGACATCGAAGATGCCGACGGCGTACTCAAGATCACCCGAATCCGAGTGACCTATCATCTAAAGGTGGCTCGCGACAAGGCGGAGCAGGCCCGGGAGGCCATGTCCATCTACCTGACACACTGCCCCGCGGCTCAGAGCCTTGTCGGTTGTATCGACATACTGGATCAGCTGGTCATCGAGGAGCAGGACCGCTAGGACTTCCTCCTCCATTTTTCCCAGATGCCGCGGAAGAGCTCGCCCGCGATCCCGGTCGTCTTCGGCAGGGCCTTCCACCTGGCTCGCATGTTGCCCGAGTAGAGCAGGACGAGCAGGGCCTCCATCGCCTCTTTCACCCGGGAGGCGACCGGATAGTGAAAGAACTCCTTTGAATAGAGGCCGGTGAACTCGGTAACGGACTTGACGCGGCAGAAGTTCCGGATGCCCATCTCCCCGTGATAGGTACCCACCCCCGAGGTCTTCACCCCTCCGAAGGGCAGGGAGGGCAACGCGTAGGTAACCAGGCAGTCATTGATGTTCACGGACCCGGTCTCCATGCGGCCCGCGTACATGCGTGCCTCCTCCATGTCCTGGCTGAAGACCGATCCGGCAAGGCCGAATTCCGTGCTGTTCGCCATCTGGATCGCTTCTTCCGGGGTGTCAAAGGCAACGACCGGCAGGATGGGTCCAAAGGTCTCTTCGTTCCAGATCTTCATATCCGGCCGAATCTCCGTGAGCACCGTGGGCGCGAAGAAGTGGCCCTTTTCGGCGTGAACCCTCTTTCCTCCCATCTGCACCTGCGCTCCCTTGGCAGCAGCGTCTTCGATCTGCTCCTCCAGGATCCTCACCTGGGACTCCATCGTCATGGACCCCACCTGTCCGGTCAGGGTCCCGGACTGGATCTCGCCGGCAATACTCAGAACCTTGCTCAAGAAGGCGGCATAGACCGGTCTCTGGACAAAACAGAACTCAACGCCCGTGCAGGTCTGCCCCGAGTTGAAGAATGACCCCCAGACCGCCGCATGGGCTGCACGCTCCAGGTCGGCGTTGCTGCTGACGATCATTGCGTCCTTCCCGCCCAGTTCCATGACCGCCGGCACCAGGTTTCGGGCTGCCGTCTCGTTCACCTCGATCCCGACCTCGGTCGAACCGGTGAAGAAGAGCATGTCCACGTCCCTGTTCTCGATCAGTGCCCTGCCCGTGACCGAACCGCTCCCGGTCACCACCTGCAGGGCCTGGTCCGGCAGGCCCGCCGCCCTGAAGATATCCTCCAGAACCTTGCCCGAAGCGGTGGTCTGCGAAGAAGGCTTCAGCACGACCGTGTTCCCCGCCGCGAGCGCCGAAATCACGGGACCTGAGGCCAGGGTGAAGGGGTAGTTCCACGGGGCGATGATGCCGACCACTCCCCTCGGCTCGAAAGTGTAGTAGGCCTTGCGGCCAGGCAGGACCATCGAGCCACCCACCTTGACGGGGCGCAGAAATTTCTCCGCGTTCTTTCCGTAGTAGTGGAGCAGATCACACGTCGGAAAGATCTCTGCCATGAGTGCATCCAGCTCGGTCTTTCCGGTCTCCAGGCATACGATGCGGGCGTAGTGCTCGGCATTCTCCGCTAGGTGTGAGGCCGCCCGTCGAAAAATCTTCGCGCGGGCTGAAAAAGGGCTCTGCGACCAGGCCGCAAAGGCCTGTCGGGCCCGGTCGACGGCCGCCGCCACCTCTGCCGGCCCCATCAGGGGGTGTTCTCCCACCTTCTCGCCGGTTGCGGGGTTGATGATCGAGAAACCACCTTCCTGGACTTCCATCCTTCGTTTTTCGTTTTGATTTAGGGTGAGTTGAGCCGCTTCCATATCGCTGATTCCTTTCCCTGAAAATCTAGGGGTTTAGGTCATTTCGGGGGTTCTTCGCTCTTAGATGCCCCCTGGAACCCCAAAGTTGTCGCGGGGGGAACCCGGAAACGCGCGGCCGGGAGAGGGGATTCCTCGAAATTGCTCAAGGATTGGGCTATGATAGCCGGAAACAAAACATCCTGTGGGGACTAAGGCTCTGCCCATGTTTCTGCCGATCGTAACTGAAACCCTCTTTGTCTAAGAAAGGGGCTCGAGGGAAGATCATGGGACTTCTTTCCAAGCTGCTCGGTAAGACCCTGGCCATCAAGAAGGAGATGGAGAAGATCTACATCCCCCAGTTGATGGAGGTGATGGACATCTCCCTGCCGCAGGCACAGGTAACATTCATCAAGCTGCTCGAACAGGTGCGGCAGGAATCCACCGACATGGGAACCGCAAGGCTGCCGGAACGCTACGGGAACATCCTGCTTGCGAGTGAGTCGGAGGACGAGGCGATCAGGTCCATGATTGCGAGCAGGAGAAGAGAGGGTGTGAAGAACGAGGATATTCGCTGGTGGTGGAACATGCACGACCTCGAACGCCGGATGATGCTGAAGGTGGACGAGCAGCGCAGGACCACCCAGTACCTCCGATACAGGCAGGCCGGTCTGAGCAAGGACGAGGCCGGAGCCAAGGTGAGGACCTATTACCCAACCTACGGCGACCCGGACGACCTGCCCGAGGACAAGCCGGAAGACAACCATCTCCCCCATGAGCTGAAACGCAGGATCGACCGCTACATCGAGAGGAGACTGGAGATGGATGGGGACGGGTTAAAACAGGATATGGAGGCGTCCTCGACATTCAACGCTCTCTTGAGGAAGGAGATCAAGGACGGCAACCTCTGAGTCAGGCCTTCGGAAACAAGCCCTCCACGGACAGGTACCTTTCCCCGGTGTCATAACAGAATGTGAGCACAGTGCTTCCGTCCGGCACTTCGGGCAGCTTCTTCGCGACCGCTGCAAGAGCCGCACCGGATGAGATGCCCACAAAGATCCCCTCTTCCTTGGCTGAACGAACGGCGAAATCAAAGGCATCTTCTTTGCTGACCTGAATCGTGCCGTCCAGGGCATCCATGTGAAGGTTTTCCGGGATGAAGCCCGCTCCGATCCCCTGGATCGGATGCAGGCCCGGCTTCCCGCCGCTGATCACGGGTGACTGCTCGGGCTCAACGGCAAACACCTTCAGGGAGGGCCACTTCTCCTTGAGTACTTCCGCGCACCCTGTGATGTGGCCGCCGGTCCCCACACCGGTGATCATGTAGTCGATCCCATCCGGAAAGTCGCGGAGAATCTCCTGGGCCGTGAATTCCTTGTGCACATCGATGTTTGCCTGATTCTCGAACTGCTGAGGCATCCAAGCGTTGTCGATTTCGGCAACCAGTTCCTTCGCCTTCTCGATGGCGCCCTTCATCCCCTTCTCTCTAGGGGTCAACTCGAATTGCGCCCCGTAGGAAGCCATCAACATTCTTCTCTCGACCGTCATGGATTCGGGCATCACGAGGATGAGGCGGTAGCCTTTTACAGCCGCCACAATGGCCAGGCCGACCCCGGTGTTACCCGAGGTGGGCTCTACGATGACACTGCCTTCCTTGAGGATACCCCTCTTTTCCGCATCCTCGACCATGGAAAGACCGATCCTGTCCTTGATGCTCCCTCCGGGATTGGCCCTCTCCAGCTTCATCCACACCTCCACGCGGTTGTCATACAGCCTGTTGATCTTCACATGGGGCGTGTTCCCGATCGTTTCCAGAATGTTTTCGGCTCGCATCGCTTCTCCCAACCCGGTTCTTTCGGTTGTCTGGCCCTGAATTCTCCACAATCATAATAAAAGGATGCCTTATCCGGTAGTTGAGATACAAGAATGGCAGGGATCAGGGGTCGGGACACTTGCCCGTATCCGTGCCCGTGCCCGAAGAACGCTCTTCGCGTCCCGGTTCGGCGACAGTCGCCGAATGGCACAAGGGGCGATTTCGGTGATCAGGGATTGGACCCCGGTTGTTCGGGGCAGTGGGGCGGTCCGGGGTGCGGTACACCATCGTTCCGCAGTGGCCCAATTCGATGGGGTCAGGCCGAAACGATCAACCTTACAGGGTTGATCGTTTCGGCCTGACCCCAATGGGCAGAGCCTGCCGGGTTGGGCGGGCCCTGAGCTTCAGAGGGCCCTAGGCGTCTTTCACCTCGGGGGGTGTGGCAGCCTCCAGGCCACGGGACATCTCGGAGAGCACGCCGAACAGGCTCAGCTTCTTGAACAGGCGATACCTCAGCAAGCCGACGAGATAGCCCATTCCATAGGCGAGACCATTGATGACCTTGGATCCGAACTTCTCGAGACCCGACATTTCGACGAGAGGAATGGGATCCCCCTTGAAAACCTGGCCGCTCATGATGTCCTCCTTTGACAACGCAGTTCCTACCTGCCGCGAGAAGTTTCCGTAACCGATATCCGCAAGGTGTTCTCTGTAGAGCACCGGGGCGATGTCGAAGAGCGGGATGATCTTGGAAAAGGCGATCACCGGGCCCTTCAGGAGCAGTTCCCGTCTGCCCACTGCTACCCCTGCTTTCTTGCGGTCCAGAAAGACCTCGTGCATGATGTCGCCGTCGATCGCGGCGTAGACGGTCCCGGCCGTGGTCCCGTTCTCGATCGACACCTGGGCCGGCGACTTGGTGAAATCCATCAGCACGTTGGTCTCGGATGATCCTCGGAACGTGAACCGGGCGCTCATCCGATAGTGGGACATTACGATCCTTACGATCTCTTCCAGGCCCTCGAGCCTTTTGAGGAAGGATGAAAGGATCACCGTGGTCTCTGGCGTGGCCGATCCGGTCATTTGTCTTTACTCCTCCTCTTGATCACGATGTCGCGTAGGCTGTCGCACACCGGCTGCTCATCGCAGGTGTCACAATTGAGATCCTGGCACTCCACCTCGCCGTCCACGCCTAGGGCCAGTTTCTTGTGGCGCCCGGCAAGGATGTTCACCTCCGTGGAAATCTGCGACAAGGCGTTCACATCGTCGGAACTCGAAGTGACGAAAACCACCTCCGCCCCCTCGATCACCTCAAAATCTCGGGTGTAGGCCGCGATCAGGGCAGAACCCACGGTCTTGAGGGTCAACCCGGCAGCCTTCCCCGATTTGCTGATACGCACCCAGAGCCTTCCGGGCACGGAGCGCACCATGTACCCGGACAGCCGGTGCATCAGGTACTGGGTGTTGTCGATCTCAAACGGATCCGGTGTCTGATCCGGCTTCACGGAGAGCATCACCACCTGTGCAAAGGGGTGGCGGCCCCCGCCGTCCATCTCATCGAGGTCCGGGCCCACGATCGAAATCCGCCCGGACTGGACCAGGTCGGGTTGATGGCTGAGCAGAACGATCACCTGCGACGCGGTCGAAGGGTGCCCTAGCTCCACCGCCACGTCCTCGCCCAGGATGACCTCGGGGCTACCCTTTCGCTTCTCGGAGAATCCGAACCTCTCGGAGAGCGTTGACACATCGAAGGGCGCATCACAGGATGCGGTCACACCCGCCCTGTCCGAGAGGAACTCCCGCACCCGGCCGACAATGGGTGCCATATCGGCCACGACGTTCTGCTTTTGTGTGTCGAGATCTACACCCGACTCGTTGGTTTCCGGTTCGCCGGTCACTTGCGCTTCTCCCTATGGCCAGTAGAAGCCGAGGGATTCCTGCCCCCCGCCTACAGACTGCGGGGGCAAGCTCCGCAGGCATGACGGCCGTTGCAGGGGTTTCGGTAGGGCCTGATCCCTTTTCCGTTAGGATCCCAGTTCCGTTCCTTCCGCGAAGTCGGCGGCAATCAGGGCCGCCCCCAGGGCGCCCGCCAGTTGAGGGTCCGCGCCGTTGAAGCGCTGCATCTGGATCTTCAGCTTCTTCTCGATCGCGTCCTGCACCCCCTGGTTCTTGGCCACGCCACCGGTCATCACGACGTCTTCCACGACACCCAGTCGATGCGTGAGCGATGCAACTCGGACGGACAGCGACTGGAGCAGCCCCTTCATGATCCGGGGAAGCTGCACCCCGTCGTTGATCAGGTTGATCACTTCGCTCTCCGCGAAAACGCTGCACATGGAAGTGATCGTGCACGGATCCCCATCACCGAAATAATGCTTCTCCATGTCCCCGAGCGGGACTTCCATCGACCGGGACATGGCCTCGAGGAACCTGCCGGTGCCTGCAGCGCACTTGTCGTTCATAGCGAAATCGAGCAGGTTTCCCTGCGAATCGACACAAATCGCCTTCGTGTCCTGTCCGCCCACATCGATGACCGTGCGCACCGACGGAATCAGGAAGTGAGCACCCCGTCCATGGCAGGTAATCTCGGAGATGTTCTTCGTGGCGAACTCCACCTGGGTCCTGCCGTAGCCCGTGCCCACGATGTAGGAAACGTCCGAGGCTTTCACGCCCGCATCTGCCAGGGCCTTGTCGTAGATCTCCTGTGCCGTGCGCTTGGGGTTGGTAGAACTCGGTCCAATGATCTGTGCGGCTGGTTTTCGATCGACGAGAATCACCGCCTTCGAGGCGGTCGATCCGATGTCCACTCCTGCTGTAATCCCCATGTCTCTTCTCCGTTACTCTCGCCCGCATATTGGCACCATACTTCGTCACGAGAGCCGTGCAATATGCGGGCAAACGACCGCTGTCATCCTCGCTGCTTGCGGGGCACTACGATCTCGTTAACAAACCTCTCTACCTCGAAATACACATCTTCATACGACGTGATGCGTGGGTCGAACATGTCGAACTCGAACACCAGCAGGGGAATGTCTGCTTTTCGGCACGCCTCCTTGAAAAGGCCGATCCCACCCCAGGCGTGCTTGCAGGCGATGTGGCCTGCAAAGATGCAGCAATCCGCCTTGAAGGCGTCGACCATGTGCATGAAGTCCTTCACGTAGAAGTCGATGTCTCCGCGGAACTGTCGGGCCATGGGATGGCAGTTGACCAGCTTGCGTGCCAGCCCGTAGAGCATCGTGTCCGGGGTGCTCGTGTCGATCACGCCCTCGTTTGCGTAGAAGCCGAAGATGTCCACCGGGACGGTCAGGCCGAGCTCACGCTCGAACCAGTCGTAGATCTGAAGGTCGGTCCAGACCGCGTCCTGGTACCAGACCGCACGGGCCCGCTCTTCGAAGTACTCCTCTCCCCTCTGGGTGCGCTCCCTGGCCTCGCGGAGCCAGCCTTCTGTGACATCAACGCCCTTCTGGGATCCCGTGAAGAGGATCTGCATGAGGAGTGTGAAGCCCACGAGCTTGCTCGACTGGGTGAGGGGCACCTGCTTGCGCCAGTCCAGCCACTCCCAGAGGTTCTCGGCCATCTGATTGGACAGGTTGCAGGCTTCCCGCAGCCGGTCATAGTCCATCTTACGGCCCGTGTTCTCCTCCAGGAAGGGAATCAGTTCCTTGAGCTGGCCTGCCACGTGGTGGATCGTTTCCTCTTCGTGGTAGTAGGGCACATCAATGGCGAAGAAGGGGGCCTCGCCCAGCTCTGCCATGACCTGCGTGGCCAAGACCTGTGCGTCGCAGGGCGTGTTGATGCCCACCGAGCAGGCCGGCTTCGGGTAGAGTCCTCTATGAATGGCACCGATGGAAAGCTTGTCCGCCGAACAACAGTCGGCCGGGATGCCCACCGCCTGGGCTTCGTCGATGAAATCGAGCGTATTCTGGCTGTTGCATATGGTGCTGTGCAACGCGCCGAGAATCTCGATCGTGATCGGGTGGACGCCCTCCAGGGCCCAGATCAGCTCGGAGTTGAAACCGAGGTTGTACCAGACAAAGGGCTTGCCGTCATCCGCATGGGCGAGCATCTCTTCCATGTACACGCCGACGTTTCGAAGAAGCTCATTGATGCCGTGACTGTCCGGGTCACCGCCGAAGAATCCCTGCACGACCGGTAGCGCTTCGAAAAGTTCCCGCCACTCCCTCATGTTGATGATGTCGTGTCGGTTCATCTCTCACCTCCTGCGGCCGCTTTCTGGGCCTTGGCGATTTCGATCTTTTCGAGAAAGGCCTGCACCCTTGTCTTCACCTGGCCCGTTGGCACGATGTTGTATTCCCGGGTCAACGAGAGCAGAGGGAATGTGTTCTCCTTCTCGATCCGGTGCATGATGTTGTGCAGGTCCGCACCCCACGGATCGCAGAAGATGATCCTCTCGAAGACCACCCCGTCGCCGCGGACCTTTGAATACAGCTCGGTGAGCTCGTCCCACCTCTTCGGAAAGTCGCCGATCATCCTCGCACAGGAGGCGCTGAAGAAGTAGGACCGGCCGATCTCGTCCAGGGGATCCGCTGCATTCTCATCGAGGGGTGCAAGCACCGATCGACCGCCGAAGCAGAGCAGGTCGCCGACCACCAGCGCCCCCTGGCTCTCGATCGCCTCGATGTACTCCGGCTCGTCCAGCTCGGCGCCCACCATGACCAGACGCCCCCGGCTCGTGTCTATGCCCGGCCGCTCCTTGAGCGCCTCGATCAGCCGGTCCGCCAGATCCTGGAACGCCTCGGGCGGCATCACCTGGGAGGCGATGTGGATGGAGAGAGCCTCTGCACCGCTCAGCTTCGGCTTCTCCTCGGCCCGCATTTCGTTGATGGTGCGGAGCCGATCCCGATTCGCGTTGATCTGACGGATCGCCTCCCGGAGCTCGTCCTCACCGGCCTTCACCCCGAAATGCTCCTCCAGCCCTGAGAGAAGCTTCTTGAGCTCTTCCAGGTAGTAGCCGTAAAGGCTCTCCCGCGGATTCCGCGGGATCGACAGGAACCCGTGGAATTGAATCCCCGTCTTCTTGCGAAAAACATCCGCCGACCGCCGCACGTGATCGCACGAGTTCGACGAAACCTCCCCGTCGAGGAAATCGTAGTGCCCGTCGATGGCCAGGCTCATCACATGTCGGGCAAAGGTGCAGAGCCGGCTGCTCAGGTAGGCGTCACCGGACGAGGAGTCCTCCGAGCCTGCGCCGCGCAGCCGCAGGGGAAGGGCTCCGGTTGCCATGATCACTTCCCGGGGAACGTAGTGGCAGAAATAGCCGACCACCGGCTTGCCCGAGGATTTCCATTCATCCACGTGTCGATTGCTGATGCCGCGGATGAGTCCGTTCACTTCACGCAGGATTTCTTCAGCCATCTCGCCTCCTATGTTGCCATCAGCTTACTGGCTCTTGCATTGCGGTGAGTCCCCTCCACAGTGTCCAGGTCGTCTTGCGAACGATCGATTCGAGCGCCTCCCTGGAGAAGATGACCTGGATTCCTCGAAAAAGCTGGATGATCCCGGTGGCCGTACCGAAGAAGGCAACGGCCGCTTCCCAGGGATCGATCTTTGGAATGATGCCCTCGTCCATGGCACGCTCCGACCAGTCCACTAGAACGCCCAGACAGGCCCGCTCGACCCCGTCGAGCCTCGCTCGAAGCTCCTCCGAGCAGTTCGAGATGATCTCCGGAGTGGCCTCGCTGAAGATCATGCGATAGTACTCTCCGTGGTCACGGGAAAACTCGATGTAGGCCCGGACGAACTGATCGATGGCCGACTCGAAGGATATGCCCTCCCGAGGGATTTGATTCAGTCTCTCGAACAAACGTTCGCCGCCCTCTGCACAAAGGGTGATGAAGAGCTCATCCTTGTTCAGGAAATCCAGATACACGGTCCGCTTGCTGTAGCCCGCGCGCGTGGCGATCTGCTCGACGGTGGTGCCGTGGTAACCGTGTACAAAGAAGAGATCCCGGGCCGCGTCCAGAACCTCGTTACGGCGGTTTTTGGTACGGTTCTTTCGGTGGTTGGACGGAACGGGCATGAAGACCCCTGCCGAGAATGAAACGCGTTTTACCTCATATGCAGAGCTTTTTGGTAGGCTTTAAAAGAAAGCTTTTCAGATAAAACAGTTATGAAAGTAACCATTGGTTAGTAACCAAAGGTTACCAAGCCGATGTCCACCTGTCAAGCGTTTTCTGAATCCATGGCTAGGCTCGTCTCCAACCGGAACCCCGCAGGCCTGGATGAGCAGGAATACTCCCCTAACTGGTTGACAACAAAGCTGAAATCTACGTAACCTTTTCCCTGGACGAACCATCTTATAGGGAAGGTCGAGCGGAATTCCGTTTCGATCTTCTCGTCCGAACTCCAGGAAGCTCCCGTCCCGGGATGCTCGAGTTTTCCGAGTCGAAGAATCCAAGAAGCAAGGCGAAGGAGGCCAGCCCGTGTCTGCCCCACCCCACGATCCAGGGTCGTCCGGTTCGGCGGCCGTGATTGCGAATGCCGACTTTGTCGAGGCTCTTTACGAGCAGTGGCGGACGGATCCTGCCTCGGTAAGCCAGGAATGGCAGATGTTCTTCCAGGGGTTCGAGATGGCCATGTGCCCCCGAAACTGCGTTGCTTCCGACCAGGCGAGCGACCAGTCCCAGGTGGCCAGTCTGATCTACAACTACCGGGACCAAGGGCATGTGATCGCGCAGCTCGACCCACTCGGTAACAACCCCAAGAGCCATCCCCAGCTCGAGCTCAAGGAGTTCGACTTCACCGAATCGGACCTGGACAGGGTCTTCGACACCGGCCACCTCGGAGGCCCGCAGCGGGCACCCCTGCGCGAGATCATCGCGATCCTCCGGGACACGTACTGCCGATCGATCGGCGTCGAGTACCTGCACATCCAGGACGTGAGCATTCGAAGGTGGCTCCAGTCGAGAATGGAGCCCGTTCGCAACCGGCCCGAGCTCGGCCGGGAGCGGAAGATGGCCATTTTGAGGTGCCTGATCGATGCGGAGCTGTTCGAGAACTTCTCCCACAGCCGCTACCTGGGGCAGAAGAGGTTTTCTCTCGAGGGAGGGGAATCGGTCATCGCCGGGCTCCACGAGACTGTGGAGCTCGCCCCGGATCTCGGCCTCGAAGAGATCGTCATGGGCATGGCCCACCGGGGCCGGCTCAATGTGCTGGTAAACATTCTGGACAAGTCTTATTCAGAGATCTTCTCCGAGTTCGAAGGGAACTTCCTTCCCGACACGGTGGGTGGAGACGGAGACGTCAAGTATCATCGCGGCTACACCTCGGACCATGTCAACGCGAAGGGCAAGAACGTCCACATCACGCTGACTTCGAACCCGAGCCACCTCGAGGCGGTCGATCCGGTCGTCCAGGGACGGGCGCGGGCCAAGCAGAGGCAGCGCAAGGACCTCGAGACCAGGACCAAGGTGCTCCCGCTTCTCATTCATGGAGAGGCTGCCTTCTCGGGCCAGGGTCTCGTAGCCGAAACCCTGAACCTGTCCCAGCTCGAGGGGTACACCACGGGCGGAACCCTGCACCTGATCGTGAACAACCAGATCGGCTTCACCACTCTCCCCCGGGATGCCCACTCCACGAAATACGCGAGTGACGTGGCCAAAATGATCGAGGCCCCGATCTTCCATGTGAACGGAGACGATCCCGAGGCGGTCGTCTACGCCATGGAGCTTGCACTTCGATTCCGGCAGGAATTCCACAGGGACGTAGTCGTGGACGCAGTCTGCTACCGGAGGCACGGCCACAACGAGGCAGACGAGCCGATGTACACCCAGCCCGTCCTTTACCGGAAGATCAAGGACCGCCCGTCTGTGCGCAAGCTCTACACCAAGCAATTGATCGAGAGCGGAGATCTGACCGAGGAAGAAGCGGATACCCTTGCGGCGGAATTCAAGTCCAGGCTCGAGCAGGCCTATGAATACGTCAAGGAGGCACGCCCCGACCTGGGCGTACAGGCATTTGAGGACCTGTGGCGAGGCCTGAACAACCCCTACTGCTACGACTGCGTCTCCACCCAGGTGAAGCATGGCGACCTGGTACGGGTTGCCAAGGCGATCACGACCATCCCGGACGGCTTCAACCTGAACCCGAAGGTCGCTCGAAGGCTTCCACAGGTCTTCCGGACAGTAAAGGAGGGGGGAGACGTCGATTGGGCCACGGCCGAGCTTCTCGCGTTCGGCACCCTACTTCTTGAAGGCACTCCTGTGCGGTTGAGCGGCCAGGACAGCGCTCGGGGGACCTTCTCCCATCGTCACGCCGTCTGGCACGATACGCATTCTCAGGAGCCGCATATTCCCCTCAACCATCTCGCGCCAGACCAACCCAAATTCGGCGCCTACAACAGCATGCTGTCCGAGGCGGCCGTCCTGGGATTCGAATACGGCTATTCCCTGTCCGATCCGATGAAGCTCGTCATCTGGGAGGCCCAGTTCGGAGACTTTGCGAACGGTGCGCAGGTCATCATCGATCAGTTCATCGTGAGTTCGGAATCGAAGTGGCAGCGGACGAGCGGCCTCGTGATGCTGCTTCCACACGGGTACGAGGGGCAGGGGCCTGAACACTCGAACGCCTACCTGGAGCGATACCTTGCGGCCTGCGCCGAGGACAACATCCAGGTGTGCAATCTCACCACACCGGCTCAGTATTTCCACTCGCTGCGAAGACAGATGAAGCACAGCTTCCGGCGTCCGCTCATCATCATGTCTCCAAAGAGCCTGCTGCGCCACCCTATGTGCGTCTCGCCGACCGAAGAATTGATCGGCGGGAGCTTTCGCGAGATACTCGACGATCCTCACCCGCCTGCAAAGGCACGACGCCTGGTTCTCTGCACGGGAAAGGTGTACTACGATCTACAGGAGCAACGGGAGGCTGCCGGTGTGGACGACGTGGCCCTGGTACGCATCGAGCAACTGTACCCGTTCAACGAGAATGGGATGGACGCGATACAGTCGAGATACGGAGATATCGACCAGGTGATCTGGGCACAGGAGGAACCGCAGAACCGGGGGGCCTGGACCTTCATGTTTCCCCGTCTTCTGGAACGATTTCCGATCGTGCCGGTCCGGTATGTCGGACGGGAGGCGAGCGCGAGCCCGGCCACCGGCTCCCTCCGTATCCACAAGGAAGAGCAGCAGGAGATCGTCCGCCTCGCCCTTCAGCATGGCGAGGGGAATGTCACTGTAGCCAAGTGAAGCTCGACTGACGGCGTGGCGCGTCCGGAACTTGAGGTCATGCCGATAGAGGCGAAAGGCCTCCCCCCTCCCCGGGGGAAACCATTGTGTGCCGAATCGCGCCGGGCTGGGGGGCTGCCACGCTTCGCTCGCAGCATCCCCGAGTGTAGGATGTTGCGAGGTGGCGAAGCAGATACGGCAGTACCGTGCAAACAACTGAGGAGATTGCGAGCGAAGCGAAGCAACCCCCTGGCCGTCGTGCCCTCGTTCCCGGGCATGCGTGAATCCATTGACAGCAGAGGGCAAAGGGGATAACCAGGCATCAGCTCCTGGTGCATAGGCCCAGCACCCATCGGGCACGGGCACGACTTGCGGCGATCATGGGGAGCGAATAGCTGGTAAAGAACGGCAAGAGGACGAGTTTACGTGTTCGAGGGAGTGGCGAAAAGGAGGTCCCAACCATGTTGGCCGAAGTGAAGGTGCCCGAGGTGGGTGAGTCCATCACCGAGGGAACGCTGGTGCAGTGGTTCAAGCAGGAGGGAGAAACCGTCCGGATCGACGATCCGCTTTTCGAGCTGGAGACGGACAAGGTCACCCTGGAGGTTCCTTCCGAGTACGCGGGGAAGATTCGTCCCCTGGTGCCAGAGGGCGAGACGGTCAACATCGGGCAAGTGGTGGCGACGATCGACACCGATGCGGCCGAAGAAGCGGCGGTCCCGGCCATGCAGCCTCCAGCCGAGGCGGAAACCCCACCCGCGACGCAAATCGAAGGCCCGCCCATCTCGCCTCCGGCCGGCCTCGCACAGGTGGTCGCCAAGGCGGCCGAAACGGCGGACCGGGAGTCCCTTTCCCCGGCAGTGCGCAGGATGGTCGAAGAGCACGGTCTGGATCCGAGCAGCATCCCGGGAACGGGGCGGGACGGGCGGATCACCAAGGAGGACGTGACCCGCCATGTCCAGACGGCCTCTGTCCCTCCTGCTCAACCGGAGCCCGCATCCCGAAAACCTCCACCCCCTTCGGCCCCAGCGCCCGCTGCCGCACCCCCGGCGGTCGCCCGGCCGGGCGAGAGAGAAACGCGCAAGCCGATGAGCCCCCTTCGCCAACGGATCGCCGAGCGACTCGTGGAGGCGAAGCAGACAACCGCCATGCTCACCACCTTCAACGAAGCGGACATGACCAGCATCTTCGCCTGGCGGGAAAAGCACAAGGAGACCTTCAAGAAGAAGCACGGAATCAGCCTTGGCTTCATGTCCTTCTTCGTAAAGGCTTGCGTGGACGCATTGATCGCCATCCCACAGTTGAACGCCCGCATCGAGGGGAATGACATCGTAGAGAACCACTATTACGACATAGGGGTCGCCATCAGCTCGGACAGGGGCCTGGTTGTCCCGGTCGTCCGGGATGCCGACCGGTTGAGCTTTGCCGGAATCGAGCTTGCCATCGCCGACCTTGCGGAACGGGTCCGCACGAAGAAGATCACCCTCGCCGATCTATCCGGAGCGGTTTTCACGATTTCGAACGGAGGCGTCTTCGGCTCCCTTTTGAGCACGCCGATCCTGAACCCGCCGCAGAGCGGCATCCTGGGGATGCATGCGATCAAGAAGCGACCGATCGTCGTGGACGATGAGATCGCCATTCGCCCCATGATGTATCTGGCCATGTCCTATGATCACCGGATCGTCGACGGCCGGGAGGCGGTCACCTTCCTGAAGCGAATCGTCGAGTGCATCGAGAATCCCGAGAGGATGATGTTGGAGGTGTAGAGGAAGATGGAATCTTACGATCTTGCCGTCATCGGTGCAGGACCGGGGGGATACGTGGCCGCGATTCGGGCGGCTCAGCTCGGCCTGAGAGTTGCCCTCATCGAAAAGGAAGAGAGCCTGGGCGGGACCTGCCTGAACGTGGGGTGCATCCCCTCCAAGGCCATGCTGGAATCGAGCGAGCTCTACCATCAGGCGCTGCACGCCCTGCCGTCCCACGGAATCACCACGGGTCCGGTCTCGTTCGATCTTGCCAAGATGCTGGCCCGGAAGGACCAGGTGGTCGGGGAGCTGACCAAGGGCATCGGGATGTTGATGAAGAAGAACAAGATCAAGGTCCTGAGAGGACTGGGAAGGCTCGCCGGCCCGAAGCGGGTCCTCGTCGGCAAGGAAGACGGGGAGGAAGAGATCGAGGCGGCCGCCATTCTCCTTGCCATGGGGAGCGTCCCGATCGAGCTTCCCTTCCTGCCGTTCGACGGCAAGCACATCGTCACCTCGACGGAGGCCCTTTCGTTCGACAGCGTTCCGGACCACCTGGTGGTGGTCGGCGCGGGAGCCGTGGGACTCGAGCTTGGCAGTGTCTGGTGCCGACTCGGCTCGCAGGTCACGGTGGTCGAAATGCTTCCGACCATCGTTCCTTTCGCGGATCGGCAGGTCTCCAAGGCCCTGGAAAAGGCCCTCACGAAGCAGGGCCTCGCATTCAGGCTAGGAAGCAGGGTCTCGGGTGCTCAGATCGACGGTGATGCGATCAACGCAACGATTTTGAACGACAAGGACGAAAGCGAATCGATCGCGTGCGACAAGCTTCTCGTTGCGGTCGGCAGGAGGCCCGTGACCGAGGGCGTTGGGCTGGAGGAGGCCGGTGTGCTGCTCGAAAAGAGCGGGCGTATCGAGGTGAACGACGGCCTTGAAACGAGCGTGCCGGGGGTCTACGCGATCGGCGATCTCGTGCGGGGTCCCATGCTTGCCCACAAGGCGGAAGAGGAAGGGGTGGCGGTTGCCGAGCGTATCGCGGGCAAGCCCGGGCACGTCAGTTACCGGGCAATACCCAGTGTGGTCTACACCTCGCCCGAAGTAGCTCAAGTAGGCAAGACCGAAGCCGAGCTCAAGGAAGAGGGGATCCCCTACAAGTCGGGCCGCTTCTATTTCAAATCGAACGCGCGCGCCAAATGCATGGGCGAAGAGGACGGGCTGGTCAAGGTGATCTCCCACGCCGAAACCGACAAGCTGCTCGGTCTACACATCATGGGCCCACACGCTTCGGAGATCATCGCCGAGGCAGTCGCAGCCTTCGAGTTCAGCGGAAGCGCCGAAGACGTGGCACGCACGGTCCACGCCCACCCGACACTCTCGGAAACGGTCAAGGAGGCGGCACTGGCCGTCGAGAGGCGCCAGATCCACGGGTGAGCACGACAACCCTAGCTCGTCCTCTCCTCTGTGGTCATTCGGCTCATTGCCTGCACGGCTCGCCTGGTCCTGTGGCCAACGCAAACTCGTCGTTCGTGCTTGACGGCGAAGCCTGCCGTGGTGCCTTGAGCAGAATTGCCTTGATTGTTATACTTTTCCTTTTCAAATAAAACGCTTATTCGAAGAAGAACAGAGAGGTCGGAGCATGGATGTCGATGGCAAGGTTGTGATTGTGAATGGTGCTTCAAGCGGGATCGGCAGGGCACTTGCCGTTGAGCTGGCAAAGTTCGGGGCGACCGTGACGATATGTGCCAGGCGGAAGGACAGGCTGGAGCAAACCCTGGAAGAGATCAAACCGTACTCCCCACAATCCTTGTGTGAAGGATGCGATTGTACTGAGGAAGACCAGGTAAGGAAGACGGTCAAGCTTGTTTTTGACCGGTTTGGGCGTATCGATATCATGGTGAACATCGCCGGTCTTTATGAGCCGAAATTCGTCAGGGATTCGGTCTGGCAGGATTATCACCGAGATATGAATGTGGGCTTTTTGGGTGCCGTACGATTCAACCAGGAAGTCCTTCCCATCATGATGAAGCAGAACAGGGGCATCATCCTGAACATGAGCTCCATCATTGAACATATGCGTCCCCTCGGGCTGTCAGCATACGCTGCCACCAAAGCCGCGGTATACAACTACTCGGACATCCTGCACAAAGAAGTGAAAGGCTACGGGATTCACGTCGGTGTGATTGAACCGGTGCTGGTGGAATCAGAGATGACCGTAACCGGCCGGCCGGTGAAGTCCATGGAAGAAATCGGTCAAGAGATCGTTCAGGGATCCTTGGAGAACTATGTAGATTTCAACTCCCATATGGACATGCAGGCTCCTGAAGTGTCTGCCCGGGAAATCATAAGAGAAGGCATCGAAAAGGAGCGCTTTGAGGTCTACACAGGCGAGCCTCAGATATGGACGACATATGGTCTGTTGATGAAGATGCTGCCGGGCTTGAGTCGCGGGTTCTTCTCCGTGATGAGCGCCCTCATGTCTGCCTCTGAAGACAGCGCCACGGTTTCAAAGAATACGCAACCCTTGTCAAAACCGAAGTCCGCCAGGAAGGCCCAGGACCCTTCAAAAGCGATGAACATGATGTTTGCATTCTCGCGGCCGGCAGCGAGAGTCATGAAAGAACTCTATGTAAGCCTGGACGAAGGGGTGAACCGGTCCATCTATAACTTCGGCAAGAGACTCATTCCGAAATAAGGGCTGGGGCTCCTTAGCGGGAAGGCTTTACCCTTCCGCCTTGATCATGAGGCTTCGGAAGAAGCGGCGGCGGCCGTTTCGGTTTGTCGGACGGGTTCCGCGGGGAAGTTCGCAGAGGCGCAGCGGCTCGTCACATCGGTTGCAGAGATCGAACATCCTCCCCCTCCTGAGAATCTCCATCTTGCGATTCCCGATTTCTTCGGGTCCCACTTCAAGGAGATTGCCGAGGCGCGTCTCGCCGGCGAGGTCATGGCAACAGGCGAGCACTTCCCCCTGCCATGTAATAAAGGTGTGAAAAGCAAAGAGTCCGCAGCTCCCCGTCGGAAGTCCGTGATCGCCCGGAAGGTAGAGGTCTGATGCAGAGAGACTGCCACCCCTTCCGTGGCAGTCCATCAACTCGGCCTGCACGCCTTCGGTCTTCCAGAAGCCGACGAACGCATCGTTCTCGTCCGCGTTGATCCGCGTCCGAATCCCTGAGACCTTGACCGATACTCTGCCCCGGGCCGACCGGATCAAGGTGCGTGTTCCATCCAGAGCCTCTTCAAAAGACACGCCCGGGCAAATCTTCTGGAACACCTCTTTTCTCGAGCTTGGGAAAGACACCGAGATCGAGTTCGGCCCGGCAAGGATGAGATTTTCGAGCTCCGCGTAGCCCGCCAGGGAGCCCGCGTTCATCAGGATGGACACGTCCGCACCGTTTCCCTTCAACTCCCGGCAGACATCCACCAGCTGTGGATGAAGAACCGGGTGCCCCATTCCCGATAGGGAGACGAGGCTCTTCTGCTCTCCGAGGATACGGGCAATCTCGAGGAAGGTCTTCCGGTCCATGACACCCGTGGGGCGTACCAGCGCATCTCGGGGACAGACCTCGCAGCGGTTTTCGCAAAGATTGGTGATCTCCAGGTCTACCGAGAGAAAGCTCCAGTCATGCAAGGCTTCTTGCCTCCCGGACCGCCTCCAGCCAGCCGGTTCCGTACCGTTCATCCGGCTCGAGATAGTGCCCTTCGCTCCACTCGTTCCAGGAGGCGATAAAGGTGAGGGCGCCCTCGTCGTCCCCTCTGCTGAACCGCATGGCGGCCGCCAGAAAATCCCGGAACCGTTCGGGCGTGCTGTCCACGACCACGGGCCACCACGGATACCTCCTGACCCGACGGCCGCCGTGCATCACTCCGCGGGGCGTCGCGTCCCACCCCGGCGAGACGGACGGAAAGTACGGGACGCCCGCTTCCTTGAGATAGCCCGGCCATTCCCCGGCCCTGCGCGACACAAGCGAGCCATAGTCCTGAAGGTATTCCCCCTTCCACTCCGGAAGAAGAACGTAATGGCTCGCACTGTCAAAACCGATGCGGCCGAGATCCTGCACCAGGGAGGGCGCCGGGTTCAGGGCCATGAGATGAAGATCCGGCAGGCCCCGGTCGGCAAGCATGCATCTCGCTTCCCGGATCGCCTCCCGTGCTCCGTCTGCTCCCATCTGCCGCACGAAGAAGGTGCTGTCGAACACCGAGAACAGGACCCTGCCGCTCAGCCGGAAGTAGTTCGGCCTGACAAAGTAACGCTCTGCAAGAAACCGAATCAGGGCCAGGAAGTCCTCCGTGTCGGTATACACGAGCCGGTCCGGATGGATCTCGGAGTCACTGGCATGCTTCACGGGAAGCACCTTCCGGGGCATCCGGTTCGCCCACATGACTGCGAACGGGAGATCCGCCGAGGCGAGACCGAGAAAGCCGTGGTCCAAGGCGCTTTCGAAGACCCTCTTGCCCCTGGACCAGAAGAAGCCGTAGACGAACACATCGACGCCATAGGTCCGCGCCAGGTGAATCTGCTTCGAGGCGGTCTCCGGAAGGGAATCATCATAAGGGCCATGGAGCGGGATCCTCGGTTGCTCGTGTCCGGGGAATCGGGGCTCTGCCTCGAGGACGAGGTCCCACTCGCTCCATCCCGGCGGAAACCCCCGGTCCCGTTCCGGGCAGGCATGCCAGCCCGGATATATGTAAGCGGCAACAGTTTCTTCCACGAGATCCCCTCCGGAGGGCCTCATGCCTTCTGCAGGACCAGCCTTCTCATCTTCCAGGAGTTTGCCATCCGAGGATCGCCGGTTTCCTTGATTCGGCGGATTTCGTCCGATATCTCTCTTCTTCTGTCAGGGGCAACCCGCTCGAGCACGAAGGGGTCTTCCTTCCAGATGGTGAGCGTGTTCGACAGGAACCACGTGGCCACCGTGCCGTTCGGGACCGGAATCTCCACGCATTCGTTGCACAGGACCTCGGAATCGTAAGAACCCTCAGCCAGGTTGCCGCCCACATAGAGCGACGCGCCCTGTGAAGCCACCAGCGCTTCGTTGACCGAAAGATACTCCTCGAAGACCGGCACCTCTGTTTCGATCCCTTCCAGCTCGTCTACGAGGAGCCTCCCTCCGGGCTCGAGTTGGGTCGTCCAGAAATTCACGAGATCGACCACGTCTCGAAGATGAGAGAGCAGGAAACGAACGTACATGAGCTCGGCCCGGACAGGAAAAGGGGCCTTTGTCACGTCGTGCTCTACAAAAGTGCAATGGGGGAACCGGTCCGCTGCCATCTTCAGAAAACCCGGGGAGGTATCCAACCCATAGACATCCGGGCAGTCGATTGCGCCGGAAAGCATTCCGGTGGTATAACCCGGACCGCACCCCAAGTCGATAGCGGAACCAACGGGCCCGTCGACGCCCTTGCTGATAAACTCGACCGCAGGAGGATTGAAGAATTGGGCGATTCTCTCCAATCTCCGCGCTGCGGCTTCATCTGTCCCGAAGGTGTATTTCATGTGTCCGAGTATATTGAATTCCTTCGGCAGTACGCAAAACCGCAACTAGAAATGAGGCATCCATGTGCGGCTTCGTAGGTCTGTACCATCCCGGCAAACCGATCAGCCGGGTCCATGAATTCGTCGAAATGACCGACTGCATCCGCCATAGAGGCCCCGACGACAGCGGCGTGGTTCTTTTTTCCTTCGACAGAACGAACTGGAGAGAAATCGACCCATCCCAACCTCCGGAATCAGAGGTGCCCTTTGAAGGTGCCATAGGCTGTAACCGGTTGAAGATCATCGATCTTTCGGACAATGGCCATCAGCCCATGATCGATCCGAAGCGAAAGACCCTGTTGGCATTCAACGGAGAAGTCTACAACGCATATGAATACAGGGATTTCCTCGAAGAGAAAGGATTCGTGTTCAGGAGCAGGACAGACACGGAAATCCTGCTGTATCTGTACGAGTACTATGGCTTCCCGGAAATGCTGGAGAAGCTGAACGGCATGTTTGCCATCTGCATCATCGATCTGAAGGAGAGAAGGATCTGCCTGGCAAGGGACAGGCTGGGCATCAAGCCCCTCTACTACTACACCAAGGGCGACCTGGTTCTTTTCTCGTCTGAAGTCAAATCCTTCCTGTTCAACCAAGCGTTCGAACCCCGGCTGGACCCAACGCACCTGGACGAGCACACCAAGTTCGGGGCCAT
Organism: bacterium; assembly: GCA_028277985.1. GTDB lineage: Bacteria > Desulfobacterota > DSWW01 > DSWW01 > DSWW01 > S015-6. Next base: position 55,573 of record JANQFG010000249.1, on the reverse strand, counting down.
TTACGGAAGAGAGACGCTTCTCAAGGACGTATACAACGTGGAACCGGGCGAATATGTCGTGATCGATGGAGGCGGCATAAGCAGACACAAATACTGGGACATATACAACGAGGATCAACCGGAAAATTCGAATTTCCAGGAAGTCTGCGATCGGGTAGAAGGGGGTTTGTTACGAAGTCTGAAGCTGAGAATGATCAGTGATGTGAAGGTGGGGTGTCAGCTTTCCGGGGGTATCGATTCCTCCCTGATCACCCTCTTCGCAGGCAACCATCTCAAAGATTACGACTTGCAGGCCATTTCCATCGTATTCGAGCATCCGCTCTTCTCCGAGGAACCCTGGATCGACTATGTTGCACGTGCGGCCAACATCCGGTCGTACAAATTCAGGCTGACAGAGGAGTACTTTCTTCAGAATCTCCGATCCTCTGTCTGGCACTACGATTTCCCGTTGCTGCATCCGAGTTCGGTGGCCATCAAATTGCTGTCGGAAAAGGCAAGAGAATACTTCACCGTCTTCCTGAGCGGTGAGGGAGCCGACGAGCTCTTTGCAGGGTACGAAAGATTCTACGGCGGGCATCTTCTCGACAACAGAGCTTACTCTTTCCTGATAAGGAACAATCCATACTTGAAGCATTACATCTGGGAACGATACATGACCTTGTCGCCCGATCGTTTCGACCACGTCGACTGGTATATCACGAGGTCATCCTATCTGAGCCAGGAAACCCTGAGGGAAATCAAGGAAGATTTCCGCATCGAGCGATTCATGACGAGGAGGAGAGAGCTCTTCCATTCCGGGACGGGTGATTTCGTCAGGAAGGCGCAACGGTACGAACTCAGGACGTGGCTCGTTGACGTCCTCATGAGGCAAGACAAGATGACGATGGCGAATTCCATCGAGAATCGCGTGCCCTTGATCGATCATCATCTTGTCGAACTCGCAAGGCGAATCCCTACACAGTACCTGGCCAGGAGACACCGTTCGGTCACAAAAGGAACGAAGGTCGTGCTGAAGAAGATCGCATCGAGGCATTTTGGCAGACGATTCGCCTACAGATACAAGATCGGTTTTGCCACTCCCCTGAGGCATTTCTTCAGTTTCCCTGCACTTCAGGAGTGGGTGCTCGATTCCATCCTCCCGGGCATCCAGAGACGCGGCATCTACAACGGACGAATGATCCCCCAATGTTTCGAGAATCTCTCCAGTCTGCACGAAGAGCAGCTGCAGGCCATCTGGAGACTCGTGAATTTTGAGATCTGGGCAAACTTGTTCCTGGATAGAAAACCACTCCAGGCAATGTAAGTCGACGCATGAGCTATCATCGTAGCGACTGGCCGGAAATGGGGTACCATGAACCTCTGGGACAGAAGGCTCCCCTTCTTTCCGGGGGTCAGGCCCTGGAACACGGAACCTGGACCCGGCAGAGGGACCATCTTGGAGGGAGGTTGCGATGGACGGCTCATCAAAACGAGCTGGAATCGAACCTGTACGGGCTTTCCGTATGGTATCTGGTCCTGGAAGCGGACGATCCGCAAGGCAATCTTCTGAGTGCGGCTCTTGAAAATCCCGTTCTCGACGAACTCTCCGAGGAGGAACTCGAGAAGATGCTCACAACAAGACCCTCGGGAGAGGCCTACGTGGCTGCGAAGGTGGTCCCGGGACAGCCGGCGTACAAGGCACTCCTCAGGTCTGGCTTCGAGGAGGTGGAAAAGCGCCGTCTCTACACTTGCAGAGTCGGCGACCTCCGGCTCAAGGAGACGATTCGCGGAAGAGAAGAAATCGAATACACTTCCCTATCCGGGGTCCCGCGGTCTCGAATATCTTCTTGCCGCGAGGAGATTCTTCGACTTTGTCGCCGGTCCTTTTCCGAATCGGGCCACAGCCGACATTTCACAGATCCGTTTCTGCTCGAGCGACGCCCCGGCGTTGAGTATATTCTGGCCCTGATGAATTTGAATTTCACAGGAGTGCCGCCGGAACAGTTCCTGATCGCAATCGATACCCGTGTTTCTCGAGTATGTGGCTTCAGCGCCGTGGGAAAGAAACCCGGGCTCGAGGGAGACACGTACACCCAGTTGCTCAGTGCTGTAAGCGAAGAACATCGCGGTCAGGGGCTTTATCAGGGGCTGACTGGATTGCTTACCGAGATCCTCGCCCATGAGTTCAGACTGCTGAACGTTACTCACGCCACGAATCATACAATGCAGAAGGCTTACAGGGACAGCGGACGTATTCATTCAGCAGACACCGTTATCCTGCGTCGAGTCTTTTCAGGGACACGGTCCTGAGGAATAGCATCCCATGCTCAAGAATGCACTCGCCTTTCGACAGGTCATGTCCGATGCGAAGCTGCCCCCGTCTCTCCTGGAGAGGAAAGTGTACGAACGGCTCAGGGCCGTACTCACATCCGCCTATTTGCACGTTCCCTACTACAGGGAGATGATGCAGCGTGCAGGCTACGATCCGACGAGAGAATACGGGGGGCCGAAGGATCTGTCCCGTTTGGAAATCACGGACAGAAGAATTCTGAAGCAGCGAGAAAGTGCGGCGTTCGCAAAGCAGGGGACGGATCTCTCCCGATGTTCCAGCGACATGACGTCCGGGTCTACGGGGATTCCGCTTCGAGTCTATCGCGGCCCATACGAACGGGCTCTGCAGATGGCCAAATGGATGCGTGTGCTGTTCATGAACGGCTATTCGGTTAGGCAGAAGGTCATGTCTCTGACAGCCCCCTGGAGACTCAGGGATGCACGGAGTTTTGTGCAGCGGCTGGGTTTCCTGAGGAGACTCGTAGTGAGCTACGAAACGCCTACGGACGATATGGTGGACCTGTTTCTCGCCTACAAGCCGGACGTCTTGTACGGCAATCGCTCACACCTTGATAGGCTCGCCCTGGAATTGGCATCTCGTCGTCTGGGGCCTGCGCAGTTTCGGCCCATGGTCATCGGGACCGCCGAGGTGATCCGTGAGAACCATCGAAACCTCTACCGCAAGGCCTTCGGGACCGAGCTGGTGGAGAGCTATGGGTCGGTGGAAATGGGCGTCATGGCGCATGAAACACCTACCCGCGACGGGCTGCGCCTGTGCGAAGACCTGACATACTTCGAATTCCTGGACAACGATGGAAACCCGGTTGCCCCGGGGGAGCCGGGCCGAGTCGTCGTCACCGACCTGGCGGCCGAGGTGATGCCCTTTATTCGGTACGATCAGGGAGACCATGCCGTCTATGCGTCTCTGGACGGTACGGACGGAATACAACGGAAGAGAATTACCCAAATCATCGGTCGCGAAGATGACGTTGCTCTCCTGCCCGACGGCTCCAGGTGCACGTTTCACAGTTTTTACGAAGTGCTGGGAAAGTACGAAGAGATCGCCCAGTATCGTATCGTGCAGCGGTCCGGAAGCCTCTTCCGGATTTTTGTCGTGGCGGAGCCCTCCTATCTTGAAAAGGTCGGAGAAGAGATCCTGGCTGCGCTTGAGAGGAAGTTCCCGCCCGGTATCCGTCTCGAAATAGAGCGGAAGGACCGACTCGAGCCGGATGCAAGCGGCAAGATACGGGTGCTCGTCTCGGAGTTCTCACACGATTCCGAAGAAAGCTGAAGGAGCGCTCAGACCTCCCTCCGGAGGAACCGCTCTCGAATCAGGCTGCCCACCCGCAGGCTGTTCGCCATGGTAGTCGCGGTGGACGGGGCCCCGCCCGAGGTGGGCATGAAGCTGCCGTCCGTCACATAGAGATTCCTGACCTCGTGGGCCTGGCAGGCCGAATCCAGGACGGACCGCGCCGGGTCCTTTCCGAAACGGCAGGTTCCCTGCTGGAGGTGGTAGGTCGTATCCTTCCACGACCAGGCAGAAATACTCTCCGCCCTGGGTTGGATCGCCTCGAGCATCTCCATGCCGTGCCTGAGCATCTTCACGCTCACTTCATCTGCTGCGGGATGATTGCGAGCGGTGATTCGTGCAACGGGCAGGCCGAACCGATCCTTTCTCTCCGGATCCAGATCCACATACGAGCCCTTCCAAGGAAGGGACTCGCCGAAGACCTCGAACTCGACCGTCAACATCTCCAGAAAGTGCCGCCGAAGCCTCTCCTTGAGCTCTTCGCCGAAGACCTTCCAGTGATCCCTTGCGACCAACCGAACGGCCGCGTTGATCGGATTCGGGTGCTCGATGATGAAGTTGTAGGTCCCGCCCTTGGGCATGGCGGTTTCGGCATCCTCCATCCAGTAGTGGTCCTGGACGGACCTCTGAAAGAAGGGAAGGTCCATGCCGTTGGGCCCGACTCTGTCGATGATAGCCTTTCGGTCGAAGACGGCCGTGCCCTTTGCCAGGGTGGAGAAGGTCAGGTTCTTGCCGACGAGCCCGTTGTTGTTGGCAAGGCCGTGAGGAAAGCGGTTGTCTTCGGACATCAGGAGCAGCCGGGCGCTCTCAACGGCTGATGCTGCAAGGCAGACGACCCGAGCGCCGATCCTGCGAACCTCTCCGTGCGCATCGAGGTATTCGACCCCCTGGACCCTGTCGGACGCATCCACCAGGATGCGGCGGGCCAGGCACAGCGCCTTGACCTGACAACGGCCCGTTGCCTCGGCCGCGGGGATGAAGGTGACCAGACAGCTCGACTTCGAGGCGTTCTCGCAGCCGTAGTCACCGCAAAGGCCGCAGTAGTTGCAGGGCGGCCTCTGCCCGAAGACGCGCGAGGCGATCGCCCGAGGGGTGGGATAGGGATGGTAGCCCATGGAACGGGCGGCTTTGTCGAACAGGGCAGCCGCCGGATGGGGCCGGAGAGGGGGCAGAGGAAAGGGTCGGCCCCGGACCTCGAAGGGGTTTACGCCGGCCCGGCCCGACACGCCGATCCGCGCTTCCAGCAGGTCATAGTAGGGAAGCAATTCCTCCATCGCGATCGGCCAGTCGGCGATCTCCGCGTTCTCGATCCCCCCTGTCATCTCGGCCAGTCGAAGATCGGATGGCTTGAACCGGTAGAAGAAGCCGCTCATGTGCACGGTGGCACCGCCCACGCAGGAACTCGTCCATCCCGAACGGGTCCGCTTGGCAGGTTTCGCGTCCGATTTTCGAATCGTGTGGGGTTCGTCATCCAGGTACGGGACCCAGAAGTCGCGGCGGCAAAGCTTCACCTCGTCGTGGACAAAATCCCCGGAGGTGTAATAGGGGCCCTTCTCCAGGATCACGACGCTGGCCCCGGCCTCGGCGAGGGTCGCTGCCGCCGGAGCCCCCCCTGCCCCGCTGCCGATAACCACGACGTCTGCTTGCTCGGTGAAGCGCATGGACACCCTCACCCTAACCCTCTCCCTCAAGAGAGAGGGGACGCTTCGTTGCGTACCTTCAGTCCTGGAAGCCCTCGTCCGGGGCCAGGACCATGTTCACTCCGTTCGGGTTCCACCAGCAGGAGCGCAGCCCATCCGGGATACCGATCCAGCGCCAGCCGGCCCGGTCGCGGTTTCCCCCGTACTTCGGATCGGATAGATAGCCTTCCAGGGTCAGCTCCATCAACTGCCGGAAGAAGACGGTGCCATCGAACTTGCCGGCCTTGAAATCACCGGCCGAAAAGGTTTTCAGGATCTCATCCTGCTGCTCACCGCTGCATTTGACAAAGACCTTGCCGTGTAGCTTCCGGGCGGTACCGTCGAGGTGCCGGGCACCGTGCGAAAAGTAGTTCCGAACGGGCCTGAAAGATTCTTCCGAGAGCCAGTGGTCGAAGTATTCGGGCACCCCTGCCGCCTTTGCACCTGGAAGCAGTCGGTCCACGGCTGCTGCGATCGTTTCACGTTGCTCCGAGTCGAAAGGGCGCCCTTCTTCGGGCGCCGGGAGCTCCCCGCTCACGATCCTCGGAATGATCAGCGAGGTGCTCCCGAGCCCGGCCAGGGCCACGAGCATCTCTCTACGTGTGCATGACATGGTCCTTCGCCTCATATTCCATCGTGGCAGGCGGAACAGGATTCGCGGTGCTGCATCGTGAGAGGGCAGTACCCTCCTCCTCGGGCTGCCTTCGGGGTCCCGGAGGCGTGGCAGTTTCCGCAGCGAAGCTCACCTGACTTCCTTAGGATATAGGTACAACGGTGCTCCATGCGGCCGCCCGCCCTTCCGCCCTCACCCGCATGACAGGTGCCGCAGGGCCTGAGCACCAGGCTTCTCGATTTCTCGCGCGCACCGCAACCCGGGTGCCGGTCGAGCACCAGGCTCTCCAGGTAGATGAGCAGGCTCTCGGTCGCTTCGGGCTCCTTTTCCAGGGAAAGGCGAAAACTCGGCATGGTGGAGCCGGGGAAGTTCTCTGTCGGCTCGATCAGACTCGTCTTCAGGTAGTCGAGCCCCTTCCGGCCGATCATGGTCAAGTCGGGACCGAAATCCAGTCCGCCCCGGCCTCCCTCGTGCAGGGGATGACAGAGCATGCAGCCCAGACCGAGGTAGAGCCACGCCCCCTGCTCGAGTCGATCCTGCCCCGCCTGCGCGCCCGGCACATGGCACCTCGCACAGCTGGCCTGGATGTGGGGTTGTCCCATCAGAGGGTCCGTCGTTTCCCTGCCGGCCAGACTGTGCGCTATGAGCGGATCAAGAGCACGGCCGACGCCTCCGTGACAGGCGGTACAACCGACCCGGTCCGGCCGATGCCCCCCCAGAGCCGGCCCATGGGCGCGAAAGGGAAGCGGAACACTCTCATCCGCAAGATCCTTCCGCTCCATTCCCAGATGGCAGCTTGGGCAGCGGTCGACTTTCCGGGCGCAGGTGAAGTGCTGGCGAATGACCACATCATCATCGCCTGCTTCACCGTCCGCATACTGCTCGAGAAACCGCTCCTGCAGAATGCGCCAGGGCGCCTGCCCTGTACGGATCACGATGAGCAGCAGCACAGACAGGAGCGCGCACGCTGCCACGAGAAAGGAGACCCGCAAGAGGCGGTGCTGAGTGTCCAACTCCCTATCGGACAAGGGTCCATTCCTCCCAGGGCCAGAAGAAGGCCCACATTGGCCCGCGGCACCACGCCACAAGGGTGAATCCGATCACGGCCACAAGGAGCACCGCGATTCCTGCGAGGAAGGCGGCACGGGTCGATCGGGTCCGGATTCCTGCAAGCGAGAAGGCCAGAGCAGCCAGGATCAGCATGCCGGTGGCTGGATTCAGGAGATCACGAATCACAGGAGGCCTCGAGGCGAGCCATGAGGCAGCCCCCTGCTGCATGAACCCCCATTCGAAGAGTACGAACGCGCCCACCGCGAGGACGGAGGCAACACCAACCACCGCCCGCCTGCCGGGGCCGCCGAACCAACGCCCCACGCCTTCCGGTTCCCGTTCCATCAGCGGCAGAAGCAGCAGACCCGCGAGCAGGAACCCCGGAAAGACGAACCCACCCACGGGCGCCGAGTAGCTGACCATTTCCTGGATCCAGAGGAAATACCAGGGGGTCTTTTCCGGGTTGGACGGGTTGTGAATATCCGGCGCCGCCCCCAGTGGGGCCGAAACGAACGTGGCGGTCAGGCAGAGCAGAGTCAGCAGGACGATGACGAGGATCGCCTCACGCAGCAGAAGGTGGGGCCAAGTGGGAACGGTGGAAGCCGCCTCCGCCTCCCCCGGTTCCCGGGCGAGGCCTCCGTCCTTTCGAATCCTCCAGAGGTGGACGAGGAACAGCGCCGCCATGAGGCCGGGCAGAAAGGCAACATGTAGCATATAGAATCGGATGAGCGCCGCCTGGCCCACCGCGCCTCCTCCCAGGAGCAGCTTCTTCAACGAGTTGCCGATCCACGGGAGATATTCGAGCAAGCTCGCAGATACGCTCACCGCCCAGAATGAAAGCTGATCCCATGGCAGCAGGTACCCTGTGAACGCAGTCCCCAGGGTGAGCAGGAACAGCCCAAGTCCTATGGCCCAGTTGAGCTCTCGACGGAAGTAGCCCCCGGTAAAAGCGACTCTCAGCAGATGCAAGAACGAGGTGAGAACCATGGCGTGGCCCGCCCAACGATGAAGGGCACGCAGAAAACCGCCAAAGGTCACGGCATACTCGATGTCCTGGATGCTCTCATGGGCCTCACCGGGTGTGGGGACATAATAGACCATCAGCAAGACACCGCTCGCTACGAGTACGAAGAAAAGGGCAAGAGTCATGAGCCCCAGTCCGAGGGTGGCCCTGGCCTCCAGCGTCCGGGTCGCGACCCGAACCGGGTGAATGTGGAAGAGGAAATTCCGGCGCATCCGATGGGTGAGCGCGTCGTCGGCCGGAGGTGCGCCGGGGTGCATCCCGCGCCTTAGATTGGTCGGGAGGGCGGCAGCGTTGGCCAGCAGCGCCGACAGGAATTCGTTCACGCTCGGTTCCCTTGTGGCAGCTCGATCGGTTTCGGCCCTGTATCGTCGAGGGGCTTGGCCGTGTCGACCCATAACCGGCCGTCCCGCTCGAGCCAGACCCTGTACCAGGGAAGGGGCCGCCGGGCCGGGCCGGAGATCACTTCTCCCAGGGGACCATACTCCGCACCATGACAAGGGCACACGAATCCGTCCGCAGTTCTCCGAACCATACACCCCAGATGCGTGCAGCGGCAGGAGAAAGCACCCAATCCACGATCGTTCCGGATCACGAACAGGTCGCGATCCTGTAGCCATGTCAGCGTGTTCATCTTGAAATCGGAAAGTCGGCCCAGGGCGAATCGTTGAGCAGGCCCCTCCTCGAAGTTGGGCACGGCAACCCGCACCCCGCCCGCAACAGCGGAAAGCGCGCAAACGCCCACCACGGCATGGCCCGCACGATAGAGGAAATCGCGGCGCGACGCAGCCTCCTCAAGGGCAGGAGAGGGACCGGAGGCTTCTCGCTTATCGGTCCTGGAAGGTGGCGTTTCTATTTTCCCTTCAAGAATCGAGGATTAGCTCAATACGGAATCAATATAGAAGCCGTGGATTGGCGTGTCAACCGAGAAGCGCGACGTAAAGTTCGGCAAGCTTTCTAACGACAAGACTTAGGTAGCCCGGCAACGGTCGTTGTAGTATGCTCCAGTCCCATCTTGGTTGAACAACCGCGGAAGGAGCCAGGTGTTGCAGACGTTGAGGACACACTCGAGATTCAGGGGAATCCTGCTCGTCACGATGCCGCTCCTGATCCTCGCCTCTTTCGCCTTCGTCATGCTGAGAGGAGGATCGGATTCGGATCCGAAGAGTCCTCGAGAGGGCCTCCCGCCCGCGTACGCGTTCCGCCTGGTCTACGTAGTGCTTCACGACGATGCCCACGGTCCCCTCCCACCGCAGAAGATCTATGAGAGAAGGCTTGGCCTCCTCCAATCGGTCATTGAGCGGGAATCCTTCGGCAGGATCGCGATCTCGTCTCGACTGCTCTTCATCCCGGCAAGAGAGATCGGCGACGACCAGCTGGCCTATTCCAGCAGGAGCATCGAGAGTTGGATTCGTCTTCTCGAGGAATACGCCGCATCGAAAGGGCTCCTGTTCGATATCCTGGTCTTCTGCCCCGCCTCTGAAGTCTACGGTCCATGGTGCACGGACGGGCCGAGCCAGGGGTACAGCTACAACGAGAAGAATTACCTCTGCCTCGAGACCTTTCTGGATCACACGAAGGTGGTGGAGGACGAGCAGGCAGTGGCGCTTGCCATCCACAAGATCCTTCACGGGTTCGGGTACAACCACATTTCCCAGGAGAACAGGCCCACGAACCTGCTGGAATGGAGCATCGGCCTTCCGAAAACGAGGATCCTGCCCCTGGCGCCCAGGGAAGAGGGATCGCGCATCCTCTTCGACCCACACATCATGAAGGTGCTCGGATTCCTTCCCAGGAACCGCTTCGAGCGGGAATGCCCGGATCGGGACGGGTTCACATGCGTGTCAAAGGATCGCATCCTCTGCGAGAACAGCTATGACATTCGCTGCATGGATGCGGACCGGGACGGCGTCGTGGACGCGGCGGACGACTACCTTTTCACTCCTCACGGATTCTCGGACGGCCCGGACACCGACCGGGACGGCATTCCGGACCCCCTCGACCTGTGTGCTGGCGGAGAGATCTCGATCGACACGAACATTCGGCTGGAGAAGTCGAGGGCGATCGTGGACCAGGCCCGGGTCGAGATCGAGGTTGAGCCGGCTTCTCGAATCAAGGGATTCAATATTTACGACGCAAAGAACATCGGAGGCTTCATCGGGTTTCTGAGAAAGGGTGTGCGAAGGGTCGCAGGGAATGAGCTGTCCCTCCAACGTGAATCCCTGTCCGTCATAACGAGGCTGCAAATATTCCATGACTCTCCGGAAGGCTCTTTCTACAAACCTTTCTATCTCTATCAGGAGCCGCAGCAGCTCGAATACGTTCACGAGAAGGAGTGGTACTATTTCTCACGGTTCGGATGCGACATCCCGCTTGGGGTTCGGTTCACCGATCCGTCGACCTATGACCGGGACCTGGACGGGATTCCGGACAGAGAGCTCTTCTCCTTTGCCGGCCGGATCAACGGCGACTATGACTGGGATTCGGACGGGATTCCGGATGTGGAGGACAGCCTGCCGACCGTGCACGGCCGCTGCAGCACCCGCAAGGTGAAGGGGGTTCCGGATTCGGATGGGGACGGCCTGTGTGACCCGGCCTGTTTCCGATTCGTGGCCGGGGCGCCGGGCATATTGGAGGGCGATCTTGCGATATCCGTCGAGGAAGATGCGGATGCGGATCAGTGTCCCTATATCTACGGAACGAGCGAAAAGGGTTGTCCCTGAGATGTTGCTCTCACCTTCAGGCTTTTCCCACCTCCCTGTCCGCAAGCCGGGCATCCAGCAAAGCTAGAATTTCCTCTTTGAGTTCTTGAAGGTTCTGCTGGGACTCTTGCTCCAGGACGAAGTGTGAGAGAATCAAGTCCCCCCTGATCTGGGGCACCACTACGCCGAGGATCAGAATCAGAAAGAAGATGACGATGCCGAATTCAGACATCACATCGAAGTAGAACATCAGAACGCCGATCAGGGTCAGCGGCAGCAGCGCCGCGATCTGGATCGTTCTCCATATCCTCAGGGCCCGCTTGTCAAAACGCTTCGTCACACCGAGTTCGAGCATGGGCGATCCCTCCTGCTATGCTGTTTCCGCCAAAAACGAAAGCGAACGCCATTCTATCAGTGTTGGTGCAATTCGCCTTGGACTTCTTCAACCCGCTTCTCTGGATTGTATGTTACCAGAAAAGATGCTGTCAAACAAAGGTTTTGTTAAATTTGATATCATTTTATTGCCAAAACTAAATTTTGATCATTAGCCCGGACGCTGTTTCAAGCCGAGTGCACCGCCCCCCCGCCGGGGAAAGAAGTCCCCTTGTGTCGCAGGGTTCCACCCGGCTCAGACGTAGTCCTCGGTCAGGGGCAGCACGTCGGGATGCATGAGGTTGGCCGGGTCAAAGGCCTTCTTCGCCTTCTTGAGCACGGTATAGTACGTACCCAGCGCGGGGATGTAGTACTCGCCCGCGCCGAACATGTTGCGGAAAAGGGGGGCGCCGTGCTTGATCATGAGCTCGTTGGTCTTGCGGATCATCGTGGAGGCCCGCTTGACCTCTTCGGGATTGCCCTGGTCCCACCACCAGTCGAACTCGCATGAGCCGACACGGCCGTATTGCAGGGGCCCCTGGATATCCGTGCCGGTCATGGCGTGCTCGACACTGATCTTCGGGTCCGTTGTCTTCCAGTACTTCTTCACCAGCCGCTCGTAGTCGAGGGCCATGGCAGGGATCTTCTCCATCTTGACGATACAGGCGGTCCACTGGAAGGCCCCCTTGTAGGTGCCTACAATGTTCTCCTTCACCCCGAGGGCCTTTTTCACCGGGTCGGTTGTCTGCATATCCGCCACTTCGGGCCCGAGCAGGTTCGGGTCCATGATCATCATCTCGTGCTTCTGCAGGACCTCCTCCACGATCTCTCGCTTGATGGCGAGCTCTTGCTCGTCGTGAGCAGAGATCATGATCCCGAGAGGGTGGATGGGAGACGCCGTTACCGCGTCCCGGACCTTCAGATCCTTCAGGATCGCCGTGACCGCCATGGCAAATACGCCGGGATGGCTCTTGTACATGAAGTCGGTGACGTTTTCCCTGGACAACTCGTACATGGCGTCAATCGTCTTGCAGAAGGATTTGTGTGCGTCGGGATCATAGTTGGCCGCGGACATCATGTCCTCCAGAGCCTCGGCGTTGTCCGGCTCCGGGTAACACTTGGCCGTGATTTCGGTGCAGATACCGAACATCCCATCCGCATTGAAAAACATCCCGTTGAGCTCGGGCCCCGGGCAGTAGTGGAGGGGCAGGTCGCCCACATTCGGAATTGCGCTCGGCCCGACCTTCAGGATGTCGCCGTTGGGCAGGACCCAGGTCATGCCCACGGTCAGCTCCGGGTTGCCCCCGTACTTGAAGGCCGTGCCCGCTCCTCCCCTGGCCACGTAATTGGAGAGCATGGAGACACTGCCGAAAGTAAGGGGAAGGATCGGCTTCAGATGGAATCCGTCCGTGGCCCGATGTTTGATCGCCTCCCACCAGACGGAGCGCATACGCACCGCCGGGCTTATCCTGACGGTCATGGACTCCTCGTCAAAAGAACAGGTCTGGTCCATCCGTCTCAAATCGACCAGGATGCCGCCCTTTCGGGCGATCGTGAGGCCTCCGTGATTGAAGCCGGTCGACATGGGGACGACCGGAATGCCGTGCCCGTAGGCGATCCGGATGATGGCCTGCACGTCCTCGGCCGACGAGGGCAGCGCCACGATGTTCGGCCGTTCACCAGAAAAGACGGTGAAGTCCCGGCCATAAGGACTCAAGTCCACGGGATTGTCGCTCACCCACTCCGTGCCGATCGCCTCCCCCAATTTGCCCAGAACGACCTTTAGGTTTCCCGTTGTCAGGCCGGCCTCCTTCTCCGTGATTTCTGCGGGTTGCCACGCCACATCCTCGTCCCGGAGGGTCCGCCCCGGGTTCAGGGTGTTGTCCGGATCGAGGATGCCCTTGATCTGTTTCAGCACGGGGAGGTGATTCGGAATGCTGGAATAGATCTTTCTTGCCAGAGCCCCGTGAGGGCGGTCGAAGAAGGCGCCCCCATCAGCCAGAGACTGGTTCAGATCCTCGATCGCCCGGGCATGATCCTCGTCGCTGAACCAGTCGTAGACCGCGTACGCAGCCCTGCCCAGGTCATGGGAGACGATCAACTTGCCCACCTTCTCGCCCGGCACACCCGCCTCCCCTGCCGCCTGATCACAGATCGCATCAAGGTCCTTCATCCGTGAAAAGAGGCTGAAGAAGGCGGTGTGGTTGTGGCTCGCCTCCATCCAGGGCTCATCCAGCTTCTCGATCATGTCCTCGGCCAGACCGTGCGCCGGTTCGCAGGGAAGGTTCTCGAAAAGCCCCCGCACCTTTGCCTCCTGATACGATACGTGTCGCTTGCGGCCCTCGAAGCCGACCACAAGCGCCCAGGCCGGGAAGCTCTCTGCATCCCTACCGAGAAGTCGGGCCAGGGAGGTGCGGTTGATCCCGAGGAATTCGATGCCCAGCTCCCTTCGGGGCACTTCTTTCAGTGCAGCGAGCAAGGCATCGTAATCATCAAAGGCGTAGACCTGACAGGACCTGGCTTCGCAAACCGGCCAGAGCATGACCGAAGCTCGGGTGACCACCCCGAAGATGTCGTCCGCACCGATGTGCCACGTGGAGATCGCCGGCCCGCCGTCGTTGTGCCTGCCGTCGGCGCCCTCTTCGCTCAGGGTGTGGGTGCCGGTCAGCTGGATGCTGCCGTCAGCCAGAACGACCTTCTGGTTCGTGAGCGGATAGTCGGGGAACCTGGAGGCGGCCTTGCCGACCACGCGCGCGGTGACGCATTCCACCACGTATTGGGAATTGGCAGCTACAGGGGCGACCGCTTTCACGCCGAGTCCCTTCAGCTCGGCGTTCAACGCCTCCCAGGTCACACCGCGCTCCACGTGAACCATCAGATTGAGCGCATCGATTCGCTCGATCCGGTTCATTCGCAAGAAATCCAGAAGGAGGGCTTCCCGACCGTGATCTTCGGGCAGCAGGTACCGGTCGTTGCAGGTGAGGATGGGCACTCCCCTCTCACGGGCCAGGTTCACGATCCCCTGCACTTCCTCTGTACTGCCCGGAAGCACAACCGCCAGACCCGGTGCCTGCTGGCCGCCACGGAGGAATTCACCGGCCGCCCCCGGGCCGGCCAGGACGTGCTCCGCACCAACAAGGGCACGAAGATCATCGAGAATGGACTCCACTCCTGCCCCACGGCCTTTCAACGTGGCTTCCATCATCCACCTCCTTCAGGTTACGATCGCCCCCGTCAGGGTGAGGGGACGTCAATCGGATACTTCCCGTACTTCTTGGCCGCACGAACCATGGCGATGTAGTTCTCCGCCTTGACCCCGGGATGGATCGTGTTCGAAGAGCTTATGATGTAGCCGCCTCCGGGCGCAGCCGCCTGAATCGTCTCCGCCACCGCCTTCTCCACCTCTGCCTCGGTTCCAAAGGGGAGCAGGAAACTGCAATCGATGTTTCCGACCAGGGCCGTCCGGCCCTCGATACTCGCCTTCACCTCCTTGATGTCCATGCACTGCGGCTGAATCGGATGGAGGCCGTCAAATCCCACTTCCACCAGGTCCTCCAGGATGGGCCACAGGTTTCCATCCGAGTGCTTGATGACCTTCAAGCCCTTCTTGTGGGCAAACTCGATGATCTCCGCAGTAAAGGGCTTGAGAAACTGCCGGTACTGATCCGGACTCATGAGGGTGCTCGTGTTGAAGGCCAGGTCTCCCTGCAGGGTGATTGCATCCGTACCCCTGTCGGCCGCCATCTCGACGGCGGCCTTGTTGAAGTCGGTGGCGATCCTGGCAAGATCCAGGACGAAATCCGGATTGCGGATGTAGGCCAAAAGGAGGTCGTCCATGCCGCCCATGAGCTGCCAGGACGTGCGGAATGGGCCCGGGATGCCGAACAAGTGGGCCACGTCCGTACCCATCTTCTGGATCATGTATTCGAGCATCAGGAAGTCCACCGGGTCCGGCTCGATGCCGGCCACCTTGGAGAGATCCTGCGGGCCCTGGACAGGCCCGCCCACGGGCAGGGGCTCGCCCACCTCTGAGAGCATGTAGGTGGTTCCGTACTTGTCCCTCGCGAGGTCCCCCCCGGCCGGCTCCTTGCTGATGATCAACATGGTGGAGACGCCGTCATTGCCCAACTCCGTGAGGATCAGGGCCAGAAGGTCCAAGTACTTGACCTTGTCTTCCAGGGTCATCTTGGAAACATGCTTCACGGCCGGAAGATCATCCGTGAAATGCCTTCCGAGCGCTACGATGCTCGGTTCGTTAATGGCCAGCTCGAAGACCGGAACCCGGTCCGGTTCCCCACATTCGAGGGCCTTCAGAATACGCTCTTTGCCTGTCATCGCCTTGTTCCTCCCCTGGCCCGCAAATTGCGCGCGAGATGTATGTTCACGCTCGAAACTCACTCTTTGAGCAGCACGATCTCACCGACCCTTTCCAGATCCCTTTCGTACCATCGGGATCCGACCAGAAGCAACCCTGAAGCGATCACCCCGAAAAAGGGCAGCACGAACAGGGCCTTTTCCAGACCCCATCGGTCCGAAAGGGCTCCTATGAGCATGGGGGACCAGGCTCCCCCGAGGAGATGCTGGCAGATGACGCAAAGGCCGTAGGAGAGGGCCCGCATCCCCGGGTGGACCACCTCCTGAGTGACAGCTGCCGAAGGAGCCACGTAGCATACGGTGATGATGCCGAAACAGATAAGCAGGGGCATGAACAGGGCAGATTGGGCAAACAGAAGCGCGGTGGACAGAAGCAGGGCCGAAAGGAGAGACGTGAGGCCGGAGAAGACCATCCGGGCATTCACGCGCTTTCGTATCCAGCGATCCGCCAGAAACCCGCCGAGGGGTGCACCGACCATGACCAGCAGCATCAGCCCTGCCGCCATGTTGCCCGCCGTCTGCTTGTCCATCTCGTGGAAGCGGTGAAAATAGGCGGGTAGCCAGGTCAAGAGCGAGGTCGTAATCGCCGTATTCATTGCGAAGGCCAGATACACGAACCAGATCGTGGGAATGCGAAACAGCCCGAGTGCCGAATCTTTGAAGCTGCCCGCCGTCTCCGGCCTCTCGCCACCCTCTGGGTCGAGGGACACGGTTCGATAGTCCCTGGTGAACCAGAACATCACCGCCAGGATGAGGCCGGGAAGGGAGACGAGCCCGAAAGCCTGCCGCCACCCGTAGCGCTGGCCCACGTACCCGCCCACAATGAATCCGACTGCGGCCCCGATCGGGATGAAGGCGTTCCAGATGCCCATGGCGCGGGCGCGCACCTCGCGGGGATAGGCGGCGGCAATGGAGGCGGTGCCTGCCGGTGCGTAGCCGGCCTCCCCCAGGCCCACGAGCGCACGAGCTGCGAGAAGCTGCCCATAGTTGCGAGTGAAGGCACAGGCGAGGGTGGCCATGCTCCAGACAAACACCATCAGGGAAATCATCTTCCGGCGGCTCCACCGGTCCACCAGGACAGACAGGGGGAGCACGAAGATCGCTATCGTCAGATAGATCACGCTCGTCAGGGACCCAAGGGCCTGGTCCGAGAGACCCCAATCCTGCTTGATGAAGGGGATGAGGGCCCCCACGATCATTCGATCCGCATAGTCGAAGAGCATGGTCAGACAGAGGAGGAGCAGGGTGATCGCTGCGCCGCGCCGGCCCGGCCGGTAGATCTCATTCTGCCCGGAATCAGGTGAAGCCATCGGGAACCGCTTGCGGTTTAGTGGTGGGTGACGGGCGGATTATACATCCCCTGCTTCCGAGGAGTCCATGGCGAATGTACACGCGCGACCCGCAGCCTATCCAGGCTGGGAACAAAACCACCTTCGTTGACATCTAAGGGCTACTTTCCAAAGTCTCGTTATGAAAATGGCTGGTCGTAGGACAATATCATTGGAGGAAGCAACCAGAGAGCCGCAGGCCCAACGGAGGCAATAGGATGAGAGTGCTTATATTTGGATCAACAGGCAGCATAGGTCGAGAGCTCGTCGATCAGGCTCGCGAGCAGGGACATACTGTCACCGCGTTCGCACGCGATGCCACGAAACTGGACCTCAAACACAACAATCTGCAGGTCGCTCAAGGGGATGTAATGGATCTCGCGTCGGTGGAAAGAGCGGTAGAGGGTCAAGAAGCGGTGCTGTGTTCACTGGGGGCGGGCAGGAAAGGTACGGTTCGGTCAGAGGGAACACGAAATATCGTGAGCGCCATGGAGAACACGGGCGTCCGGCGCTTCATCTGCCAATCGACCCTGGGAGTCGGGGACAGTCAGGCCAATCTGAACCTCTTCTGGAAATACATCATGTTCGGACTCCTTCTGCGTCCGGCGTACCTCGACCATGTGAGCCAAGAGGACCACGTCAGGCAGAGCCGTCTGGACTGGACGATCGTCCGCCCGGCAGCCTTCACCGACGGAGAGCGTACCGGCCGGTACCGACATGGCTTTCCCGGCACGGACAAGACGACAGAACTCAAGATCTCTCGCGCCGATGTCGCGGATTTCATGTTGAAGCAATTGACAGACGATACGTACCTCCACAAGACGCCCGGGCTATCGTACTGAAGGTTGATTCCACTGAATCCCTCTCTTATATTCAAGAAGGAGTCAACGCCCAAACGGAGATGAGAGGGTCATCCGATCGAAACCAGGAACCAGTTCGACGTCATCGTGGTGGGCGCTGGGCCGGCCGGCAGCACCGCTGCCTACCACCTTGCAGAATCTCCTTCGCTCGACATCCTGGTCGTCGACAAGAGCGCGTTTCCCAGACACAAGACTTGCGGTGGCGCCCTGCTTCGCTGTCGCGACTGGCCTGCGGAATTCCCGAACTACGCCGAAGTCGAGGCGAATCTGAACGGGCATCCGAACGAGCATATGTATTTCTGTGTCGACAGGTCCGTCTGGTGGGAAGGTCGCGACTCACACTTCTTCGACCACGTACACCGCCACGATTTTGACGCCCTGCTTCTCGGCGCGGCTCTCGACAAACCAGGCGTTTCATTTCGAGTCTTCAACGTGAAGTCGATCCAACGCCTGGCGGATGGGCGAATACGATTGTCCGACGGCACCGAATCATTGGAGGCGCGCGCCGTCATCGGCGCGGACGGTGTGTCCGGTGTCACGTCGAAGAGTCTGGGAAACCGGAAACAGGGCAAAGAAGAGCTCGGTATTTGCTTTGTTCATCACATTGTCTGCGCGAGGCCGCACGAGAAGGCCTTCATCTTCTACCTTTGGGCCGGCGATCTTGGCTACGCTTACCTCTTTCCCACCAACGACGGCTATTACATGGGCGTGGGTTTCGTCGGACTGGACGGCAAGACCGTCAGACAGCATCTGGACGATCTAATGGTCTATTGTGTCGATCACGGGTTGCTGCCGAAGGAATACAGTCTTCAACGGAAGTCCGGCGGACTGGCTCCGGCAAGCGTGGTCGATCATGTGGCTGAAGAGGGGGTCCTGCTGGTTGGCGATGCAGCCGGATTGCTCAATCAACTCAGCGGCGAGGGCATCTACTATGCCATGAGAAGCGGACAGATCGCTGGACGTATTCTTGCCGAAAGCCTTGATCAGGCTGCACCCAGGTATCGAAAAGCTGTCAAGCCGTTGCTTGATGAGGTTACTTACTCCAAGCCTATCCGCCCCAGGCTCTTTCGTCCCGTGCTTCGAGGCTATTTCAACGCAGTGAGACTCAGCGGGCTTGTCAGCCTCGAGCGCTATCTCAAACGCCGGTTCGTGAACAGGCTCTTTCGCCGCCGTGATCTGTTCGAGGGGAGTCACTATCAGGAGCTTCGCTAAAGAATCTCACCGCGTTGCTCGACATCATCTCGAGGCCTGTCGGCTTCCGGCACAAGAACTCTCTTTATCCAGATCCCACGAATCAAGTACGAGCGAAGCACTTGGGGCGGAATCAACCAGTCACCGAATCAAGGTTGCTGCTGACACCGGAACGGGTCGATCACCGCTGTTCAATTTGATTCGTATACATGACGTATGGGGATAGCGAGAATTTAACCTTTCGACGAGACATAGATGCCGGAATGGGTTGGACTCGGAACACGACCATCTGCGTAGTAATGTTGAAATCCTGAAAATTCAATGTATCAACTGGACATTGATGCGAGATGGGGACGGTCTGGAAGTAGGGCTGCCTGCATTCACTGTTGAACTTCCCGCGTGACAGTGGAAACACAAGACCTAGTAAAGGTCCCCCTTGCCGAGTGGGGCGACTGGGGTGATTACGTTGCAGGAATGCCGTTGACATAACGATATTTATGTAAGTAGATTAGTCTGAAGGTCGCCATTTTCCAACAGACTCACATGGGAGGAGAGGACTATGTTTGGTGCACGACAGAAAGGATGTGCAGCAATGAACGTAATACGACTTATCATGGTTGCCTTCTTGCCGATTCTCTTCTTGAGTGGTTGTATCGACCTCGAATTGGTGACACAGGACCCTCCAGACCCGCCCCTACCATACGGAGGGGACTATGCGTATATATCTTGTGAGGATGCATGGGGATGGGAGTTCACGGGGTCGATAGCGAGGCAGCCCGACGGACGTTACCTAGTAGATTTCCTCGAATTGGGGGCTAATCCAATCGCCTTGCCGTACGACTGCAAGGTCCGAACTATTCCTCCTGAATGCTGCACACCCGTCTCTTTTGATGGAGAACATATGTTTAAGGAATTGTCCCTGACCATGTATTGTGGGCTTCCCAATCCTTGCGCTTCCTACCCTTAGTCTAGGGCACTGACAACGTGATCATACAAGCACCATAGCTGGAATCAGTTGAAGAACATGCCAGCCGTTTTAATGGAACCTATCCATACGAGTCACTCTCTAGGGCCAAAGGTTTTCCGTTGAAGGTTTCAGGCCCAGATGTTCAGTGGGAGACCGGATTCAAGAGACGAACAAGGCCTGGGGGGTCGTAGAACTGGACGGATTCAAGGCAGAGGAGGATCTGGTCCTGAACCGTCTTACAAGAGCAACGATTCGAATATGGGATCGAGACCGTCACCATGGCTTCTCCAGTCAGCTGGGAGAAGGCGGCGCCTGCGCCCTTCTGGACGAGAAGAAGGTAAAAGGGGCTGAACTCTCCGGTGAGCGGTACGGAGTGATCCCGAGGAAAAAGGATCAACGGAAGGCGGCTGACAGAATCCTGCTCGTCGGTGACGCGGGTGGCTCCACCCCGTATAGCATGCTCGGGTTCAATGTCATCTACAAGAACTACGGGGATGTTGCTAGACAGATTTCCATGAAGATTGATTCAGGAGAACTTGACGAACGTTCTCTGGAACGTATCTCCTTCCATGGGGATAACAGATTTTCGGAAGTGGTCGCCCCGTTGATGATCCAGAGTGTGACCAAGCTGAACCCTGCCGACGTCCTCGACATTACGAGGAAGTTGCAGGAACGAAATCTCTTCGATGCATTCGCACATTTCCAAGCCTATGCGATGGATCATTCCATCCGCCTCCGCCACCTGATGCCCTTTGTGAGGAAATTCTCACGCCTCCCCTGGAGAGACAAAGCCGAAACGATCCGGGATTTCCGCAAATTCCTGTCCGCCAGGGATATAGGAAAGATCGGCTATGCAACCCTGAAAGAAGTCTTTCCTGGTAAATTCGCGTAATCGGATTCGTCGGAAGACCAGCAGAGGGGTAAAGGCGGAAGACCGGGCGAACAGAAAGGCAGCCGCGAGGAGGAGGAGGAGGAGGAGCAGCAGCAGCAGGGTGATCCCTGCACCGCACAGGACCTGTGCCGGGGACCAATAAATAGAACAAATTTCTTGTCACCATAATTTTCCTTGCCTGTCCGGACCCGAGTGTGTTACAGGGTAGTCATACGGTTCTTGGGCCGGAAGAGCGCCTGATCCCTTTCGGCAGAAGGAGAAGGAGAATGAAAAGACTTGGTCTTCTATGGTTGATCGCGACGATTCTTGTCTTTTCTTTGCACACGGTGTCTCACGGGCTGAGCAGCTTCAAGAACCTCTCGAACGATCCTAATTCGGACGAGAACCCCCAGATAAACGACAACGCGCATGTCGTCTGGGAAAGTTGGGACGGCTCAAACCGAGAAATCCTCCTTCACGACGGGACGAGCACGACCCGAATTTTCACCAGCACCCATGATATCTACGACCTCGGCGTGAATAACAGCGGCCAGGTGGTCTGGTCCGGCTATCCCGGTGGAAGTGGCGAGATCTTCTTTTACGATGGAACGAATACGATAGTGCTTTCGGAGGAGGACTTCACGGACAGCTCCCCTCAGATAAACGACAACGGGTGGGTGGTCTGGCATGGGTGCGACGGACCGGATTGCTCACATGTTTACGACAACTACGAGATCTTCCTCTATGACGGTACGAGCTCGACACAGCTCACGGATAACGCCTACTGGGATGGCAGCCCCAGCATTAGTGACAGCGGGTATGTGGCCTGGCCGGGATCCGACGGCTCGGACAGTGAGATCTTCCTCTACGACGGCACGAGCACGACACAGCTCACGAATAACGAGTATTATGACGGGGCTCCCTATGTGGATATGAACAACAGCGGATGGGTTGTCTGGGCAATGTGTGACGGCGGCCCGGACTGGTGGTGCCCCGATGGAGACTACGAGATTTTTCTTTACGATGGTGTGACCACGACCCAGCTCACGGACAATGACTATGATGATGAATACCCCAGGATCAACAACCAGGGCCAAGTGGTCTGGCAAGGGGGCAGCGAGTACAGCTCCCCTTACTATGAGATCTTCCTCTATAACGGAACAACAACCACTCAGCTCACGGACAACCACTATTGGGACCAGCGTCCTCAGATAGGCGATAATGGGTGGGTCGTCTGGCAGGCAGGCACCTATGACGAAGGCATGGGCATATGGCTCTATGACGGATCGACTTCGAGCCGAATCACGGGCTTTGGCTTGAACCCCAAGATCAACAACGACGGGTGGGCGGTCTGGTACGGATGCGACCGGCATCTCTGTGCCCCGGAGGTCTATCTGGGTGTCCCCTGCTATTTCAATGACGACAACGATGGAGACGGATATGTGAGTGTTGCCTGTGGCGGGACCGACTGCGGCGACTTCAATCCTCTGGTGAATCCCGCCATGACGGAAATCCCGGGGAATGGTCATGATGATGACTGCAACCATGCCACCCCCGCGTATCCTGAACCTGCGAATACGATAGCCGCATCGTATGGTGGGCAATCTCTGCTCGGATCGGGAGCCCTCAACTCCCTTGCCCTTCTTCTGATCCCCGCCGGCGGGGTCATCGCCTGGAGAATGCGCCGCAGGAAGGCGTAGGGCGTTTCTCCCCAAACCTACCCTCGTCTTTCCCATGGTGAATGGAGAGGAATTGATTTGTGCCCGGGTCCTGTGCGAATTTAGTGGCCACAGGTGACCAAAGGCTGAAAAGAACGGGGGGAGACTTCTATGGACCCGGAACGCATTCCCGTCATCGTCGGCGTGGGCCAGACCGTGAACAGGCCGAAGGCAATGGAGGAGATTCGAGAGCCCGCGGATCTGATCGAGGCGTCCGCACGAAGGGCCGCGGAGGACGGTAGTGCCGAGGGGGCCCTGGCCGAAATCGATATGCTGGGCGTGGTCAACATTCTTTCCTGGTCTTACGAGGACCCTCCGGCCGTGGTGGCGGAGAGGCTCGGCGCACGGCCCGGCATCCAGTGGTACACCGGGGTCGGGGCCTGCGGACCCCAGTGGTTTCTCGCGGAAGCGGCGGACAAGATTGCAGAAGGTGATGTGAAGGTCGCCCTGATCTGCGGCGCCGAATCTTATGCCTCCAGATCTACAGCCCGCAAGTGCGGAGAACGCCCTCCATGGAAGCGCGAACCGGGTACGTTGGACCTCGTGGGGGACCTGCGTCCTTCGTCCACGCCCATCGAGGAAATGCACGGACTGATCGTCCCATCCGACATCTATGCACTGTTCGAGAATGCACGTCGATACGAAAAGGGTCAGACCCTGGAGGAGCACAGCCGGGAGATCGCTGATATCTGCGCTGAAATGGGCCGGGTAGCAGCCCAGAACCCGTATGCCTGGTTCCGTCAGGAACGAACCCCGGAGGATTTCCGCACGATTTCGGACCGCAACCGGATGGTTGCCGTCCCTTACACCAAGCTGATGTGCTCCATGATCTTCACGGACCAGTCCGCCGCGGTCCTGATGATGAGCCTTGCCGAGGCCGGACGGAGGAAGATACCGGAAGAGAAATACGTCTTTCCTGTCGGTTTCGGGGAAGCATCCGATCTATGGTACGTAACCCACCGCAAGAACATGCACGACTCCCCCTGCGCAAAGACGGCCGTGGACATGGCCCTGGCCCAGGCCGGCAACGACCTCGACGAGGTGGATTTCCTCGACCTGTACAGTTGCTTCCCTTGCGTACCTCGAATCGTACGGGACGCACTCGAGATCGAGCCCACAGACCCCAGGCCCCTGACCGTGACGGGCGGCATGTCCAACTTCGGAGGACCGGGAAACAATTACAGCCTGCACGCGGTCTGCCGGATTGCGGAAATCCTGCGTGAACAGCCCGGCAAACAGGGGCTCGTCCATTCCGTGAGCTGGTTCCTGAGCAAGAATGCGGTCGGCCTTTATCGAACCGGAACCTGCCCGGAGGAGTGGAAGCGAGTGGACAAGGGACCATTCCTAAAGGAACTCGAGGCCGTCCAGGCGCCCGAGATCATCGAGGCGCCGGAAGGCGAAGCCACGGTGGAGACATACACGGCCGGCTACTATGGAGTTGAGCCGGGCTACGGCTTTGTGCTCGGCAGGACACCTTCGGGCGCAAGATTCCTCGCCCGTGTGGAGGACGATCCGGACACCCTGGCGGTCATGGCCGCCGAGGAGGTGATCGGCAGAAAGGGCAAGGTCCGGCAATCCCCGGCCGGCACGAATCTGTTCAGCCTTTAGATGGCGAGCGGGGACGAGAATGACGCCGGTTCTTTTGCCTTCACGGAGGCTTCCCTTTATAATGTAGCGTTTCCGTGAAACCGTTCCGACGCGAACCCGTAGCAACAATCTTTGAAACCAAGGGGCCTGTGAAATGTATGTCCCCAGAATGATGTTCCTGACCAAAGGGGTCGGCCGGCACAAGGAAAAGCTCGCAAGCCTGGAGCTGGCCCTCAGGACTGCGGGCATTGCCCCGTTCAATCTCATCAAGGTGTCGAGCATCTATCCCCCCTCGTGCAAGATCGTCTCCCGAAAGACCGCCTTGAAGATCCTGAAACCGGGACAGGTGGTGCACACGGTCATGAGCGAGGCATACACAAAAGAGCCGCATCGGCTGATCTCCGCCTCGATCGGAATCGCCATTCCCAAGGACCCGGAGCAATACGGCTACCTTTCCGAGCATCATGCCTTCGGCCAGACCAGCGAGGTGGCAGGCGAGTACGCCGAGGACCTTGCCGCCTGGATGCTTGCGACCATCCTGGGTGCAGAGGATTTCGATCCGGATCTGGATTACGACGAAAAGACGGATTTCTGGCGCATCAGCGACAAGATCATACGAACGCGCAACGTCACGCAGTCGGCGATCGGTCACAAGTCAGGGCTCTGGACGACCTGTGTGGCTGCCGCCGTGCTGATCCCCTGAGCCCGGCCCTTTACCCGCTGTGGATCTCCGGCAAACCCTCACCCTTCCGCAGGCGAACCTGCCCGGGCATCCTCCGGGCGCCAGGATTCATCTGAACAGGAGGAAGGGATTCCGCGTCCCGCGCGGAATGGCTGAAGAGGAGAGCAAACCAAGACGAGGCGATCATGAAACCGGTCAGTGCGATCGATCTCTACAAGGCTACACCCAGGACGAACTGCAAGGAGTGCGGGTTTCCTACCTGCCTCGCTTTCGCCACCTGTGTGATCGTGGAGAAGAAGCCCCTGGAGAGCTGCCCCTACCTGACAGAGGAGGTGCGGGAGGAACTGGGAAGCAGGATCCACGAACAGCAGAGCGAGGGCGTGTACGTCAAGCGCGACCTCTACAAGATCACCGCGGATCACATCCGGGAACGGATCGCTTCACACGACTTCTCGGCCATTGCCGATGGGCTGGGCGCCCGGTATGTGGAGAAGGACGATCAACCCCATCTGAGCCTCTCCTACATGAACCGTGATTGCCTGGTCTCCAAGCAGGAGATCCGGATCGATGGAACCCCGGCAGACAATCACTGGGACAACATCCTGCTCTACAATTATATCCATTTTTCAGGCACCGAGCCGATCCGTGGCGAGTGGATACCCATCGATAACATCCCGGGGCACATCCCGAAAAAGCCGGAGCTCGAGCACGGGTGCGAACAGAAGATTGCGTCCCATTTCGAGGGCAAGCCGGACCGCCTCGAACGAGCGGCGGGTGCGCTCGGGGCGCAGCAGGTCGAGGACGAATCGAATGCGGACGTGGCCCTCTCGTTTCTCCCCCTGCCCAAAATCCCTTTCTTCCTCGTCTTCTGGGACGCCGTGCCCGAGGAGGGGTTCGAGGCAAGGGCAAAGCTTCTTTTCGACCGGTCCGTTACGAGCTTTCTGGACATTGAGTCCCTGGTCTTTCTCGCCGAGAGATTCGCTGACACCCTGATCGAAATAGACGAGAACGGGGCACGAGCCTAGGGGTGAAGAAGGGCGCGGCGGGCAAGCCAAACGTTTGACGGCCACCCGCTTTTCTGCTAGTTCTATTAGTTTAACCTCCTGGCTTTTTTTCGAAGATCGCCACCCGCCCAAGGGTCGTGATTCTCCACCTCTTTTCACACTTTTTGAACGTCTACCCGGCTCGAAACGAACCTCTAACACGAGAGTCTGACACCATGGAATCGACGAACACAAAGCTGCTGTCCGGAAACGAGGCGATCGCCTGGGGCGCCTACGATTACGGCGTGAAGGTGGCTGCAGCCTATCCGGGCACGCCCAGCACCGAAATCCTCGAGAACATAGCCCACTTCGATGATGTGTACGCGGAATGGGCGCCCAATGAGAAGGTGGCCCTTGAAGTGGCTATCGGCGCCTGTCTGGGGGGCGTCAGAACCCTGGCGAGCATGAAACATGTCGGCCTGAATGTGGCTGCGGATCCCTTCTTCACGGCCTCATACATCGGCGTCAACGGCGGCCTGGTGATCATCAGCGCGGATGACCCGGGTATGCACAGTTCACAGAACGAGCAGGACAACCGCCACTACGCGCTGGCCGCCAAGGTACCCATGCTGGAGCCTGCGGATTCCCAGGAGGCGTATGAATTCATCGGGGAGGCCCTCGAGATCAGCGAGAAGTACGACACACCCGTGCTCTTCCGGGTCACCACGAGGGTGTCCCATTCGAAAGGTGTGGTCCAGAGAAAGGCGACCCGGGTGCGGCATCTTAGAGATCCCGGCTTTGTGAAGGACCCGCCCAAGTACGTGATGGTGCCCAACTACGCACGCCAGAGGCACGACGTTGTGGAGCAGCGTCTGGTTCGCCTCCAGGAGCTGTCGGAAACGACCCCGCTCAACCGGATCGAGTGGGGCCGGCGAGAGGTCGGGATCATCACCGGCAACGTGGCCTACCAATATGCCAAAGAGGCCCGACCACGCGCCTCCTTCCTGAAACTGGGGCTGAGCTACCCCCTGCCGGAGAACCTGATACGGGAATTTGCAGATGGCGTGAAGAAGCTTTTCGTGGTGGAAGAGCTCGACCCGTATCTGGAAGATCAGATCAAGGCCCTCGGGATCCCGGCTATCGGAAAGGAACGCTTTCCGATCTGCGGCGAGCTCTCGCCCGAGATCGTGAAACAGGGCATGAGCGGGAAGAAGCGGAAGAAGACGCC
Source organism: bacterium (assembly GCA_028277985.1). GTDB lineage: Bacteria > Desulfobacterota > DSWW01 > DSWW01 > DSWW01 > S015-6. The sequence goes on along the minus strand of JANQFG010000249.1, from coordinate 28,728 downwards.
CTCCCCTGTGGCGATCCCTCCGAGACCCCCTGCCCTCTGCCCCGGGTGCCCGCACTCGGCGACCTTCTATACGATCAAGAAGCTCAAGCTCAACGTGATGGGCGACATCGGCTGTTACACCCTGAGCGTGGCCCCTCCCCTCGAAACCATGGACTCCACGCTCTGCATGGGGGCGAGCATCGGTATGGCCCACGGCATGGACAAGGCCCTCGGTTCGGATCCCGAGTCCCGCTGCGTTGCCGTCCTGGGGGACAGCACCTTCCTGCACAGCGGTATTTCTCCGCTCCTGAACATCGCCTACAACCGCGGGAACTCGACCACGGTCATCCTGGACAACCGGACTACGGCCATGACCGGGTTCCAGGAGCATGCGGCCACCGGAAAGACCCTTCAGGGAGAGGAAGCGCCGGAGGTCGATTTCGAGGGCCTGGGCAAGGCGCTTGGGATCGATTCGGTCCGAACCGTCGATCCTTACGAGATGAAGGGGCTGGAAAGGATCCTGAAAGAGGAAGCGGAGGCACCCCGATCCTCCCTGATCATTGCCAGGAGGGATTGCCTTCTCAAGAAGCGCGGCGAGAGGAAGACGCCCAAGACCGTTGACCCGGAGAAGTGCGTAGGCTGCAACCTCTGCCTCCTAACGGGCTGCCCGGCCCTCAGCCAGACTTCGGACGGCAAGGCACAGATCGACAGCGTCATCTGCAACGGATGCCCGATCTGCCAACAGATATGCAAGCTGGACGCGATCGACGACCTTTCGTACGACTAGGAGACACCAAGCATTGAAGAATCAAGACATCTTTCTCGCCGGCGTTGGAGGGCAAGGCATCCTTTTGGCAGGAGAAATCCTCTGCCTCGTGTTCATGGAAGCAGGCCTCGATGTGAAGAAGAGTGAAGTCCATGGAATGGCGCAACGGGGCGGATCGGTTACCAGTCACGTCCGTTGCGCACGCAAGGTCTTCTCCCCTCTCATACCGAAAGGGCAGGCGGACATTCTCATGGGTTTCGAGGCGCTCGAGGCCCTTCGGTGGACGGACTTTCTGAAAGAGGACGGCGTCCTGCTGGTCAATCGACAGAAGATCAACCCGACGACAGTGACCTCCGGCCGGATGGATTACCCGAGCCGCATCTACGATCTCCTCAAGAAGAAACGGCCCAAAACCCGGATCGTGGATGGACTGAAGCTTGCCCGAAAGGCGGGGGATGTTCGGACGGTGAACAGCGTGCTCGTCGGGGCCATCTCCCGGGAACTGGATTTCCCGGAAGAGATGTGGAAGCAGGCGATCTCTCAGAGACTTCCTGAGAAATTCGTTCCGATGAATCTGCACGCCTTTGAGCTCGGCAGGGGGCGCTAGACGGGAGAGGGCGTTGTACTGGAACGAAGCATCCGAATGCTGCGGCCGTCGCGACCTGGAAGAGCTGCAACTCGAGAGGCTCAAGGCTCTGGTCGAAAGGGTTTACCGGCAGGTGCCCTTTTACCGGAACAGGCTGGAAGAGGCGGGCATACGGCCTGAGAGCATCCGCAGCCTCGACGACCTTCAGAAGATCCCCTTCACCACCAAGGCAGACCTTCGCGACAACTATCCCTTCGGGCTCTTCGCCGTTCCCATGGATGAGATCATCCGGATTCACGCCTCGACCGGCACCACCGGGAAACCCACGGTGGTCGGGTACACGCGAAAAGATATCGAGACCTGGGCGGAGGTCATGGCCCGGACCTTGATGTCCGCGGGCGCACACCAGGGGGACATCATCCAGGTCGCTTACGGCTATGGACTGTTCACCGGAGGCCTGGGTGCACACTATGGGGCCGAGAAGATCGGGGCAGCGGTTGTGCCGGTCTCGACCGGGAACACGAAACGGCAGATCACGCTGCTCGAGGACTTCGGAACGACGGTGCTCTGCTCCACGCCTTCTTACGCGCTCTACCTGGCGGAGGCGGCGGAAGAGAGGGGCATCTCGACCCGCGATCTTGCTCTGCGGGTGGGCGTCTTCGGCGCCGAGCCGTGGACCGACAACCTCCGAAAGGAGATCGAGAAGAAGCTCCACGTTTCGGCCATAGACATCTACGGGTTGAGCGAGATTATAGGCCCGGGTGTGGCATCCGAGTGCGAGGCGAAAGACGGCCTCCACATCATGGAAGACCACTTCCTGCCCGAGATCATCGACCCTGCCACGGGCGAACCCCGGGGCGACGGCACGGCCGGGGAGCTCGTGATCACGACCCTGACCAAGGAGGGGATCCCCCTTCTACGGTACCGGGTGAGGGACATCACCCGGCTCACCAGGGATGCGTGCTCCTGCGGCAGGACCACTGCGCGCATGGAGCGCGTCACCGGACGATCGGACGACATGCTGATCATCCGGGGGGTCAATGTCTTCCCTTCCCAGATCGAGAGCGTGCTTCTAGAGATTCCGGAGGCGGCACCGCACTACCTGATCTATGTGGACAGGGAGAAGAGCCTGGACACCATCGAGGTACATGTAGAGGTCTCGGAGGAGATGTTCTCGGATGAGGTCAGGGAAATGGCGAAGGTCGAGAAGCGGATCCGGGCGGAAGTGGAGAGCATCCTGGGGATCGGGGTACGGATCAAGCTCGTAGAGCCCAGATCGATCACCCGAAGTGAAGGCAAGGCGGTCCGGGTGATCGACAGAAGAAAGAAATAGAAAGCCGTCATTCCCGCGCAGGCGGGAATCCCTTGGCTTCGAACGCCTAGGAGAGATTCGATGATAGTCAAGCAAGTCTCCATCTTCCTGGAGAATCGAGCGGGACGGCTTGCTGAGGTCACCGGAATCCTCGCCGACCAGGACATCAACATCCGGGCCCTCTCTCTGGCCGACTCGGTGGATTTCGGGATTCTGCGCCTGATCGTTGACGACGTGGAAAAGGCGAAAGCGATCCTGAAACAGGAAGGCCTGACCGTGAGGGAGACCGATGTGGTTGCGATCGAGGTCCCGGACAGGCCCGGCGGGCTCGCTCATCTTCTTCAGCTTCTGAAGGGCGAAAAACTCAACGTGGAATACATGTACGCTTTTGTAAAGGCCCCTTCCCAGAGCGCCGTCATGATCTTCCGGTTCCACGACCTGCCCAAAGCCCTGGAGGTGCTCCAACGTAAAGGGATTCGAGCCCTTCCCGGCGACGAGCTCTACAATATGTAGGCAAGGTCCTCGCTACCGCCCGATTCTCGACCGATATGCCTTCTCCAGCTTCTCGGCCGCCTGGGCGAGGATTTCGTCGGTCTTGCAGAAGCAGAAGCGAACCAGGGTGCTCGCCAGCCCTTTGTGCCCATCGGAGTAGAATGCGCTGGGCGGAATGGCCCCGACACCCACCTCCACGGTGAGGTATCTGCAGAGCTCTACGTCGTTCTCAAAGCCCCAGGACGAGCAATCCGCAAGGATGAAGTAGGTTCCTTCCGGCACATAGGGCTGAAACCCGCTGCCTTTCAGTGCTTTCACCAGGAAATCCCGCTTCGTCTGGTACATCTCTTGAAGTTGCGCGTAGTAGTCTCGCGGGCCTGCCTCCTCGAGAGCGCAAGCCACGGCCTCCTGCAGGGGAGTGGTGACCGCGTAGGGCACCCACTGGTGCACCTTGCGGAGGGCCTCTGAGAGGGTGGGCGATGCCACTGCCCAGCCGATCTTCCAGCCTGTGACCGAGAAGGTCTTCCCGGCGCTTCCCAAGGTGACCGTCCTCTCCCACATGCCCGGAAGGGAAGCCAGACGAACGTGCTCGAGGCCATCGAAGACCATGCGGTCGTAGACCTCGTCGCTGACAACGATCACGTCGTGGCGGATGCACAACGCTGCGATCTGTTCGAGCTCCGGGCGCGAGAAGACCTTGCCGGTCGGGTTCTGGGGAGAATTCAGGAAGACAACCTTCGTCTTTTCGGAGAAGGCCTGCTCCATCTCGGCCGGATCGAACACCCACTTGCCGTCCTCGGCCGGCCGGAGCGGGACGTGAACACAGGTCGCCCCGCAGAGAGCGCTGTCCGCCGGGTAGGCATCGTAGAACGGCTCGATCAGCACGGCCTCGTCTCCCGGCTCGAGGAATGCCTGGGCAGCGATGAACAGGCCTTCTGTGGCTCCCGTCGTGACGGTGATCTCCGAGAGCGGATCCAGGTCCCTGCCGAACTCCTGTGACAGCTCCCTTGCCAGTACCTTGACCAGGTGGGGGGTTCCCGCACTCCGGGCATACTGGTTCTGGTCCCCGTAGATCGCCTTTCTGGCCGCCTCCTTCAGGAAATCGGGGCACGGGAAATTTGGGAATCCCTGGCCCAGATTGACCGCCCCATGGGCAACGGCGAGCTCGGTCATCTCGGCGAAGATCGTGGTTCCGAATCCCCGGATCCTCTCCGCCCAGTGCCTCCTTGCATCTTCTCCTGCCATACCTTCGCCTCTCTCCCTTTCCTGTGGTCACGAAATTGAAATCGTATCAGACTCCTGCCACTTGCCACAAATCTGGCCCTTGGGTTAATCTAATCGCTTCATTCTATCGATAAGAAACTATGAGGGAAGGGAGAGGCAACAATGAGCGCAACCGAGGATTTCCGCGGGCTCATCCAGTTCGCCATCAGTGAAGAACAGAAAGCGCAGCAGATGTACAAGGACCTGGCCGAAAAGGCCGGCGACGACTACGCGAAAGCCATTCTGGAAGGCCTCCGGGAACAGGAGGTCAAGCACGAAGAAAGGCTCAAGGCCCTCCTTGCCTCGATCGACCCGAGCAAGGCCTGACCGGAGCGTAGGACGGATTCCGGTCCGGCCCTGTTGAGTGCAAGAGGACCTTTGATTCAGGAGACCCGAACAGGATCATGCCGAACACGGAAGACCGCCACGGACTGTATGGCCAGCTGAAAACGGAGATGCGTTCTGTCGGCAGCGACCTGCAGGAATCGATGAGGAAGATCCTCGAGGTGCTGGAACGGCGTGACGGAGCCGGTGCAAGAGACCTGTCCAGCCGGCTCGACGAACTCCGGGATAAGGAAGACACACTGAAGGAGCTCTGCCTTCAGATCCTCGGGGGCTCGAGCAGGAACACCCCGGAACTCAGATGGACGGGCTGTGCACACAACGTTCTTTCGTTGATGTCGAAGATCTCGGACGAGATCGTTATCATCGCCAAACAGATAGGCAAGATCCACGAAGGGCCCGACCTGCCGATCGCCGAAGACCTGCCGGAAATGGCCCGACTGGCCGCCCGTATGCTCGACCAGAGCATCCAGACCGCCCTTGACCCGGATGCTGTGAGCGCGCGACGGGTGATGGAGGAAGACTCCTCCCTGGACAAGCGGAAAGATGACTTTGCCACGAGGGCAATCGCCCTCGTGAACGAGTATCCGGAGAACTCACAGCCGGTGGTTCCCTACGTGCTCGTGTCCCGCCACCTGGAGAGAATCGGGGACCACGCCAGCCACATCGCCGAAGAAGTCGCCTACTATCTTCAGGACGACGCCGCCTGACCCCAATCACAAGATCGCCTGCAGGGCATCCGCGGCAAGCGACACCCCGATCCCGATCATCAGCATACCGGACAGCAGATCCGAGATTTGCCGGTAACGACGCACGAATCCGGAAGCTCCCGTACCAATCAGAAACAGGCCAGGCACGGTTCCGAGACCAAAAACGAGAAGCAGCAGGCCCCCCTCGAGGAGCCCTCCGCATGCCAGGGCCCTGGCAAAGGCAGCATAGGAAAGACCACACGGCAGGAACCCCATCATCAGGCCAAAGAGAAAGACCGCCGTGGGATTCCCACCCCCGGTAACACCTTCTCTCACCCTGCGGAAGCCGGGGATCCTCGCCGGGGACGCGATGGCCATCCGGTCCGGCTCTGCCAGGATGCCCAGACGAAAGAGTCCGAGAAGAAGAAGCATGGCCGAAGCCACCAGGGAAAAGGCAACCTGGATTCGTGCTATCCAGGCCATGGGGTCCCCACCCGCAGCCCCGGCCAGGACGGACAGGCCGACACCTATCCCTCCCATGAACGCACCCACCCCTGTGTACGTAATGATTCGGCCCAGGTTGTAGAAGATATGGGCCGAGATTCTCCCGGCCTGTGTGGGAATGGCCAGAACCAGGGGACCACACATGCCGATGCAGTGGCCCGTGCCCAGGAATCCGAGGAGAAACAGGGAATAGAGGTCCATATCGCTCATAGTGGATCAGCATACCCGTGTCCCGGCGGTTTTCACAAGCATCCTCGTAAGGTATGATGTCGGTCGCTCCTGGAGGGCTGTGAACCTTGTATCGGCATCCACTGCTGTTGACGGCAATCTCTATCGATGTGCTGGGTGTGCTGCTCGTAGCGGCCGCTGCCGTGTCAGCCATCCGCGTCCTGACTGCAGGTTCTCCGGAATCGGCCGGTCCGGGGCGAGCCGCCCCTTTCAGCACGACAGGCACGGCTTCGGTCGCAGGGCGCGCCGGGTTCGCTCTGCTCTCCCTTTCCACCCTTCTTCTCGTATTCGGGATCGCAGGCGTCCTTCCGAAGCTTCTGCCGGGGGTCATGTGCGGGGAAGGGGTGCTTCAGACCACCCAGGGTGAGATGGGGCGTGCCCTGACGGTGAGGGGATTGGCTCTGGGGACGCTGGCCCTATGGCATCTTCTGGACCGACTCAACAGAAGCCGCCCCGACTCGCCACTAGCCACGCAGGCGGCCCGCACCCTTCTGCTGGCAAGTCCGATCGTCCTCCTTGCCGTCTACGGTACTTTCCTGGCGCTCCTCCATATGGATGCAGACGGACCGACCAGTTGCTGCAAGGCGATTTACGGAAAGGTTGGAGCCACCGGTCCCTCGGCAGGTTCTTGGAGCATACCGGAAGCAGCCTGGACATGGGGGATGATCCTGGGCGCCCTCACAATTGGCTTCGCCGGCCTCTACTTCTGGCGTACCGCTCGTTCCACGGGCACACGGTCAGCCGGGCTCTTCGCCCTCGCAACGATCTTATGGATTCCCGTGGGGACGAACGCACTCCTTCAGTCTTTGTCCGTCTACCATTTTGGTATTCCACGCCACCCCTGTCCGTGGTGCCTTTTCCTGCCGGCAAACAAGTGGGTCGGATACGTTCTGTTCGGATCGTTGATTCTGGCGGGCGTGGAGGCGGGTACGGTCTTCGTTGGTTCGATCATTGCGTCCAGGATTCCTGCTCTTACGCCGACGGCCGAGAAACGAGCCCGCCTGGCCGGGCTACGTACCGCCCTTGCCGCGATCCTTTTCCTGGCTCTCGCGGTGATCCCGGCGATCGTCTGGCGAATTCAGCACGGCATGTGGATGGAATGAGCTAAAAGGGGTCAAGGATCAGTCGTTTCTCCAGCACCCGGGGTCGGCGGCCATGAGATCCCCGGTGTATGCATAGGCCCTGCGCCTGCATCCTCCGCAGACGTATCGGTACCGGCATTCCCCGCATTTTCCCTTGAGGTTCTCCCGGTTTCTCAGCATCTGGAAGACCTCGGCGTTCTTCCAGATGTCCTTCATCCTCTCCTGTTTCAAGTCCCCAACGACAATGCTCATGATGTCGCCGGCCACCACTTTGCCGCAGGCCAGGATGCAGAAGCTGTACAGGCCGCTGATGCAGCCGACGCAGAAATCGTAGAAGTTCGCCTGCCTGTTCGGATCCATGCAGACGCCCTTGCAATGCTCATCGTCGCCAACGATGTAGCGGTTCTCGAACGCCACCCTTTGCCATCCAAAGCGCTTCTGCGCATCGAAGAGAACCCGCTGCGCACGCTCCAGCTGCTCCTTTGAGAGTGTCCACTCCTTCCTTTCAGAGGCTTTTCCCAGGGGCAGAAACTCCACCATGGTGAAATCCACTCCCAATCCCATCGAGAGATCGACCACTTCCGAAAGCTCATCATAGTTCAGACTCGAAAGGGTGAGGATCAGCACCACCTTCGGAATGCCCGCCTTCTTGAAATTCTTCGCCGCGTCGACCACCCTCTGAAACGAACCCTCTCCCCGGTTCCAGTCGTGGTTCTTTTCTATGCCGTCAATGCTTATCTTCACCTGGGACAGACCTGCCTTCGCCAGATCGCTGCAGTAGCTCTCGTCGCATACATATCCGTTCGTATTCATGGCGGCGCTCATGCGGGTCGACGTGTACCGCACGATATCGATCAGATCCTCTCTCAGCGTCGGCTCACCGCCGGCGAACATCACGATCTCGGTGTCCGCCTGATAGACGTTGTCGATGATGTCGCATACCGTCTTCGTATCCAGCGGGTCCTGGATCGGCTCGGTCGAACCGGGGGGGTGGTATGCGGCATCCACGAAGCAGTACTTGCAGTCCAGGTTGCAGGCATCGGTAAGGCTGAACCAGGCAAACAAGGGCTTCGCTTTCTTCACGGCCCTGTAGTACTTCTCGCGGGTGATCTCTACGAAGTCATTCATGATGAGAACTCCAGCGTTCTCTCCCCTTCCGGAGATGAATGGAATGAGGGCGATTGCCTACATCGTGCGTTCGGAAACGCATGTGGAGCTTCTTATCAAGTATGGAGGGAATGTATCCTCAGTTCAACATGGGGAGATTCTGCAGGCTAGAAACCTGGGGGTGGGAGGAGCTTGCTTCGCCTCCCCGCAACATCCACGGTGTTCGAGACTGCACGGACAAAGGGGTCAGGCCGAAATATCAACCTTAGAGGGTTGATATTTCGGCCTGACCCCTCAATTAAGACCCTTTGCCTTCTTACCTTTGCCCTTTCGCCCTTTCCTACCTCGCATCCGCCGGGGTGGGTACCCTGAACAGCGTAGCATACAGGACCGGCACGAATATGAGCGTGAGCAGCGTCGCGAACCCGAGACCGAACATGATGGTCACGGCCATGGAAATGAAAAACCCGTCCTGCAGGAGCGGGATCATCCCCATGATGGTCGTGAGGGCCGCCATCGAAACGGGCCTCATACGGCTCACGCCCGAATCGACGATCGCGTAGAATGGGTCCTTTCCTTCCCTCTTCTCCGTATCGATCTGGTCGATGAGCACGATGGCGTTCTTGATGAGCATGCCCGAGAGACTCATCAGCCCCAGCAAGGCCATGAAACCGAAGGGCTGGCGAAAGATCAGGAGGCCCGCTGTGACGCCTATGAGGGAGAGGGGCACGGTCAGCCAGATGATGAGAGGCTGCCGGTAGGCATTGAAGAGGAAGATAACCACCAGAACCATCATGCCGAAGTAGATGGGAATGTAGCTTCTGAGCTTGGCCTGCGCGTCTGCCGAGTCCTCCGCTTCTCCGCTCCATGCGATGTAGTAACCCGGCATGCCCTTCAGCGGCAGACGGTCGTCATACTTGACCGGAAGGGTTGCGGCTGTCAGCCCTGCCCAGGGGTCCTCGCCGGTACCGAAATTCCTGCCGAGGTAGGCGCCCACATCCACCCCGAGCACCCGCTCGATCTTGGGCTTGATCCGTGCCAGCACCTCGGAGGGCAACTCCTCCCGGGCATCGCAGTGCAGCTTGATCATGCTGGTGCGATGCCACCGCGAAATGCGGGCGTTCTCGGTCACGGTCTCGAGGCCGTTGACCACCTGGAGCATGGGGATCTCTCTGTCCGCCGTGGGGCTGTAGATCTGCAGGTCCCGCATGTTGTCCATGGAGATCCGTTCACTCTTCGGCGCGCGTGCCACGATGGGGATGAGCTCGATCCCCTCTCGGTAGACACCGGTCCGGGTACCCAGGAAATTCGACTGAAGGGTCTGCGCGACCATGGGCCGGTCGATCCCGAGCCGGCGGGCCCGGTCATCGGCTAGCTGAGGGCGAATCACTTTCACACTCTCCCCCCACTCGTCGCGGATCGCCTTCACCCCTGGGTCGGAAGCCATGATCGCTCTGGCCTCCCCAGCCAGTTCCCGGAGCACCCCGGGGTCCGGGCCGTTGATACGGAGCTGGATCTTTCCCCCGGCACCCGGTCCCAGGGCGAATTTCTTCACGTTGATGGTCGCGTCAGGAAACATCTCCTCCAGATCGTTCTGAACCTTCAGGAAGATCTCCTCGATGACCTTGAATTCTTCTACGGAGACCAGGACGCTTGCATATTGCGTCGAAGCATCCACCGGGACGTCGTAGGTGAGCAGGAAACGCGAGTGCCCGGAACCGACCGCAGAAATCACGTCCGTGACCCCTTGGACCTCCCGCAAGTAGTCCTCGATCTTGCCGACCCGCTTCTCGGTTTCCCGAATGTGAATGCCTTCCCGGAAATGGGTCTCCACCATGAACTGTGGGCGGGTGGACGGCGGGAAGAACATGTTCTTCACGTATCCGAACCCGAACATGGCCGTAAGGAACATGCCGATCACCACCAGGATGGTGACCCACCGAAACCGGATGGCCGCGACTAGGCCCCGCCGGTAGATCTGGAAGAACTTTCCGGCATAAGGGTCCTTCGCCTCACCGCCTTCCGAATCGGTTTTCTTCACCTTCATCAGGGTCTTGACCAGAAGAGGCGTGGACGTGACCGCCGTGAGCCAGCTCAGGGAGAGGGAAATCAGGATCACGTAGTAGAGCGAGCGGCAGTATTCCCCGGTGTTGTTGTCCATGCCGCCTATGGAGGCGAAGGCGAGCACCGCGACGGCTGTGGCGCCCAGCAGGGGCACGGCATTCTGGCCCACCACCTCCTTGGCCGCGTCCAGGCCGTCCTTGCCCCTTTCCATCCGCACCTTCATGCCGTCCACCACCACGATGGCATTGTCCACGAGCATACCCAGCGCGATGATGAGAGCGCCCAGGGAGATCCGCTCCAGGGTGATGCCGTAGTAATTCATCACCACGAAGGATGCTGCAATGGTCAACACCAGGACGAAGCCGATGATCAGCCCGCTCGTCAGCCCCATGAAGAAGAGCAGCACCACCACTACGATGGCAACCGCCTCGACCAGGTTGATGAGGAAGCCGTTGATGGCCTCGACCACGGTGGCGGATTGCAGGGAGATCACCTCGAGCTCCATGCCAACGGGGATGAGGTCCATGACCTCTGCGATGCGTTTCTCCACCGCCTCACCCATGGTCACCACGTTGCCGCCCTGGGCAGTGGAGATGGCGATCCCTATGGCCGGCCGGCCGTTGAAACGCAGGATTCGCCTCGGCGGATCCTCGTAGCCCCGCACGACGTCCGCCACGTCCTTCAGGTAGATGAGCTTACCGCCCTTGCTCGCGATGAGAAGGTCGCCGAACTCCTTTTCGCTCTTGTACATGCCGGTCGGGTTGATCGTCACGTGCTCGCTGCCGATCTTGATCTTTCCCGCATCCGCGGGAAGATTCTTTGCCTGCAGGGCGTCGAAGATCTCGGCCCGGGTGATGCCCAGGGAGGCCATCTTCTGCCGGGACATCTCCACGTAGACCGTCTCCTGCTGATCGCCGAAGAAGACGATCTTCTTCACGTCCTGCACCGTGAGGAGCTCCCGCTTGAGGATCTCGGCGATCTTCTTGAGCTCCGCCAGAGTGAAGCCCTCGCCGGTCAGCCCAAAGTAGACCCCGTAGACATCACCGAAATCATCGTTCACCAGGGAAGGCCCTGCACCGGGCGGGAGCTGGGCCTGGACATCATTGATCTTTCGTCTCAGCTCATCCCAGACCTGGGGCAGCTTCTGCTTGTCGTACTGGTCCTTGATCTTCACCTTCACCGTGGAGAGCCCCCTCGAGGAGTAGGATTCCACGCGCTTGAGTTGCCCGAGCTCCTGGGTCGCCTTCTCGATCTTCTCTGTAACCTCCTTCTCCACCTCTGCAGCCGAAGCACCGGGATAGGGGGTCAGCACGACCGCGTCCTTGATCACGAACTCCGGATCCTCCAGGCGGGGCAGGTTCTGGTAGGAAAAATATCCCAGCACCAGGGTCAGGACGGTGAGGGTCCAGGTGATGATGTTCTTCCTAATGGAAATCTCGGCTAGGTTCATGGGTCATCTTCCCTGTTCGGGTTTCGGTCGGCCCGCTGTTCCGAGGTTACTTCTCTTCCCAGATTCTGACTTCCATTCCTTCGAAGAGCTTCGTCATCCCGGCCACGACGACTTGCTCGCCGACCTCGAGCCCCCCGGTGATGTGAATATCCTCGGTTCCGACCATCTCCCCGACCTTCACTTCCCTCTTGTGAACCGTCTTCTCATCCGACTTCACGACCCAAACGTACTGGTTGCCCCCCTCGTCCCCCATGACCGCTATGGCGGGAATGATGATATCCTGCAGCTTCTTTCCAGCCTCATCCGCCTCGGAAACCCAGATCTCCACCTGAGCGGTCATCCCCGGCAGGAGCGTCACCGCGTCAGGTTGCGGCATCACGAGGGTCGCCTTGAAGGTCTGGGTAGCAGGGTCGGCCCGGTTGCTCACCTCCTTCACCGTCAAAGGGAACTTCTTGCCCGGTGCCGTTTCGAACACGGCATAGGGATCGGCTTTCATGCCGGCGTTCACGCCCTTGATGATTCTCTCCGGAACGTCGATCTTGATCTCCACCTTGGTCACGTCGTTCAGGTCCACGATCACCTCGTTCGCCTTCACGTCCATGAAGTTCTCTACGTACCGGTTCCCGATACTCCCGGCAAAAGGGGCCCTCAGGTAGGTGTAGCTGAGATTCTTCTTTGCCTCGTCCAGTTGGGCCTTCTTCACGTCCCTCTGGGAACGGCGGAAATCGAAGTCCGCCACAGGCACGGCGTCCTTTTCGTAGAGTGTCTGATAGCGCCTGTAGTCCGCTTCGGCCTTCTGGTATTCGGCCTGGGCTGCGTTCACGGCAATCTGGTAGTCCTTCGGATCCAGCCTCCCGATCAGCGCCCCCTTTTCCACGTCCTGCCCCTCCTTGATCGGCAGCTCGATCAGGCGGCCGGATACTCGGAAGCTCATGGCGGCCTTTTCACCGGCTTCGACGGTCCCCGGAAAGGTGAGTTTCCCGGACTCCATGCCTCCTACGGAGAAGACCTTCACGGGCCTGACCACGGGAGCCGGCTCCTCCACCTCCTTCTTGCCACAGCCTCCGACCGTCAGCACCGAAGAGACCAGGAGGCAGACCCAGACCCTGCAAACCGAGTCAAATGAAAACCTGTGATTCCTCATCAGCCCATCTCCTTTCCTATCTGAGTATTCCTTACATTGCATCAGGACCAAGCGGCTACGGCATTCCCATCCTCCGGCGGAATTCGTTCACGAGGGCGTCGATCTCCTCGGCTGTCTTCGCGTCCTCGAAGAAGGAGATGGACCTTTGAAACGCAACGAGATCGATCATGAACCGGTAGACTGCGGACGTAGCGGCCTGCTCTGCGGCAAAGCTCGCATTCTGGGCTTCCAACAGGTCCGTGATGTTCACGATACCCTGGGAGTACTTCTCCCGAACGATCTCCAGGTTCTTCCGGGCATTCTCTTCGGCCGTTCGTGTTATCCGGATGTTCGGGAAAGAGCTTCCCATGAGTTGGAGAGCGGTTCGGGTTTCTCTTTCCACCAGCTCTCTTGCCAGTGCCCTCCTCCGATTGAGCTCGTTCAGGACCGACTGCTCCCGTTTCAGGTCGTAAATCCTCCGCGTCCCTTCGAAGATCGGCAGTGTGGCCGTCACGTCCACGAGGAACGTCCTGTCTCCAATGTCCGGGTCATCGGGTGACTGCCAGAAATTCCGGTCGTAGGAGAGATTCGCGTTCACACTCGGTACGATGAAACTCCGCTTGCGTTGTCCCACCTGGATCTGCTGGGCATCGATGGTCTCGTCCAGGAGTTTGATTTCCGGCGCGCGCTCCTCCGCGATGCTCACGGCTGCTTTGCGGAAGGCGTCGAAGACGACCGGCGACTCTCCGGTCGTGAAACCCAGCTTCCCCCGGAGAAAATAGAATACCTCCGGGTCCACCTCGATCGCCTCCGGCCTCCACGCAGCTCCCTGGTCTGTGCCGAGCACCTGATTGAGTGCGATCCTCGTCGCCTCGACCTCGGATTCTCTTGCCAGGAGCAAGGCCCTCTGCTCGGCCACCTGGGCCTCCCACCGGTAGACCTCGTCCCTGCCGGAAATTCCGGCGTCCACACGCATCTGTGCGATGTCGAGATTCCCCAGGCTGAGCCTCAGGTTGGAGAGTTGTACGAGATAGAGGAGCCGGGCCTGCACGTGGAGAAGGTAGGCCTGCTCAGCATCGGAAAAGACGTCGTACAGGTCGGTCTCGCGGCGGTACTGGGCCGCATCGTAGATCCGGCCCGAGGAACGGTAGTCGCTGATCCGCCTGTCGTCAAAGACCATCTGCTGGAGCGAGACCCCTGCAATACCCCGATTGTTCGGCAGCAGCCGCACATCGCTGTCCAGGTCGTTGTGATTGTAGCTTCCTCGGGCGAGCACCTGGGGCAGCAGAGGGCTTCGGGAGACCTCCCTGTCCCGCCTTGCGGTCTCCACCTCAGCGTCGCTGATCGTGAGGAAGGTGTTTCCCTCTTCTGCGATTCGGAGCACCTCGCGCAAATCGAGGGGTTGCGCACCCCTTTCAAAGGCTTGCTCGTTGATGAAGGAGGCGTATATCCGGGTCTCGTAGTCCGGCCGATAGCCGATATCGACGGCGGTCTGGGCGTTGATCAGGAGTTTGGAGTCGACCAATAGAAAGACGGGCAGTGTCTTTGCAGATTGTCCTCTGATCAGATGAAAGAGATTCAGGGCCACCCGACGGACCGTCTGCTGTCGAAAGTCCGGCTTCAGGGTGGCCAAGGCGCCCATTTCGACGTCCCTGGGGCCCAAGTTACTGAAGGTCGGGACCTTCCGGGCGTTTAGCCCGTCGATCAGGACCTTCCTGGCATGGCCGGGCATACGGCCCAGAGCAACCAGGTAGAAGGCCTCCACATCCACGGGCAGCCTGGCAAGGGTCTCCTCCGGGTCCGATGTAACCGGGAAGGACACGATTTCCACGCCCAGCTGCTTCGAATACGCCTCTATGGTGGGCTCCAGTTCGGAGAGATTGAGGACCTCCACGTCGTCCAGTCCCACGTGCAGGCGCTTGAACCGGATCATCTTCTGGAAGGTCTCCACGTCCTTGACCGCCCTCTGGGGGATGATCACCACGCTCAGATTCTTTTTGAGCGTGTGATCTTGTTCGGAATAGGGGAGCTTGGGCACATCGCCGTTCAGGGCCGTGGCGCTGACAAAGGGCTTGCGCAACTTGAAATCCGGCCTGGCCGCCTCCTGGGTCACCAGGGCGCCGATCCCGAGAACCAGGTCGACCTGCCTGTCTCTCATGGCGTTCTCGATCACTTTTCGGAATCGCCCGGCCTCCCATCGGGCATCAAAGGCGGGCCCCGTTTTGAAGACAACGTCTGCCGACCGGCCAACGAGGTGTTTCAGTTCAGGCTCGATCAAGCCGAGGATCGCATTCTCCTCGGAAGGCCCGTCCTGGACCACGGCAATCGTGACCTGTCCGGCCATCCCCACCTGGGGTATGGTCACAAGCAGAAAGAAACAGGCCATCACCCACACCGCTCTTGCTGAGTTCATCATCTGGGATTCTCCCCTGAAATGGGTCTAGACGTCTATTTGAAGCAAATTCGATGGGTTGAGTATCGAAAATCTTGTTCGCTCGGCCCGCGGCTCAGGATGATTCTTTCGCAGATGAGTGCGAGATTTCCAGGCCCACGAGTCGGGCCACGAGGACGACGAGATAGATCTGGCCGATGATCGCCTCCAAAACGGAGAGGTTCTTTGCTACCGCGGTCCCTCCTGTGAGGTCGCCGTACCCGAGGGTGGTCAGGGTGGTGAAGCTGAAGTAGATTGCCTGCCCCATACCGGACCCATAGAATGCCCTGGGATCCCCTTGAGGGATGACCTCGCCGCCTGCGAGGAACGTGCCCGGATCCAGGAACTCCAGCAAGGAATAGAGGGTCGCGAAGACCGTCCCGATCAGGAGATAGGAGCAGAGGGCGGCGCAGATCTTATCGAAGGTCACCCGCTCCGCCCTGAGCGCGTGGACCAGGAGTGTGAGAGCAATGTAGGAGAAGAACAGGATCCAGAGAATGTGCCGCGCCATGGCATAGGAGGTGGATGGGTCGAAGTGGTCCAGCCAGATCAGAGCCACGGCAGGCACGAAGATTGCCGAGGCGATCACGAGAGAGGACAGCTTCCCGCTCGCCGAATAAGCGCCAACGACCAGCACTGCGGTGGCCAGAAGATCGTAGAACGTGAAGCCCTCGCCGTCCGCCTGCAAGAACGGGCCGAGGAAGAGGAGGACCATAAGAAAGATCAATAAGTAGAAGAATCTCCTTTCCCTCGAAAACAGCCACCTTGGCGCCGCCGATCCGAAAGGCATGTCTTTCTCCCCAGAGAAGCATCTGCAGCCGAGGGATTACCTCGTGTGCCCGTCCCCGCTGCCTGTCCAAGCAAAGAGGGGCCCGGGCAGCGGGACAGAACCCCAGCAACGTACTGTTAGCGAAACAGGGTGAAAATGGCAAGTGTTTTCCGGATCGGGGGTTCATTGACCGCGAAGGCGCCGGTTTCTATACTCGTCCGAGATTCGGACCGCGCAGGAAAGGAGGGAGAGCCCATGGGATTCGAGAGGGTGACGCTTGGACGGACCGGGCTGTCGGTCAGCCCAATAGGGATCGCCTCGAGCTACGGCACGAACGAGGCCATGGTGGAAGAGGCGGTGGATAGAGGCGTGAACTACCTTTACTGGGGAGCCTTGAAGACCAAGAAGATGGGCCGGGGAATCCGGAGCGCGGCGAGAAGAAAGCGAGACGACCTCGTCATCGTTGCACATACTACAACCCGCAGCCCGTCAAAATTATCAAAGGAGGTGCAGAAAAGCCTCAAGCAACTCGGCATCGATTATCTCGACGTGCTGCTCCTCGGCTGGCACAACAAGAAGCCTGATGTCGAGTTGATCGACCAGGTTTCCAGGCTGAAGGGGGACGGTCTCGTTCGATTCTCCGCCTTGTCCGCTCACGATCGCCACCTGTTCCCGGAGCTTGAAAAGGACAAGCGAATCGACATTTTCCACGTCCGGTACAATGCCGCCCACCGGGGAGCGGAAAGGGAGGTTTTCGATCAACTGCCCGAACAGAACAGTCCCGGTGTGGTCTCCTTTACGAACACCCGCTGGGGATCCCTGATGAAATCCTCCAATATGCCGGCCGGCGAACCACCACCCTCTGCTGCCGATTGCTACCGATTCGTACTTGCACATCCGAAGGTCCATTTGGCCGTGTGTGGCCCGAACAGCATGATGCAACTGCAGGAGGACTTGGAGGCGCTGGAGCTGGGGCCGATGAGCGAAGAGGAGCAGGAGCGCATGCGTCGGATCGGGGACCACGTCTACAAGAACGTGAACCCGGTAAAGGCGCAGCTATCCGGAATGATGACCATTCGCCCGTGGTCCTAGGGGTGAACGATAGAATGAAACCCACAGAAGGCAATCAGCGAATCGGAATACCGGCCTACTTCACTTCCCACGCATGGGTGGAGGCGCGCTTCGACAAGGCGGACCTGTTCGAGACGAAACAAGGCCGGCTGATGTTCAGGGCCATGGAGCCCCTGCTCCGCGTCTTCGGGTTTCTCGGCCCTGCCGTTCGTCTGCACAATGAGTATTTGTTCGTCCGTCACTACGCCCAAGAGGCCAGACTTCGGCAGATCCGGCCCACCTGCATCGTCGAGATCGGAGCCGGGCTTTCGCCCCGGGGAATAGCGTTTGCCTCTGCGGATCCGGACCTCCGGTACATCGAGGTGGACCTTCCGAACATGGTGGCGGCGAAGAGGCGCGCTTTAGGCGGATTCCCTTACCCCCCGAACTACTTTCTCGGAACAGTGGATCTGCTGGCCGAGGATTTCAGCAAGACCCTGCCCGAGATGCCGAGGCCGGGCGACCGTGTGGCGGTGGTTACCGAAGGGGTTACCGACTACTTCAACATGCCGGAGAAACGGAAAGCCTTTCGGAACATCCACTCCCTGCTTCTTGCCCACGGAGGCGGCCGATACCTGCTGGATATCTATGCGCGGGAGAACTTTCCGCAACTCCCCTTCCTGACGAATACCTTCATCAGGACCCTGGGCCGCATGGTGGGCCGCTCATTCGACGATCAGCTGTTCGAGCGGGTGGCCGATGCCCGCAGGTTCCTCGTAGGCTGCGGCTTCGATGAGGCTCACGAACTCGACCTCGCCGAGCTCAACACGTCGGCTTATCAACCTCCCCTGGGGGAATGCACGTACCGTATCGTGGAGGCGAAGGTAGGAGAGGAAGGGTGAAAAAAAAGGAAAAAAGGGGACAGATCTATTTTTCGAAAAAATAGATCTGTCCCCTTTTTTTTTCTTGGCCGTGCCCGTGCCCGATTTCGAGGACGAGGACGACGACGAGGACGAGTCGCGGGGTTTCGTCCTCTACTTGTATACCCTGCAGAGGAATCCCTTCCAGGGCTCGGAGCCCCAGATGGGATCCGCGGGACGTGGGTCAAGGAGCAGGCTTGCGCTCGATTCCTTCCAGCCGTATTCCGGGGGCTCCCGTTCCGGAAACCACCATGCGTGCTGAATGGACACAACCCGCGGGTCGATGCCGTGAGTCAGTCTTGCGCGCTGACGGATTTTTCCGCGCGGTGACTCGATCCACACCCAGTCCCCTTCGGCGATCGAGAGTCTCTCAGCCGTTTCGGGATTCAATTCCACGAGCGGGTCCGGGTTCCTCGCTCTCTGGGAGGCGAGCTGTCGCAGCTCGGTATGGAAGAAGGGCTCGATCTTGGCCCCGGTGATGGCGATCAACGGGTAATTCTCGGACAGGTCCGGTGTGCTGTAGGGGCTCTCCGGAGGCTCGAGATAGTCCGGGACCGGATCGTGTCCCATCACCTCGAGGGCAGAGCAGGCGATCTCGAACTTACCTGAAGCGGTCGGAAACCCATCGGTCTCGTGCTTCCGGTATCGCATCTCGCCCTGGAGCAGGCCGATCTCCTTGAAGGACTCGAGGTCGATCCCGGCGCCCTCCAGAACGGAATCACACCACTCACGAACATCTTTCCAGGGGAAGAATTCCTCGAGGCCCACCCTTCGGGCCAGCTCGAAGAGGATCTTCTTGTCGTCCCAGCACTCTCCGATCTCCGCCACCTTCTGCCGCGCTGCAACGCACCAGATGAAATGAAGATCCGCCACATCGTCCTGTTCGAGCCAGCTTGCGGCGGGCAGCACGATGTCAGCCAGTTGTGCCGTAGGCGTCATGAAGAGGTCGATGCAACAGGAGAAGTCAAGTCTCTTCAGTGCCTCCTCCCCCTTCAGGGGGGCACTGCTCGTCAGCAGGGGGTTCGTACCCATGACGAGAAGCGCCTTGACCGGGTAAGGCTTCTGCTCCAGCACGGCATCCCAGAAGACAGGATGACGGACCCCGGGGTTCAGGGGAATGGTCTCACCATAGCCCAGCTTCTTCGCCGCCATCTCCGGCGTCATCATCCCAAGCAGGGTGTTCTCCGGCTCGACAAAGGGGGATGTTTGAAAAACCTTCTCGGGCGGAACCCAGAAGACGTCTCCTCCGGGAACGTCGATGTTTCCGGTCACGGCACGGAGAATCAAGAGCGCACGGGCCGTCTGGAAACAGTTTGGGCTCTGATCCAGCCCGTTTCCCCAAAGCATGCAGGCCGGCTTGGTCGTTGCATAGAGACGGGCTGCTTCTCTGATCGTCTCCTCGGGGACCCAGGATATCTCTTCCCCCCGGGACGGCGGGTACTCCTTTACCCGCTCCACCAGCCTGTCGAATCCGACAGTATATTTCTCCACGAATTCCTTGTCGTAGAGTCCCTCCTCTATGATCACGTGAAGCATCGCCAGTGCGAGAGCCGCATCCGTTCCGGGCCGCACCTGGACCCACAGATCGGCCTTCTGTGCGCGGGGCGTCTTCCGGGGGTCGACGACGATCGAAGGCGCGCCGTTACGAATCACGCGAGTCGCCATGGGCCCGCACATGCCATCGGCAGAGCCCGTTTCCTGGATGTTGCAGCCCCAGACAAGAACAAGGGCGGGCTTCACTCCCCCGAAGCCGTAGAAATCGCAGACCGGCAGGTGCATACCGCAGGTCACTGCTGAGGCCATCACCCTCGGCAGGTAACAGGCGTGAGCATAGCTGATCACGTTCGGAGTGCCGAAAGCGTTTGCGAACCGAAGGCTCATGAACATGTAAGGGCGGCCGGTCCCCAGTGCGAGGGCCACCGACTCGGGGCCGTGCTCGTTCTTGAAATGAAGGAGGCGCTCTGCGGTCGTGTCCAGCGCCTCATCCCAGCTTATGCGCTCCCACTTGTTTTCTCCCCTGGCCCCGGCCCGTTTGAGCGGGTACTGCAGCCGCTCCGGATGGTAAAGGAACTCCGGCGAGGCCCTTCCCTTCGAACAGATGTACCCTCTGCTCATCGGATGGTCCGGGTCGCCGGTCACCTTGACCACCCGGCCCTGTTCCACGTGAATATTCACACCGCAGACCCCGTGACACATGCGGCAGATCGACTTCACGACCGTTCCTGCTGTTGTCATTCCATCATCCCTTTGCATTCGCAATAGATGTGTTCATCACCACGGCGATTACCCGATCCTTAAGGCCTCGATCGACCACCTCTACTTTCGTCAAGGCCGTGTCTTCGGTCGTACGGATGACTCGGGTCCTCGTCCGGAAGGGCCCCTTCTTTCCCTGAGAAAGGTACTGAATCGCCAGATCCTTGCTCGCCATAGGCTTGCCGGCTGCCGAGCCCGCCGCCATTTCCCCTGCTGCTTCCGCCAGCACCGCGATCATCCCTCCCTGGAGAACCCGGACGCTGTTGCGCACGTACTCGTTCAACTCGATCTCCACAATGCCCGACTCTTCGTCGAGCACACGGAGTCCGGCTGCATCACGATACGATCCTTTGAGTCCGGACCCCTCGATCCGGAAGTCGACGGTTTCGGAGACCTCCAGGCCAGGCTCAAATGCAGGGGTGTCCACCTTAGGGGGACGTCGAGAGAAAGTGATCAGGGCGGTCCCGATCGAATTCAGCCGCCTGCCCGGATTCCCTGACTCTTCCCGGATATCCACATCGACGACCACCATCGTGCGCCCCGCCCTTATCACCTCGCCCGCAGCCACCAGCGTATCGCATGAGGGCCGCCCGGCTAGGTGGACGGAAAGGTTGGCCGTGGCCATCCAGTCGGGGTAAACCGTCCGGGCAGTGAGTGCCCCTGCGAGCACATCGATCATCGTGGCCACCGCGCCGACCTGCAGGGAGCCGTCACGGGTCAGGATTTCGGGCACTACGGGGGCGCGGATGACGGCTCGGCCCTTTCCCTGAAACGTCAGGCAAATGAGAAGGTCCCGTAAGATGTGGTCGGGGGGTGGGTACGACTCAGCATAGACACTCTCTTCTGTGTTCTCGGCCATCGTGTCCTTTATCCGTCGCAGGATTCACCTTCAGTGAGGTAGTCAGGCTTGGTTCCGCAATCTTCGCAGAGCACGCTGGGAAGGCCTGTCAGACCCGTCTCGATCATCTGGTTCAGCCATTCGGCCACGGTGTATCCGTTCGTCACTTCATCGTAGAACTTCGGGTTTCCCAGAATCGTGTGGTTGCAGCCGGGGCTGACATAGTACCGGGTGTTGCCCTCTGTGTTCTCGGCGATCGCCTCATCGATGATCGCGTACATTCTGGGATTCCACTGCTCGGCCGTGTCGTTCACGAATTGCCAGTAGTCGACCCCCTGCAGCAGCAAGGAAACATAGTCCATGTTCAGCATGGCCCAGTAGAAGAAGATCTGGTTGTGGTCCCAGGCCGCCGTATAGGGGGCGAAGATGCTCTCCGGGTAGTCGTTCGCGATGGCCGCGTACATCTCACCGGTGCTGAAGTCGGTAAAATCGTTCGTACCCTCGATGAATGCATCGACCTGCCAGGGAAGCTGGAGATTCCATTGCCTCTGCGCAACTTCCTTGAAGATTGCATCGTCGTCCGGCATGATGCCGTTTCCGGCATCCGGGAAGCAGTAGGCCGTAGATGTCGGGTAGGCATCCCGCACGTCCGGGAAATTCATGATCGCCCCGTAGGCCCCTGCGCTGCTGCCTGCTACGAAGATCTTGTCCGGCGACGTGGTAAAGGTATCCTGGATCCACTGCAGCACGACCCGGAAGTTCACCTTGCCGCGGTGCCGTATCCTCCAATAGTTGAATTCAGGGATCAGATGGAAGCCCAGGTCGTCCGGGTAGTCATAGTCGTTCGCTCCGGCGTGGACATCCCCGGTGCAGTAAGGAATATAGATGAAGTTCCAGTCCCGGAACGGGTTGTCTGGGTTCTCAACATCCCCTATCCCGTCGTTCTCTCCAAGTGTATCCACCCGCGCGTTCACGCCTGTGTTCGTGGTAGAGTAGTAGATACAGTTGATCGTGTGCCAGCAGGCACCTCCCCCCTCGAAGTAGACGACCAGGTTGTTTACGGTGCCTCCCCGGGCAAAGAAATAGAACTGTGACTCGCACTCGTCCATGGGACAATGTGTGCAGCTCGGTGAAAGCCCCTCGTAGGTGAAGTCGGGATAATGGTCCCGCCAGTCCACCTTGTTCCATCCTTCCGGAATCGGACTCGCGTACGGCTCGGAAGCTGGGTTGCTCGCGCCACCCGCAGCGCCGCCCGCGCCTTCCGGGTCATCGTCACTGCATCCGATCCACCCAATGGAAACGAAGAGCACGATAGCGAGCACGCACCATCTTCTTGTCTTCATCAGGATTCCTCCCCTGTTGTTCCTCGTTCTGACCGGGGCGAGTTTCCTGTCCCGGAAACTGCAGGACAACAATGCTTCCTGTGTACCACAGACGACACGAGGATAGCAAAAAACACTGTTCGTATCCGGTGTGTTCACAACCCCTGCGCAATGATCGATGCGCCTGGTTTGACACGCCCCCTGCATCTGTCTATAGATCAAGCTGACCTTGAGCAACATCCAATGGAAACAATGAATTCGAAGCAGATTGCGAGAGATCCACAACCCCGAAACGTGCGGCACCTCAAAGGCGATAAAATGAAACGATCACCGAAACTGTTTTCCCACCCACAAATATTTTCACTACGAAAACTTCGATCTCGTCTTTCGCTGACGTTGCTCTGGGTGAGTTTCGCCTTGCTCGCGGCATGCGGCGGAGACGATGGCCCCCCGGCCAACGGAACCGCCTCGGGACGCCTGATCGTTCCCCCCAGCCAGGTCCTGGAGGAGGAACCGAACCAGACGATCAGCCAGGCACAAGGGGTGGAGGACACCTGGTTGGTCACGGGAAGCGCTTCGATAGACGATCCGGGCTTTCCATTGCCGGGGTTCCCGGGTTTCGAGGTGGAGGACTTGTACCGGGTGAGCGCGACCGGAAGGATTCAGGTGATTCTCACCATCGCCGAAGACGATATCTTTACCAACGATCTGGACCTGTTCCTGCTGGATCTCGACGGCAACCCTGTAGACGCGTCGGAAGGGGTGACCTCCACAGAGATGATCGACACTGCTACAGCCGGAGAATTCATCATCGGGGTCCGCGTGTTTGAGGGCTCGAGCGCGTACGCCCTTTCTTTCACCCCTCTTTCCGCCCTGCCTGCCGAGGACCGGTGGACCATCCCTCCCGATGCGGATTTCGTGCCGGGCGAAATCCTGGTTCGGTTTCGTTCGGAAACACCAGGCGCAACCCAAAGCGCCCGGGCGGTCGCCTCCCGGTTCGGCCTCGTTGCGAAACGGTCCCTGCCCCGCGGCGCGGAGATGCTGAGCGTATCTCTCCCGGTTCGGTCTTCCCGCGCTTCTTCCGAAAGCCGGAAGGTCTTTGCCCGCAGAAGCGCCGAGGACGAGCTGAAGGCCCTCACCCTGGACCGGATCCGAAGGCTGAGAGCGGACCCGGATGTCGAATATGCGGAGCCGAACTTCATCCGCAAGCCCAGCCTCTCTCCGGACGATCCGGGCTTTGACCTACAATGGCATTACACGCTGATCAACCTCCCCGAGGCTTGGGACATCAGCACCGGATCGGAGGAAATCACGGTTGCCGTCTTAGACAGCGGGGTCCTGTCGAATCACCCGGACCTGAGGGACAGGCTGACGGACGGCTATGATTTCGTTAGTCAAATCGACAATGCGAATGACGGCGACGGAAGGGATCCTGACCCGGAAGACCCTGGAGACGATCCCGAAGGAGAAAGCAGCTCGTTTCATGGAACCCATGTCGCCGGGACCGTGGGCGCTGCTACGAACAACGGCGACGGTGTGGCCGGGGTCACCTGGAGCGGGAGGATCATGCCCCTTCGAGTCCTGGGCGTGCAGGGCGGAGCGGATGTGGATATCGCGCAGGCGATTCGTTACGCAGTCGGCCTGAGCAACAGCACGGGAACCGTGCCGGCAAGGCCGGCGAACATCCTGAACATGAGCTTTGGCGGCCCCGGATTCAGCCAGACGGTTCAGGAGGCCATCCAGGACGCAAGGGCGGAAGGCGCGATTCTGGTGGCCGCGGCGGGAAACGAGAGCACGAGGAGAGCTTCCTATCCGGCATCGTTTGATGGGGTGATCTCCGTATCTGCAGTTGATCTCAACCTGCAGCTGGCAACGTACTCTAACTTCGGGTCCGGCATCGATGTTGCCGCACCCGGCGGCGACACCGGCGTGGACCTCAACGGAGACAGCTTCGGGGACGGAGTGCTGAGCACCATGGGAGATGACCAGGGCGACTTCTTCTATCGCTTCTTCCAGGGCACATCCATGGCGACCCCCCATGCGGCCGGGGTTTTTGCCCTGATGCTCGCCATCAACCCGAACCTGACCCCCGCGGACATCGATCAACTGCTGGCCGGGACCCATCCGGACACAACCGTTCGGATTACGCAGGATCTTGGGCAGACGGGTCGGGATGAACTTTACGGACACGGCCTGATCGATGCAGCAAAGGCGGTCGTTGCCGCCCAATCCATACCCGGTGGCGGAGGGACACCGCCTTCCGGTTCGATTCTCGCTGTGTCTACGAATCTGCTCAACTTCGAGAATTTCCTCGAGCAGCTCACTTTCAAGATCACGAACGCGGGGATTGGAACACTGCAGGTCACGAGCATCACCGGCGACGCCCCGTGGCTCACCCTCTCGCCGGCATCCGGCGGTACGCCGCTTACCGTGAAGGCCACTGTAAACCGAAACGGCCTGTCGGACGGCGAACGCACGGCGACGATCCAGGTGTCTTCGAATGCAACACAGGGAGCGCAAAGCGCCACCATCCAGGTCGAGATGCGGGTCGGCGGAAAGACCATGGGCGATGTGGGCGAAGTCTTCATCATCGTGCTCAAGCCTGCATCGGCGGATCCGGTGGGGCAGGCGGAAACGGACGCGATGCAAGGATACGCCTTTACAACA
Source organism: bacterium (assembly GCA_028277985.1). GTDB lineage: Bacteria > Desulfobacterota > DSWW01 > DSWW01 > DSWW01 > S015-6. The sequence continues at coordinate 3,491 of JANQFG010000249.1, read as the reverse complement.
CCCGGCCTCGAGCCGGGCAGCTACCAGTTCGTGGCCGGAACCGATCTCGACGATGACGGCTTCATCTGCGATATAGAAGACGCATGTGGATTCAGCCCCGGCCTGGTCACCATCAACTCCGGACAGAACACCCCGAACATCGACTTTGTCTTGACAACGGTCGTTTCACCCCAGAGCGAAGCGGCAGACTCCGACACCGCGGAAGCCAAACGGATTTCGAGGTTGCGCTGAGAACGCCTCCTCAAAGGAACCACAACAGAGAGCACGAGAGCGACCGCCCTCTGAACGGAGGGATTGCCGCGTCGCATTCGGCTCCTCACAATCTCCCCCGGCTGGGCGCGGGGCCTTTCTCCTTTGACCTTTCACCTTTCACCTTTGCCCTGTCACCATTGACCTTCCGTCATTCGTGCTTACTTTGTAGTCGTTATCGAATCAACGAAAGGTCATGCGACAGAGATGAAAAGCACCGACTACTACAGGGACTTGGGCGTATCGAAGAGCGCCACCCAGGATGAGATCAAGAAGGCCTACAAGCGCCTCGCCAAGAAGTACCACCCGGATCGAAACCCAGGGGACAAGGCGGCAGAGAACCGATTCAAGGAGATCTCTGAGGCGTACCAGTGTCTGTCCGAGCCGGAGAAGAGGCAACAGTACGACATGTTCGGGCAGGCCGGCTTTCAGGGCGACCCGGGCTTCTGGGGACAAGCACAGGGCGGCCGAACGGGCGGTTACACGACCTGGTCGTCCGGGCCGGGGAACAACGGATTCGACTTGAAGGACCTTTTCGGCCAGATCTTCGGCGGAGGCGGAAAGGGAAGAACCCGGGCCGACGGGTTTGCCGGCGGAAGCCCTTTCGAAGCAGGCACCGGTTCCTATGATTTCGGCTTCGGCTTCGACAGGGGGCCCGAACCCGCCCGGAACATTGAAGCGGATGTGACGATTCGATTCGAAGATGCGATCAACGGCGGAACGCACCGGATATCTCTGCAGAGGAACGGGAACTCCCCGGCCGACGTGGAAACCCTGAGCGTAAAGATCCCTCCCGGGGTCGACAACGGTGGAAGGCTGAGAATCCCGGGAAAGGGTGAGCCTGGGGCGGACGGCAGGAACGGCGATCTCTTCCTTCGCATTCACGTGACTCCGCACGAGTATTTCCGAAGGGAGGGAAAAGACCTTCACATGGAGCTTCCGGTGACCGTGAGCGAAGCGGCCCTGGGGACCAAGGTCGAGGTGCCGACCCTGAATGGAAAGGCGACGTTGACGATTCCGGCCGGCACGCAAAGCGGATCGAAACTCCGCATGAAGGGAAAGGGGGCGCCGGATCCGAAAGGTGGGTCCCCGGGCGACATGTACGTGCACGCACGGATCGTTGTGCCGAAAGAGCCGGATGCAGAGGCAAGGAAGGTCTTCGAAGAGCTGAAGGAATGGGAAACCGATCCGCGTGCAGGGATGTTCTAGAGGAGAGGGCCTGGAAATGAGAATTCCGATAACCATAGAAGCCCCGGAAGATCGCCGCAGAAGAGGCGTGGGCCATTCGTTTCGCGACTATCCGCATCCCTCGGATCCATACGGCAACCGGATGAGCAGGACGGGCAGGAGCAGGCAGAGGCCTTCCTCGCGGGATCGTACGAATCTGGCGATCGACTATGATGCCGACAAGGAAGTTGAGGTGACCGCGCCTACAGAGGAGCATACCCTCCGGGAGAAAACGGTACCTGCCCGGACAAGGGATGAGGTTCATAAGGATGCGGTGCATGAAGAAGGGCAACCCGAGGAGTGGAAGAACCGCTACATTCGGTTGCGTGCCGATTTCGACAACTACAAGAGACATGTCGATGCCGAACGGGAGCGGCTCTTAGGAATCGGCAAGGCAAAGGTCCTGGAGGACATCTTCCCCCTTGTGGAGCATATGGAGAGGGCCATTCGAGCAACCGAAGATGCCGGAGATCAGACCGGCATCCGCGAAGGGATGGAGATGGTTTATCGGGAGTTGCTCAAGGTGCTCGAGAAGAACGGTGTCGAGAGGATCGAGACGGTGGGTGAGCCCTTCGACCCGGAGATTCACGAGGCAGTCGCAGTCTCCGACCACCCTAAATACGCCAGGGATACGGTTGTCGAAGAGGTCAGGGCCGGATTCGTAAAGGGCGGCAAGCTCCTCAGGCCCGCATCGGTGATCGTGGCCCAGTAGCCTGCCACCCTGACATCCTGTCCGGGGCCATTCCTATTTGTACTTCTTCAGGAGTTCCTTCTTGGCCCTCTCGTACTCCCTCTGAGTGATGATGCCCTTTTCATAGGCCTCCTGAAGGTCGGTCAACTCCTGGCCCAGCGTCGTGTTCGACTGCTGTACAGTGGCACCTCCCCCGCTACACCCCACGAAGACTCCTCCCATGACGATCGTGAAGATCAGAACTGCTACAACAGATAACTTGGTGAGACGCATTCCCCTGTCCTCCTTGCCTGAAGGTTTGACGTTTCAGATGCATCCTCCCGGACATCTGATTCAGCGGAGAAGGATACTAGGATCCCTCATCTCCATCCACGCTCTCCCCCTCGACCTTCTTCGTCTCTTCTTTGGTCTTGCTCTCCGTTTCAGGTGCCACCCCTACGGCTTCCGCTTTCTTGGCCGCTTCCTCCATCTTGGCCAATGCCTCGGACTGGCGTCGTGCCGCCCTGTCGGCCAACTCCATCACGTCCAGGGCAGCCGCCTCAATGTCTGTACGGACTTCCTCGTCAACGCCGGAAGAGGCTGCTTCCTTGAGCTCCGTGAGCTTCTTTTCCGCGTATTCGTGGGCTTCGACCGCTTCCCGCTCCGCCTTTTCGGCCTTTTTCCTTGCATCGTAGAAGGCATCGAGCACCGCCGCGATTTCTGCAGACTTCCCTTCCTCCGGCTCCGCATCCAGGGAAATGTCCTCGGCAGCCAGGCCGATGGCCGTCACCGGCAGGGGGGTGAGAAGGTCCTCGATCCTGCCGCCAAAGGGTCCCACGAGCTGGTTTCCCCGAAGCCGGAACGGCAGGAACACGAGCGCGGCGTTGCCCGAATGCTCCGCCACCGCCTCGACACTCGTGTTGACCACGACCTCCGGCTCGGCCGAGATTCTGAACTCATCGAGTGTATCCCGAAGCTCCTCCACGGTCTCTTCATAATCGTCTGAGGTCTTCTCTTCGCCAGTCTCCTCCGGCTTGGCGGCAAGGACCCGGATCTTGGCGCCGCCCCAGTCATCGCTCCTCGTCATGAGATAAGCGAAAAGGAGCATCAGCCGGGAGGTCCGATCCCCCCACCACCAAACGTCGATCCGCCGCTTGTCCGGTGGCAGTTCCGCGAGGGAAGACCAGTCATCCTGCTTGGCGTCCAGTATGATGATGTTGCATCCCAATCGGAACGCTCCCCGCAGGTTGTACCCGTAGCTCTGCGTGCTCTGCGGCTTCTCGTCACCCGGAAGCCGCTGCCAGTTGAGGAGCAACGTGTTCGCCCGGATCGGCCCGATCCCGTA
>JANQFG010000234.1 GCA_028277985.1 bacterium | reverse complement strand
CACTGGGTCTATGCTGCTTCGGCACCAAATCCAGTGCCTTAGCCAATAGGACATTTTCGCGTTGCAGTTAGTAGGACATTTTGCCTTTGCTTAAACACGGGATTCGTTCACCGAGTTGACACGTCTCCATGCTCTTTCTTAGACTCCTTCCATCCTGAGGAATGGAGAGGTATCCTTCGTGGGAAACCGCACGGACAGGGTGAAATCGATTCGAGAGTGGCTCGTCGCATCGGGCTGGGAGGAGAGTCCCTTCGAGCTCAACTATCTTGCTGCGGGCGAATACAACGAAAACTACCTCCTCGAAGGTCGCGGCGGTCGACGATCCGTGGTCCGGCTGAATCACGGCAGCCAGCTCGGCCGCGATGATCAGATCGCCTACGAATTCAACGTCCTCAAGGCAGTGGAAGCCTCCCAGGTGACACCCCGGCCCTGGCGCTGGTCCATGGACACCGGGGCCCTGGCCGACGGGATCATGCAGATGGAGTTTCTCCCGGGTGTTCATCTCGACTACCGTCGGGACAGCCGGTGGGCGGCAGGTATCTTCGCAGTCATTCATCGGCTTCCGATAGACGAAAGGCTCGAGGAACAACCCCAACCGATCCGTGATATTGCGGATGAATGCCTGAGGCTTCTGACCCGCTACCCGGACCATCCACTGGCCGAACAGTACGGGAAGCTTCGAGACTACCACGAGGAGATCATGAACCTGGCCGCCACGAGCGACCGCCTCTTTGCCGACGAAGCCCTGTCGATCGTAAATACAGAGGTCAATTCCAGCAATTTCCTGATCGACGAGGGCAGGGCCTACCTCGTGGACTGGGAGAAAGCGGTGGTCTCCTACCGCTATCAGGACCTGGGACACTTCCTGACACCCACGACCACACTCTGGAAGACGGACCATGTCTTCTCCGAGGAGGAGAAACTGTACTTTCTGGAGGAGTACTGGGAAAGGGCGGCTCTGTCCATCTCGATGGAGGAGCTGCGATCCAAGACCCGTCTGCTCGAAAGAACCATCCTCCTTAGAGGACTGAGTTGGTGCTACATGGCCTACTACGAGTACATGCAGGAGGACCGGGTGCTGGCGCACACCGAGACCGAAAGGACGATCATGCGGTACATGGACCAGGTGGACTGGTTTCTGGGGCTGCTCCGATGAAGGTCGTTCTCGACTGCGACAACACCTTCGGGATTCCGGACCACGACGTGGACGACGGCCTGGCGCTTCTCTATCTGCTGGGATGCGAGGATGTGGAGCTTCTCGGCATTACCTGCACCTTTGGCAACGCCGATACGGATACGGTCTTTCGGAACACGGAGCGCTTCGTCCGTGAGATCGATCGGCCGGAGATACCTGTCTTCCGGGGGGGCTCGCCCGACGAACCCATCAGCCCGGCGGCGCGGTTTCTTGCGGACACGGTCGCGAAATACCCCGGCGAGGTCACGTTGCTAGCCATTGGCGCCCTTACCAACCTCCATGGCGCCAATCTCTTGGAACCTCTGTTCTTCGAGCGAGTGGCCCGCATCGTCATCATGGGAGGCATCACCTCGCCCCTTCTCATCGGCGGTCAGACCCTGGACGAGCTCAATTTCTCTTGCGATCCCCGGGCGGCCCATACCGTTCTCTCTTCGCCGGCCATAACCACGGTGATCACGGCAAACCTCTGCCTGCAGGCCTTGTTCGGAGACATCGAGTTCGGTTATCTCGAACAGAATCGGCAGCGCCCGGTCTTCGAGTATCTCCTGAAGGCCCTCTACCCCTGGCGGGATGTCATGGAGCAGGTCTTTGGATTGCCGGGATTCTACAACTGGGATACGACGGCCGCAGTCTATCTTACGGATCCCTCGCTCTTTCGTGATGAGACGTACCGCCTCGCTTCGACGCCGGCCGATCTGGAGACAGGGTTCCTCAAGACGGATAGACCGGATACAGAGGGGCCGGTAGTAAACATACCGCCTGCCATCCTCGACCTGAAGACCCTGAACGGCCGGATCCTCGAGTCCTGGGAGCGACTGTCCTCGATCTCACCGTAAGCTTCCTATTCCCGGGGGTACGGCTTCAGGTCCGGTGCCCCACTGCGTGGGTTCGCTGCTCATCAAGAACTCGATGGTCCCGCCCTGTTCGACGGCCTCCCACGGGATCCAGACCTGATCGATTTCTTCCGCCTGCAGCCGCACAGCCCTCAGGTAGGGCGCGTGCCAGGACCAATCCCTGACCAGAATCTCAAGATCAGCGTCGCCCATATGAACGGTGAGTTTCTGGAATGCGGGCGGGCCGACGAGGAATCCGCCCAGCCCGGGAATGGCCGGGTAGAGCCCCATGGCGGAGAACACATACCAGGACGAAAGGGCGCCTCCGTCGTCGTTACCCGGCAAACCTCCCGGATCGTTTCGGAAGAGCTCGCTCTGGATGCGTCGGACGGTCTCCTGGGTCTTGGAGGGATCACCTGCCAGATCGTAGAGCCAAGGAGATCCGAAGCAGGGCTCGTTGCCCATGTATGCGTGGGGTCGTTTCATGCCGGCGTTGAGCTCCTGAAAGAAGTCGTCGAGCGCGGCGCGGGCGGCCTCACGACCTCCCAGCAACTCGAACAGGCTCAAAGCGTCGAAAGCCGGTGTCCAGCGATACTGTGAGGCGTTTCCCTCCTCGAAGCCCTCCATGCTTCCCGGCGAGAACCCGCGGGCCCATGAGCCGTGGCTGTTCCGCGGGCGGATATGTCCGGTGGCTAAATCGAAGAGATTACGCCAGTTCGAAGCTCTCTCCCGATACTGCTCGGCTATCGCGGCCCGGCCGACGGCATCGGCGAACTGCGCGATGGCGAAATCGTCGACTGCGTATTCGAGCGTCAGCGCGGCGGCGTAAGGGGTTCTGTCGTTGGCCACGTAACCGAGCCCTTCGTATTCCGCGAGACCCTCGCGCAACACGGGCTCACCCGAACGGATGAATGAGAGTGCCGATGCCGTGTCAAAGCCTGTTACGCCGAAGGCATGTGCCGTTGCGATCATGGCGGCGCCGTGATCCCCGTTCATTCCAAGGGAATCCACATTCGCCTGCCCCCATCTCGGGACGTGGCCCCCTTGTTCGGCATCGCGAAGCAGCGAGTTGACGATATCCAGGGCTTCGTGAGGCGTGAGAATGGATCGTAGTTGGATCAGACTCCGGTAGTGATCCCAGGCCGCGAGGTTGTGATAGTGCACTTCGCCTGGGGAAAGCTGATGTACGAGACCGTCGTATCCGATGTATTCTCCGTCCGCATCATTGAACACGTTCGGATGCATGAAGACGTGATACATCGCCGTGTAGAAGACGGTCTTCTGATCCTCGGTGCCGCCCTCGACCTCTATGAGACCCAAACGCTCCTCCCATGCAACTTCGGCTGCCCGTCGGGTGCGGTCGAAATCGAAAGAGGGACTCTCTGCCTGTAGATTCGCCTTGGCTTTCTCCCGGCTGATAAAAGAAAGGCCGACACGTGCAGTGACAACGGGATTGTCCGGCAATGCAAACACGACATAGGCCCCGGCTCCTTCTTGGCTTCGGGTCGATCCGGGAGAAGGGGTCAGATACGACCAGGTGCCGTGTCGGGCGAAGGGCTTGTCGAAAGCAGCGGCAAAATGAACGGTGTAGGTCTTCTGACTGCACCCCACCTTTGTCGTGACCGATCCGTGTATTTCTCTCGTCTCCGGAAGAACGGAAACGGACGAGGCCGAGGCACCGTTTGCACTGCCTGCAACGTCGATCACAAGAGCCGGAGAGTCTCGTCGAGGAAAGGTCCATCGGGCAATGCCGGTGCGGGCCGTGGCTGTGAGCTCGACCTGCACTCCGGAATCCAGCAGCACGCGGTAGTAGCCCGGAGACGCATGCTCGTTGCTGTGCGAAAAGGCCGTCCTGTAGAGACCCAGGCGTGGAGATGCAGGAGAATCCGGAAGATCTGCGACCGGCATGAAGAGGAAGTCCAGATAGGAAATGCATCCGCGACCGCTGAAATGGGTCAGGGAAAACCCGCGGATGCTCCGGTCGCCGTACCGATATCCTCCGGGAAAGAGTCTTCGGGTGTCCGGGCTCCAGGCAAGCATACCGAGCGGATAGACCGCACCCGGAAACACGTCTCCGCCCTCGAAGAAGTAGTTGAGGTGCCCGGGGTCGCTTCCGCTCGGGGCGGTTCCGATAAAGGGATCGACATAGCCCGTCAAAGACCGGGTCACTTCCGAGGGCCGACTGCCGGAGGGCGAATCGCTCCCACAGCAGGGAAGGATGATGTATCCCAAAACGACTGCCAGGAAGAGGAGGGGCTTTCTACGATCTCTGTTCGTAACGATTTCCATGGTTTCGAGAGTCTTTTCCGGATTCTTGCGCAATCCAGCATATCATTCCCCTTGACCCATTTCACTCTTCGAACAGGTGTTCGAGTCGCATTTCCTGCGCACCCCCCTGTGCTCTAAGGGCATCACACTTGATAGGAACCCTTGCTTGGAGAATGTCGTCATGGCCGGTAAATATCTAGCACTTCTCTCGGTCCTTTTGTTGGTGCCCCTGCACGAGGTTTCTGGAGAGGATGGCGGGAGTTGTGCGACCCAGCCGAACGAGCTGGCGGTCGACATCTGCGTGTACATGAGGTTGCCGGAGCCTCCGGAAAGGGAACCGGAAGACACAGGGCGCGGACCGGGCCTCTTCTCGAAGCTTGCAGGCCTTTCGGGAGCTTGGAGAAACGGGGAAATGGGGGACTGGATCACCCGTGACCCGCCCAGGCTTGTGACGGTTCCTGCGACGCCGCCTCACCTCGGCCAAACACCGCGACATGGGCTGGTGGTCCTTTTGCCCTTTGGGCCGGGGGGCGAGCCCGAGCCCTTGCTGGTCCGGCAGGCTCCGCCCGGGCTTCCGGAGCCCGCTTCTTCACAGGAGCTTGCCCTCGAGACGAACACAACAAGGAGCAGACCCAATGACCCTGTCCGAAATATTGAACGAGAACGGATACCTGAGAGAACCCTCCCTGTGGAGCGCGGAAGTGGCGAGGCAGATCGCACGGCGCGAGGGCCTGGAGAATCTCGACAATATGCACTGGGAGATCATACGGTTCCTTAGGAAGCATTATGCCGAGTTTGACTATCTTCCCACCCTTCGCAGGACGTGCAAGGTCTCGGGCGACTGGTCGGAGAGTTGTCTCTCCTGTTTCTTCCGGGACGATCCCCTGAAGGCGGTCAAGATCGCCGGGATCCCGGAACCGACCGACGATCTCAAGGCGTACTATCGAGGGGTGTGCAAATGCAAGCGCCCTTCGACCCCGGTCTTTGAGAACAGGGTCTGACGCCTGTCGCAGAGCCTTCACGGCAGGTGCCGTTAGCACGCCACTGCATACCGGACATTGTTCTGCCTCGAAGTCCGCCCCGGGGTCGTGGAGAGGTCCTCGCAGGTCTGATTTGCCAATTCCTTCCCTTTTCGTCCATCATGGAGTGCCTGCCGGAACACATACAGCCTCCGCGAAACCAGGAGAAGAGCACCCATGATCGAACGAGTCCAGGACCATCTGTGGCGAATCGAAGTGCCTTTGCCCGACAATCCGTTGAGATCGATCAATTCCTACGTGATCGAGTCCGACTCCCGGAACCTCATCATCGACACCGGACTCGATCGAGAGGAATGCCTCGACGCGATTCTTGCGGGCCTCGCCGAGGTGGGAGTCGATCTGGAGCGTACGGACTTCTTTGTCACCCATATGCATGCCGACCATTCCGCACTGGTTCCCAAGCTTGCCCGCGAATCGAGCAAGATCTTCTTCAACCGGCCTGATGCCGAGGTGTTCGAGGGGGTGAGTCCTTGGGAGACGATCCTAGAGTATGCGGGCCGGAATGGCTTTCCGGAAGACGAACTCAGGGCCGCCCTGGAGAATCATCCCGGGTACAAGCACGGCGTTGTGAAGATCCCCGACTTCACATTCCTTGACGACGGCGATCTCCTGGAGGCAGGGGACTACAGCTTTCGCTGCGTGCAGACGCCGGGCCATACGAAAGGGCACACCTGCCTGTACGAGCCCGACAAGAAGATCCTCTTCTCCGGGGATCACATTCTCATCGACATCACCCCGAACATCCAGTGCTGGCGGGATGGCATGAACCCTCTCGGAGAATACCTGGCCAGCCTCGACAAGGTCCGGGCATTGGACATCGATCTTGTGCTACCCGGGCACAGGCGGTTCATCCAGAACTGCACGGAACGGATCGACCAGCTGAAGCAGCATCACGACAGGAGGGCGGACGAGATCCTGTCGGTTCTCAGCGAAGGAACAAAGAATGCCTATGAGATTGCAGGCAGCATGAGCTGGGATCTGGATTATGCTTCCTGGGATCTGTTTCCGGTCGCCCAGAAGTGGTTTGCCACGGGCGAGGCGATCGCCCATCTCAGGTGGCTGGAGGAGAGGGGAGAGGTCTTCACCGAGACCGAGGCGAACACGGTCACTTTCTCGAGAGAGTGCTGAAGAGGTGCTCAGTGATGCCTCGCAAAAGGGGACAGATCTATTCTTCTCACTTTTTCTGAGTGACCGGCGTAAAAGCAAGAATTCCCGAGTTTCCTAACTCCTCAATATTGTGTAAGTATCTGAAATCGTTAGATTCAACTTTGGCAGATGTTAGCAGTTTTTCCGCGTTTTGGCAAATTCTGGAATGATTTTCTCACACAGATTCTCACACAGGGAATCGGGAAGGGAAGACCTACTTCTGGGCTCGGTAATCTTCCTCAAACGAATTGTCTTTGAGAGGATTCGCTGCTTCATATCTATGGCGGGCATCCATATTCCTCACCTAATCTTGGTATCAGAACGACCTGTTTCCGACTTGTCTGAATTGCTGCTCAATGCACTGCCCCCCAAGGTTAAGGGATAGCCTGAAAAAGGAGGCCCTTCCCTGCCGTGAAAGTGGTTTGGCTCATAGATACCACGATCACTCCGGAAATACTCGTGTGGAGCATAGCCCGGAAGAGGAAGTTTGGGAAGTGGATGAGAGTGGATTTCCCCGAAAAGGGGCGCAAGAAACCACTGAGATATTCAAGTTTGTGTCCTTGCTCTTCTTCAATTGCCGGGGACCAGAGTGCCCTGGCGTAGGAGTTCTTTCAGTTCTTTGTCGGCGATCGTTACGCCCTCTGCTTTGAGTGTCTTGACGGCTTCTTCAATAGCCTTCAGATTTTCCGTTTGAGCCTGGAGCAACTCCTTCCTGGACTTTGCTTCCTCGGCAACTGCTTCAGACAGTTGGGCCTTTGATCTCTCCTGTTCGGCGATCGCGATCGTGGTCGCAGCCTTGAGAATCTCGAGAAAGAGCTCCTTCTCGTTCTGATTGATCTGTTTACTTGAGCTCAATTCGGCGAGTCTGTAAAGGGCATCTCTGAGAACATTTACCGCCACGGTCCGCTTGCCCAATTCACTTACTGACTCTGTGAGATGGTAAGTCTGTTCAGCCTCAATTTCCTTATAGTTGATCTTTGAGGACAGCTCGTGAATTACGCTGAGCGCCGTGTCAGGAGGCACCTCAGACAGCACACGGACGATCTTTTTCTCCGGATCGTGATACACGACGCTGGCCCTGTAGTTGCTGTCGAAGTATGCCCAGTAAACCGAGGGCCGGGTTTGGTCTTCAAAACCAGGCATGGGTTTGATCCCAACCCGTTTACTGCCGCACCCCGTCACGACCAGCATAGAAACTGCTACGAAACAGAGAATTGCTCTCTTCATAGCGAAGCCCCCTATATTGAGCAAAATATGTCCCTTCCGACCCTTCTTCTAAATTCCTGTCGTTTCTCACCAGCTCTATATCCTTGCTATGATTTAGAAGTATATTCTGAAACACAAACTTGATGCAATAGTATTTTTGTACATTTCTTGGGGGCAGGCAGACGGAATTTGAGTATTGGGAGATGATGGGAGAGCACGGGTTAATCGCGGCTTGAAATGGATACAAGCCCTTGAGATTGGTCGATTAAGGCGGCTGGGTGGTCAAGCATTGAAAAGGAGAAGTCTTGACCTAAGTGGCTGGCATTCGTACACGAGAATCCTACTTCTCTCGTGTGTTTCAAGAGAATTTCCCGAATCAATATCTCCCCGTGTAGTTGATTCTTCTAGACTCAATGTTTCTGGACGATATTCTATGATGAATCGAGGCTCAGATCACCGCCCCCGGCCTGGCCATCAGATAATCGGTCATCATGTAATCGAGGGCAAAAGCCGCGCCAGGGCTCTCAAGGCGAAGAGCCCGGTCACGTCTTTAATGCGTTCTCTAACATAACGCGGGATTATCAGACGTCCAGCCTTCTTCTCCCACCCAAGGTCGCGATGCTTTTTGCGAGGGTTTACCTGGACAAAAGATGAGAGAAGTATGAAGTCGAAGAGAGCGACTCAGAGGAGAAGATTGGAATACGGCATATGGATTTTCGGCAGGGTCATGTTGGGAAGTGAGATCTGAAAACGGAATCGGAAAGGCGAGATGATTTCACGGTCAGAAAGAAATCGATTCCTCAATTTCCACTGTTCGAAGTGAGACCTTAGATATTTGGAAGCTTCGTCTCTTCCGTAGGTGTGCGCACAATCTACAATCTCTGGGGCCAGTTTTCTTTCAATGTCTCCAATCGATATTGGTCACCGGAAGAGCTCTGGCTCCAGGGTCATAGGTGTGCGTGGAATATGGAATCCTGAGAAGGGGCTTTCCTTCAACATCTCCACAGGCAATCGTCAACAGAAGACCTTTT
>JANQFG010000232.1 GCA_028277985.1 bacterium | reverse complement strand
CTCGAGGAGAGCTTTCACTCCCTCCACGATTGGATGGAGGTCACTTTCATCGAGCCGGGAGACACCTTGGAGCGATTCGGCATCCAGCTGACAGCGCTTGCGGTATCCCATGCGCCGGGAACCTTGGGTTACCTCATCGAGCAAAACGGAAGCCGCGTGGCCTACATGCCGGATACGGGGCCTCTTCCCTCGGAAACCAAGGCACGGCTCAAGGGAATCGACGATCTCATTCTGGACGCGACCTTCTGGGGGGAGAACTGGTATCCGGAGGAGCATCACTCGTTCGAGGAAACGATACGAACCGGAGAGGAACTGGAGGCCCAAAGGCTCTACCTTACGCATCTTTCCATGCACTACAGCACACCTGTGACAAGCAGGAAGATAGAAGAGGCAATCGAACCCTACAACGGGAAGGTCCATCTGGCCCACGACGGCCTGAGACTTCCCCTGTAGGTTGAGAAGGAAAAGAGATGGCTGAGACAAGCTCGCGAGAAATGATCAACGAGATCCGGGGAACCCGCATGGTCCCGGGCACGTGCATCATCTGTCCCTGGCACTGTGCGACCGAGGTCTTTGTCAGGGACGACAAAGTGGTTTATGTGCGAGGGAATGAGCATTCGGCAAACGGGACCTCGCGCTGCGTGAAGGGGATAGCGAGTGCCCATCTGTCCCGGGACCCGGACCGCCTGCTTCACCCGATGCGCAAGAACTCCAGCGGAGGATTCGACAGGATCAGCTGGGACGAGGCCCTTTCCTATATAGCGGAGAAGCTCCTCTCCATCAGGGAGAAGGACGGGCCCGAGGTGGTGGGCTACTTCTGGCATCTAGACTCCAACCCCATGTTCTCCATGCAGCTCTTCACCCACCTGTACGGCACACCGAACTGGTCCGGCCACGGGGCTGCCTGTGATCAGGACCGGCGGCTTGCTTCTGAGGCGATGTTTGGTCATCCCCTGCCCACCAAGGACTTCGCCCACAGCCGGTTCATCATGCTCTGGGGGGTGGATCCCTTCGGCGCGAACGAGGCCCTTCACGAGAATCGGGAACTGATGGAGGCCCTGAAGCGTGGCGCCAAGCTCGTGGTGGTGGACCCGGTCAGGAGCCGCACCGCTGAGAGGGCCCATGTGTGGCTTCCGGTCCGGCCCGGCACCGACGGCGCTCTTGCCCTGGCCATGGCCCACCGGATCGTGGAGACTCAGGCGTACGATCAGGAGTTCTGTGAAGGATGGTTGTACGGGTTCCAGGAGTTTGCAGATCACGTCCTGGCCCAAGGTTACACCCCGGAGTGGGCGGAAGGGGTGACAGGCATCGATCAGCAGACCATCACCCAGCTCGCCGACGAGTTTGCCGCCACACGGCCGGCATTGATGGACGGTTTAAAGGGGCTCGTCAACTATTCGAACGGGCTCGACGCCTTCCGGACGATCTACACTCTGAACGCCATGACCGGGAACATCGACGGCCCGGGTAACATCATCCTGAAAGAGCCCGCGCCGCTCGATATGCCCATCGAGATCCCGGAAGAAGAGGTTGCCGTACCGCAACGACCCTCATTGAGCGAGGCCATGGGATATCCTCTGGCCCCTGACATCCCGACCCAGCTGCTGCCCTGGGCCGTTATCGAGCACCAGCCCTACCCTGTGAAGGCCGCTTTCTTCCACATCATCAACCCGGCCATGAGTGAGCCGAACTCCAGGGTCTTCGAGCAGATGATGGAAGCGCTCGAGCTCTCGGTAACGATCGACCTTTACATGACCGAGACGGCCCAGCTCTCAGACATCGTTCTTCCCGAAGCCTCCATGTTCGAGCGTGCGGAGGTGCGGGAAGGTCTGTGGAGCGGACCACAGGTCATCTGTTCCCAACCGGCCGTCTCCCCCCTGGGAGAGTCGAGGCCTGTCTACGAGATCATGAAGGGGCTCGCCGAAAAGCTAGGCTACGGAGAATACTTCCAGTGGGACTCCTGGGAGGACTGGGCCCGGCGCATGACCCAGTACCTGCCCATCTCCTTTGAGGAGCTCAAGGAAAAGGGTTGCTGGCAGGGAGACTTGAACTACTACAAGTACGGGGAAGAGGGCTTTGGCACGGGCAGCGGTAGGATCGAGGTCTACTCCGAGAGCCTGAACGAAGCCGGCTACGACCCTCTGCCCGTGTACACCGAGGCGGAACGGGTCCTGCCGGACGATGAGTATCCTTTTCAGCTCATAAACGGCAAGATGCAGTTCCACTGCAACGTGCACACGCAGAACAACCCGTACCTGCTGGAGATCGAAGACGAGAACTGGGCAGAGCTCAATCCTCAGGACGCGCAAGCTCTCGGCATCTCGGATGGGGACCGGATCGAGATCGCCTCTCCCCAGGACAAGGCCGTGATCGCAGTCCGGCTCCGGGAGGCGGTCCAGCCCGGCGTGGTGAAGGTCATCCACGGGCACGGCTTTGGCCGCCGGTTCGGCAGCATGGCACGCGGCAAGGGAACCCACATCAACCCCATCTTCGAAACCCGTGTGAATCCGATCTCTGGCGGGATTGGGTACAACGAGTGTAAGGTGAGCATAGGGAAGAGCGAGGAAGCCTGATGTCCGAGTACGGATTCTACTTCGACAAGGAAAAATGCGTGGGCTGCAGGGCCTGCGAGGTGGCCTGCCAGCTCTGGAACGACGAGACCCGCTCGGTCAAGTGGCGGAATGTCACCAGCATCCTGAAGGGTGAGTATCCGGACTTGGTAAGCGTAAACGTGTCTCTGGCCTGCATGCACTGCAAGGATGCACCGTGTGTAAAGGCCTGCCCGAGGCAAGCGGTCACTCAGAAGGAAGACTCGCACACGGTCGTGGTGGATCAGGAACGGTGCGTGGGATGTATGCTTTGTTTATGGGCCTGTCCGTACGGGGCACCGCAGCTCGGGATCAAAGGCAAGATGGAGAAGTGCCACTTCTGTGACGATCGGCCCCAGGGGATGAAGCGGGCCTGCGAGGAGATCTGTCCGACCCAGGCGATCGTCTCTGGAAGGGTCGAGGACCTTCACAAGCTCTCCAAGGAGAACCTTGCCGAGCGGCTCCTTCACGAGGAAGAACCCGGGGTGGTCCTGGGGCACGAGGCTGCGGGATGATGGATAAGCACACCTATTTCTGGGTCTTGATTACGATCACCATGGCGGTGTTCCTGATCGGCGTGTACAAGAACCTGGTGAGCAGGATCGCCTATGTTCTCTGGGTGAACCGAACCCGGGAGGAGGAGGAAGCAGGGCTCGCGGCCGGCTTGAAGCAGTTCCTGCCGGACCTGAAGACGATCATGAACGAGGGCATCCTTCAGAAACGCATCCAGGAACGATCCGGGTTTCTATGGGTCAGGCATTTTCTGATCTTTGCCGGCTTCATGCTCATCTTTGTCTTTGATGTATTCCTTACGGTTGTCGAGAAGTACATCCCCATAGAATACTTCCACACGGGTGCCGGCAGAGGCTTTCTCAAGTTCACGCTCGAAGCGAGCGGGGCCGTGCTGCTGGTGGGTCTGACCCTGGGGATCGTTCACCGCCTGGTTTTTGCCGAGAAGGAGAAGGGCCTCATAGAGCTCAGGCTTCTCGTCCTTCTGTGGCTCGTGGTCGTGACAGGCTACCTGACCGAGGCCTTCCGGTTCGTCCTGGAGCCGACCGATCCCTTTATCGCCTTCTCCTTCATAGGCGGGCCACTTGCCGGGCTCCTGAAGGACTTCTCCTGGCCCTGGGAGGAATTCGCTTCGTGGATGTGGATCCTCCACGCCACGGTTACCCTGGCATTCTTTGCCTGTGTCCCTTTCAGCAAGTTCGTCCACGTCCTCGCCTCCCCGCTGGGAAGATCGATCACGCAGAGGGAGGCCTTTGGCCAACAGAAACGCGAGAGAATCAGCGAGGGGTTACTCTAGATCATGGCTATCGACCGGGCGATTCAGATTCTGTTTCTTGTTGCAGCCATCTTTTTCGAGTGCTATCTCGTCTTTGCAGCCTCGCTGTATATCCCATGGAAGTCGACTTCCTACTTGCTGGTGGTCATTGCTGGGGCTTTCTCGGTCTGTCTTGTTACCTGGTACATCCTTTCCTTTGACCGGCGTGCAGAGGAAGCCGCCGGAGAAGAAAGGCGTTCTCAATGAAGCCTAAGACCCACGAGATCCTGGAGCGTGCTGCCGGGCGGTGCACAGAGGAAGGGGAGTGCGCCGAGGTTTGCAGCCATCTCAAAACCCTGGGCGATGTATGTCCCGGGGGTATTGCGCGCGCATTGCTCAATGGGCCGGTGGAGGATCGGGTGCGGGATTTCATTCTCAAGTGTTCTGTGTGCGGACTTTGCAGCGAAAGCTGCGACCACGACGTAGACCTTCGGAACGTGGTCCGGGCGGCCCGTGAGCAGTTTATCGAGGACGGCACCATGGATCCGGAGGAATACCGCTACCTCTGGATCGACCACGACTGGAACGTGATCACCGCCTTTCGGGACACGTATCAGATCAACGAGCAATATGAAGACCTGCTCAAGGAAAGCTGTGAGGTCCTCTTCTTCCCGGGGTGTGCATTGGCAAACGAAGGACCGGAACTGGTCCGCTACGCCGCCGACTGGTTGGCCGGAGCGGGGCACGAAGTGGGTCTCTCGCCCCTCTGTTGCGGTGCTCCCCTCGTCGAGATGGGGCTCACGGGACGAGCGCAAAGGTATACAGAGAAGCTCTGGAAGAGGATCCGGGAAATCGGAGCCCGCAGGATCGTGACGGCATGCCCGAACTGTCAGGTACGGCTCGAGCATACAGGGGCAGGGGAGGAAATAGAGGTCGTCTCCCTGTTTGAGCTGTTGGCGGAAGCCGGTGCGAAGGCACGCGTGATCGGCAACGGGAGGATAACGGTCCACGACAGCTGCCCAAGTCGACAAGGCGACCTGGGACAGCACGTCCGGGCGCTCCTGGGAGACTATGAGATCGTGGAGATGAAACACCATGGCAAAAGGACCCTTTGTTGCGGGTCAGGTGGGGTCGTCTCCCAAATCGATCCTGAGATTTGCGGCGAACGTGCGCGAGTTCGCCTCGAGGAAGTAGAGGAAACGCAAGCGGATGCATGTATCACCTACTGCATGGCCTGCAGTCACCGCCTGGCAGGCGAACCTGGAGGGGAGAACATCCGCTACGTGCTGGAGCTCGTTTTCGACCAACTGCTCGATCATGGCAGGTATTACGAGATGATCGAAGCCATGTGGGAAGGGGAATGGGGCGAATACAACCGCGACCGGGTGGAGAACTCCAAGGAGCTCGAGCTCTAGGAGTCACTCAACCGAGCACCGAAATCATCCGGCAAACCGAGAGCGTGTGCCCGCACTGCTTGAGATCGGTGCCCGCCCTCGTCTTTGAGCGAGCCGGAGAGGTCTTCATGGGTAAGGTGTGTCCGGACCACGGAGAGTTCGAGGTGTATCTGTGGCCGGATGCGGAGCGGTACCGGTGGTTTTCGGATTTTGCCTTCCCCACCGTGGCACGCGAACCCCAGACGGATCGGAAAGAGGACTGCCCGCACGACTGTGGCCTCTGCCCCGGGCACAAGCGACGGATTACACTCCCTGAGATCGAGGTCACCTGGCGCTGCAACCTCGACTGCCCGGTCTGCTTCATGTTTGACGGAGACCGGCCACCGGATCCTTCCCTCGAGCAGGTTCGGCGGATGTTCGAGACGATCCGGGCCTACGACGGCCCGGACGTGCCGGTGCAGATCACGGGCGGAGAGCCGACCGTAAAGGCCGATCTGCCGGAGATTCTTCGGATCGGGCGGGAGACCGGGTTCGAGGTGATGGAACTCAACACGAACGGTCTGGCGATCGGGTGGGACATCGAATGTCTTCGGAATTTTGCAGAGGCCGGCCTGACGAATGTCTACCTCCAGTTCGACGGGCTGGATCCTGAGGCGACGCGGAAACTGCGCGGCAGAGATGTCCTTGCCACAAAAATGCAGGCCATTGAAAACTGCCGCGAGGAAGGCATTCCGGTCATTCTGGCAGTGACCATCGTCCAGGGTGTGAACGAAACGGAAATCGGGGAGATCGTCCGCTTTGCCATGCACAATCTGGACGTAATTCACGGGGTGGCCCTGCAGCCCGCCTTTGTATCCGGAAGGTTCGATGTTCCCAATCCGAGACATCTCTCGGTGGGGGATGTGGCCCGGCTGCTGTCCGATCAGAGCGATGGCAGGATTCTTCCGAGCGACATCTGGCCTGTGGGGTGTATTCACCCCCTGTGCAGCGGTTCAACATATCTCGTGGGAGAAGGAGACAACTACGAGCCTTTTACAAGGGGCCTGGATGAGGCGTCGTACAGAAGTAACTTCGACGAAACCAGTCCCCAGGGCTCGGTCTTCCTCGATGTGGTATCCGAGATGTCCCCATCCGGAGAACTGCCCCAGGGGCTCCCGCTCCTCATCATGGAATACATGGACGCCTGGACCATGGATCTGGAACGGGCCCGTGAGTGCAATCTGGCCGTGACCGTCATGGACGGCACGGCGATCCCTTTTTGCGTCTATCACCTCACGGATATTCACGGCAAACGGCTCTACCCACACGGAGGCAAGGGAGCCAATGGCCGAGACCGGCACTAGATCGAACTGCCACCTCTGTGGCTACTTCTGCGGAATCGAGGTGTGCCTGAAAGACGGCAGGCCTGTCAAGGTTCGGCCGGATCCCTCCCGCTATCCCTATGATGCATCCATTATCGCCAAGTGCCGCCGCTTCGCAGCCAACAAGGAACTGCTCGATCATCCCAAACGGCAGAACCATCCGCTCAAGCGCGTTGGACAAAGAGGCTCCGGCCAGTGGGAAAGGGTATCCTGGGACCAGGCCCTGGACGATATCGCTGCTCGCCTGGCGGACCTCAAGGCGCGATACGGGCCGGAGACCCTTGCGACCTGTATCGGCGCGCCTCACAGCATCTACTGGCCCATGCACCGGTTCTTGAATCTCTGGGGAACGCCCAACAACATCGGCATCGGCATCGTTTGCTGGAATCCCGCCATCTGGGTGGAGAGCTTGACCTACGGCTGGCCCATCGAGAACGAGCTGGATCCGGAGGTTACCCGGTGCGTGATACTCTGGGGCATCAATCCGGCAGAGTCGGACCGGTCGCTCTTCTGGAAGAGCCTCGAGGACTACGCGAAAGAGGGCGGCACGGTTGTCGTCATCGACCCTCGCCGGACCGAGACGGCACGCTTGACCGATAAATGGCTCGCCGTCCGGCCGGGCACGGACGGGGCGCTCGCACTGGGACTCTTGAATGTAATCCTAAGAGAAGGGCTCTGGGACCATGCTTTCGTGAATGAATTCTGTTCCGGCTTCGAGGACCTCTCCGAGCGGATCAGAGACTACCCCCCGGATCGCGTTGCCTCGATCACCGGCATTCCTTCCTCGACGATCAGCGAGATCGCGCGCCTGTACGCGCAATCAAAGCCCGCTTCTATCTTCACGGGTCTCGGGATCGACCATAGCGGGCGAACCTGCACGCAGACGCACCGGGCGATTGCCATCCTTCGCGCCGTAACGGGCAACCTGGACCGGCCGGGGGCTTCATTGCTGCACGAGCGGTCCGATTTCATTCCGGAAGTGGAGCTCGAGTTGAGTCACCTGCTTCCCCCTGCACAGCGGGCAAAGAAGATCGGGAGAGATCTATTCCCGCTTCCAACCTATGAAGGCTATGAAAGGCTCTCCGGGTTCACAGAGCTACACGACAAGAGGCTCCCTGCCCGTTATCTTACCTCGGCCCATCCTCATCTGACCTGGCAGGCCATGGCGACCGGTGAGCCATACCCCATCCGGGCAATGATCTCCATGGCGAGCAATCCGATGTTGACCCAGCCGAACACGAAGATGGTCTACCAGGCCTTGAAGGGCCTGGATCTCTCGGTGTCGCTGGAACTCTTCATGACCCCCACAGCCATGCTCGCCGACTATGTGCTCCCCATAACGAGCAGTATGGAGCAACCGCTGGTACAGACAAATGGCGGTGTGGCGAATGTGGCATACGGCGGTCCTGCAGCCGTGAGCCCTCTTTACAAGAGGCGGACGGACTTTGATTTCTGGTGCGAGTTGGGAAAAAGGTGCGGCCAGGAGGAGCACTGGCCTTGGGAGACCCTGGAGCATGCGCTGGACGAAGTGTTCGCCCCTACGGGTCTCACCTGGGATGCCATTGCCGACCAGGGGTCATACGCTCCTGAAAACCGCTACGAGAAATACGAGCAAGCCGGCTTTGCCACCCCAAGCGGCAAGGTGGAGCTCTTCTCCACGGTCCTCGGGGAGCTGGGACACGATCCGTTGCCCTCCTACATTCATGATGACACCGACCACGACGCTCACTCCATTCAGCTCATGACCGGTGTGAGGAAGCACCCGTACTACGCCTCGGAATTTCGGCAGTTGAAGCGCTTCAGAAGAACGCACCCCAAACCCGCTGCTGAAATGAGCCCGGTGACCGCCCATAGGCTGGGTCTCGAAGAGGGAGACCGCATCCGGATCGAGACCTCCAACGGCCGTATCGAGCACACACTGGCCCTCGCCGAGATGCTCCCGGACATGGTGAGCGTCGAGTACGGCTGGTGGGATCCGGAACAGGCAGCCCAGGAACCCTTGTTGGGAGGCGTTTGGGAGGCGAACGCGAATGTCCTCACCTCGGCCGACACGGCCGAATGTGATCCGATCCTGGGGCAGTGGAACTACCGGTCGATCCCGTGCCAGGTCTCCAAGGCTGCCGAGAAAAGGGAAGCGGTCACGTTCAGAAAAGCCATCCCGGGGGATCGGGACGACTTGTTTTGTCTTCTCGATGCGAATGACCTGGATTTCACGGAACCGGTGGAGGATTATCTCCTGGCCGTTGCAGACGGCCGGATCGTGGGCTGCGCGAGGGTGGAAGTCTGTGAAGACATGGCTACGATCCGACCGGTTGTGGTTGCAGAGGAATATCGCGGAAGAGGTGTAGGGAGAGAGCTCCTCACGAAGATCATGCCGGCAGACAGGCCCACGGCACTGGCGGCTCGCGGCGATGCGGTGGAGTTCTACAAGTCCGTGGGTTTCTCGGCTGCTGAGTGGCATGCGTTGCCCACCATGCTTTGGGAAGAATGCGAGGCCTGCCCTGACTTCACCCGATGCGAACCGAAGCCGATGGTCCGCGCCCCTAGAACGGATGACTCTGTGATGGTGCACATGAAGACGGTAGCAATATCGAAGAAAGGAGAGCACGAAATGGCGCCCAGGAAACATGCGCTGGTGATTTTCTCGAAATATCCCGAGCCGGGCGTGACCAAGACGCGGCTCATGGAAGAGAACGGCGGGGCCCTCAGTGCCGAGGAAGCAGCAGATCTCTACCGGGCCATGGTGCTGGACGTGGCCACCGCGGGACTGCACGCACTCGAACGTTGCAGGCAGGAAGATGCATCCGGTGGAGATTACGAGCTCTACATTTCATCTTCTCCTGCCGACAGGTTGCCCAAGGTCCGGGAAATGTTCGAGGCCGAGTTCCCGAACGAACGGATTCACTTCATCGTGGACGAGGGCGGGAATTTTGACGAGCACTTCAACGACTGCTTTCAGCAGATCTTTGATGACGGGTGCCACTCGGTTGTCTGCATAGGAGGAGATCACCCGACCATGTCCGCGGACTTGATCGCCAGGGCCTTTGGGTGGCTCTCTCACCTGGACGAGGCATCGGACATGGGTGCCATGGTTCTGGCGCCCTGTCAGGCGGGCGGAGTCTCCCTCGTTGCCACTACACGAGATGCCCCGATCGAGTTTTCGGGCGTGTTCTACAACCAGACAGGGGTTGCCGCACTGGATGCACTCATCGACCTCGGAGCGAGGAACGAGGTGCCCACGGCACTGCTGGAAGCCGTGTCCGATGTGGACTTCATGGAGGACCTCGGGCACACGATCTCGGTGGTGAACGCCATGTCCTACGCGGCCCGATTCCAGGCAGACGTCCTGGTTCCGGAAAGAACCCTTGACTTCATTCAAAGGGTGGGTTTGTTCATGCACACCCCTCCCAACGAAGACCACGACTCGAGGAGTGAAATCGATGATACAGGTAACGGTAGACGAGGCGAGATGCAACGGGTGTAACTTCTGCGTGGAGTTCTGCCCCACCTCGGTGTTCGACCTGGCCAAATGTAACGGCACGAGGGTCGCCGCGGCGAATCGGCCCGAGGCGTGCTGGGCCTGTATGACCTGCGTGGGGAAATGCCCGGAGTGGGCGATCACGGTCAGTCAGACGGCGCCTCCAAAGAGATACGTGGACGATGAGAATGAGAGAGCCTTTGTCCCGCTGAGTGACGAGGAGCACGAGACGTACACCACCTACTCGGAGACCCTGGAAAGGGTCCTCAAGCTCCGGTGGAAGCCAGTGGCCGTCACACTCATCCCCAAGGGCGATCCCATGCCTCACATCCCCGTGCCGCGGGTTCGATTGCGATACTGCCAATCCCTCATCATGGCCCGCCGCGGCAAGAGCATCCTCATGCCCCCTGCTTCGCACGCCTGTATGGACGGCACCTCGATTCTGGGGTTGACGAAGATACCTGAAAAGCTCGCCACCGGGGACGTGTACATGCAGCTGGGTAAGGTGGCAAACAAGGAGGCAGCCCTTCGACTCGTCCAGGAAAGGCCGACTCTCCCTGAGGAGTCCATCGGGGCGACCCTGGCCACACCGCTCGAAGCGGTAGTGATGAGACCCGATATCGTGGCCATCATGGCACCTCCCGAGACCATGATGTGGCTCTGCATGTCGTCGACCTACTACACCGGCGAACGATCGTCTTTCAAGATGAGCTCTTACAATGCCCAATGTGTAGAGACGACGGTCTACCCCTACACAACCGGCGAGATCAACATGTCTCTCGGGTGCTACGGTTGCCGGGCGATCTCGGATCTGGGAGATGATGCCATGTTCATGGGCATCCCGATCGACAAACTGCCGTTGGTGATCGAGGGCCTGGAACATCTGGGGAAAAAGGCGATCCCGGATGCCCGCTCCAGGGTCTATTTGCCGCCCATGATCTAGATGTTCACATTGTCCGCGAACTCCTGATGGCCAACAAAGCCCCAATGGCATCGAGAACGCCGTGAAGCCGAAAAAGTGATGACTTCAACAAAGCCAAGAATATTCTTCACCACTACCTTCAAACTCTGCGAGAACAACGGCTACCTGAGCACGCAGATTCAGAATTTCTTCACCCAAAACGGGTTTGAGCTCGTGAGCGGGCCGGAGGACTCCGATTTCGTTGTCATCACTACTTGCGGATTCGACCAGGAGCGGGAGAACCTCTCCCGCGCCATCATAGATGATTATGTAAGCGAGTTCGGGGGACGGAAGAAGATCATCATTTGTGGATGTCTCCCCAAGATCAATCCCGATTTGTTCGCTCCACCGCATGTTACCCTGATCGGCCCGAAGGAACTGGACAGATTCAACGAGATCTTCCAACCGACGAGAAGAATAGAGGACATCTCCGGCAGCGAGTTGAGCAGCCGGTTCATTGATGAACAATACGGATTTCTTGACGCGTACTACGTACAGATCTGCCAGGGATGCGTGAACGATTGCAGTTACTGTGCCATCAAGAAGGCAAAGGGCTCTGTCACGAGCAAACCAATCGACCGGATCATCCTCGAGATTCGTGAGGGTATCCGAAAGGACTTTGAGCGTTTCGTTTTCGTTGCGGACGACTGTGGGAGTTACGGGGCGGACATCGGGGTTGACTTTGCCGACCTGCTCAACCAATTGAAGAACTTCGACATCCGCATCAACATCAATTACATCGAGCCGAGCGAATTCCTGCATCTGTATCCAAAGATCGATCCAGACGCCTTTGACAGGATCGATTTCATCGACATTCCGGTCCAATCGACCTCGCAGCGCATTCTCGCATTGATGAACCGGACCTACGGGATCGAAGAGATCTTGGATGTGGCGGCCGAAATCAAGCAAAGATGGCCCCACATCTATCTCGAGACGCAGGTCATCTACGGGTTTCCGAGCGAGACGAGAGAGGAATTCAAAGATACCTTCCGGTTGGTCGAGGCCTTTGATACGGTCATCTACTTCTACTACACCGACCGAATAGATGTGGCATCTTCTTCTTTGCCGGGCAAAGTGCCCGCCTCTGAAGTCATTCACAGGACCCACGAGATCATCCGTCATCCCAAGTACGCACCTGTACAAGAGACCGCAGAACCTCCCATGGTGCTGCTGGGCTATGGACTGGGCATCCCGGAACTCCTGAAGTCTATCGAGCGCAATTGTTGCCGCGCACCGGAGAACTGAAGCTTTGGGTTGAACCGAGAGGAGAGGGGAAATGAAAGGAGAAGAACGTATACGCACGTGCTGCCGGGGCTGTGGGAAAATGGAGTGTGGGGTATGGGTCACGGTTAAGGACGGTCGGGCGGTCCAGATCGAGGGTGACAAGGACGCGATTCAGAGTAGAGGGAGCATTTGTACGAAGAGCATGGCCTCGCTCCAGGCGGCCTACCACCCGGACCGCATTCTGTATCCCATGAAGCGGACCCGGCCGAAGGGCGAGGATCCCGGCTGGGTGCGGATCTCGTGGGAAGAGGCCCTCGAGACCGCGGCCGCAGGGTTCAGGGCGGTCCAGGACAAATATGGCGGTAAGAGCATCTTCACCATGACCGGCACGAGTCGCATGTGGTCCATGGCCGGCTACGGCGCTCTCAAACAGTTGTTCCAGACACCGAACAACGTTGTGCCCTACCAGGTCTGCAAGGGGCCCCGCCACTTCGGCACCAAGCTCACGGACGAATATGCCTCAAGCTGGATGGCCACGGTGGACTCCCCCAAGGTCTACGTCCAATGGGGGGCTTCACCCGAGATTTCCAACTATGACGACTCTGCGACGACCATCGTGGACACGTACACCCAGGCAGAGGCCTTCATCAACGTGAATCCCAGGATGTCGCACGCCGGGAAGGAAGCGGACATCTGGTTGCCTTTGCGGCCCGGAACCGATGCGGCCATGGCTCTCTCCTGGATCGACGTCATCATTCGGAACAGGCTCTACGATGAGCTGTTCTGCAAACGTTGGACGAACGGCCCGTTCCTATACTGCCCTGACATCCAGCCCGGCGGTGGTACTACCAGCAACGGTTGGGGTATGGAGTTCCAACTCAAAACGAGGTTGCTCAAGGAGAGCGACGTGAAGGAGGGCGGGAGTCCAAAACGTTTCATGGTGTGGGACGAGCTGAGTAAGAGACTCACCTACTTCGACGAAGAGGTCATGCTCTGGGAGGGCGAGGCCTTCGAACTGCCAACCGAGGGGATCCAGGTGGAAGGGGGATTCCTTCCTGAACCGTCGAAGTTCGATCCCCCCATTGACCCGGCCCTATTCGGTCAGTTCACGGTGAAACTGAAGAACGGTGAAACGTCGAAGGTGACTCCCGTCTTTCAGCTGCTGGCTGACCGTGCGGCGGAATACACGCCCGCAAAGGCCGAGAAGATCACCGAGGTTCCTGCTGAGAAGATCGAGCTCGCGGCCAAGACCTACGCGACCCGAATCGACGAGCGGCATGGAAACGGAGGGATTCATTACATGCTGGGCGTCGAGCACGGTGCGAACTGCATCCAGAACATTCGTGCACTTGCCGTGCTGGTCGGCGTCACCGGCAACTTCGACGGTCCCGGAGGGAACAGGGGGCCCACCAAATCGAACATCAACTACTATCCCGGGATTTTTTCGTTGGGGGCACAACCTCCGCCTTCCGAGGGGCTGCTCGGATCCGACAGGTTTCCGCTGCTCAACTGGTGGGGCTTGTGGGCCGACGCGACTTCGGTCTGGGATGCGATCCATACCGAGAAGCCCTATCCGGTCAAGGCTGGTATCTGTCAATCCAGCACTTTCGTGAACATGGCCAACTCCGGGTATGCCTGGGAGGCGTTGAAGAAGCTCGAATTCTTCCTGGTGGTAGACTTGATGCACCATCCCACCGTGGAAATGGCCGATATCGTCCTGCCGGCCTGCCATTGGCTGGAGATCGACAGCCCCCGCGCTTCTCAGGGCGGCAGTGGGGGGGCCGGCGCAAACGTCCGGTGCATCGAGCCTCGGGGTGAGGCAAAGCCGGATTATGAGATCGCGGAGCTCTTGTTCAAGGCGATGGGTGTTCCCTTCGGCCCGGATCCGGAGGACCCGTGGCCGGGTGCGGAGAGCGAGCTCGACCGGTGCGTCGCTGGGGTAGGGATGACGTGGAAAGAGTACAAGCAGAAGTTCCAGAAGGAGGGATGGTTCGACGTCAAGAAACTTTTCCCCAAAGGCTGGGGAACGTACCGGCGCTACGAAATGGGGGTGCAGCACCGGCCTCTCGGCTACCCGGGACTCGCATTTGTCGAGGAGGTCTTACCGGCCGACCCGAACCGGGAGCCGGTGCCCGGGTTCAACACGCCCACAGGAAAGCAGGAGATCTGGTCCACCGTGGCCGAGACCTTCCTGGCTGGGCAGGGCTACGAGCTTCCCGATTTCGACGAGCCACCGGAGAGTCCGGTTCGTACGCCGGAGCGATACGAAAAATACCCAATCAACATGACCACTGGCCGGAAGATTCCGGTCTACTTCCACACCGAGCATCGGCAGTTGCCCTGGTGCCGCGAGCAGTGGCCCGCGCCTCTGGTCGAGATCAACCCGGAGACTGCCGCAAAGTACGGCATCGAACACGGAGACTGGGTCTGGATCGAAAACGACCGGGGTCGTGTCCGGCAGAAAGCGGATCTTTTCTACGGGATCGCGCCGGACGTCATAAACTGCGAGCATTCCTGGTGGTATCCGGAGGCTCCTGCGCCGGAGCACGGCTGGAAGTATTCGTGCATCAACCAATTGGTGGACAGCCATGCGCAAGATCCCATCGCCGGTTCGGTTCACCTTCGAGGTTACCCGGTACGGATCTACAAGGCGGAGGAAGGCGCGCCCGAGGGCATCATCGCCTCCAGTGACGATTCTCGGTTGGAACGATGGATGCCGCAAGGAGAGGAGAAGGAATAATGCAGAACGCGATCGTCTTCGATCTGAACCGGTGTATCGGCTGCTTGGCCTGCTCGGTGGCGTGCAAAATGGAACACAACGTTCCGATCGGCCTCTCCTACACCAAGGTCCTTCGGATCGGTCCGAACCCAAAATACGAAGGCGCCCGGTTCCCGGACGTTGAAATGTACTTCATGCCGGTCATGTGCCAGCACTGCGCGGATCCGGAGTGTGTCACCGCCTGTCCGACCGAGGCCTTGCACATTGCTGAGGATGGAACCGTGCTCATCGACAAGGAAAAGTGCGATGGTTGCCGGCTATGTATCGATGCCTGTCCCTACGACCTGTGTTACTACAACGAGGAGGAGAACCTGGCTGAGAAGTGTAATCTGTGCCATCACCTCGTGGTTCAGGGCAAAGAGCCCATGTGCGTGTCTCAGTGTGCAGGACGGGCCCTTGTCTTCGGTGATCTGGACGATCCGGGCAGCCCTGCCTCAGTGACGATTGCCGCCGCCGGAAAGGATGTGTACGGTCTGGCCGACACGGGCAACCGCCCTCGTTTCAAATACATCTTGCGCAATACGAAGTGGAGGGGTGACGCAGGCTAGTGTCCTGTCCCGCTGGAGGAAGAACGAGATGACATGGATAGAACCATCGAAAGCAATCAAGGACTTCTCAGAAATCAGCGGTATGATTGGCAACGCAGAAGTACGAAATTGGCAAGATCGGAAAGGAAAAGTGGTGGGCTACTTCTGCTCCTTTTCTCCTCAAGAAATCGTGATGGCTGCCGGAATGCTGCCTTTTCGAATGAGAGGGACGGGGAGCAGCGGAACAGAACTCGCGGATGCATTCTTTTCGGAAGTCTGCTGTACTTTTCCCCGGCATTGTTTCAATCAGGCACTCAATGGGGAGTACGGCTTTCTTGATGGGCTGATTGTCACGAACGGCTGTGACCACTTGCGACATACATACGAGAACTGGAAGAACGCCGATATCGGGACACCTTTTCTACACATGCTCTTCCGTCCCTCCAGGTGCGGAGAAGAGATGGCAGGGCTGTATAGGGACAACCTGGCCATTCTCAAGGATGAATTGGAGAAACACTTCGAGGTGGACATCAGCGATCAGGATCTCCTGAACGCGATAAGACTGAGCAACCGGACGCGGAAACTGCAACGAGAACTGTACGAACTCAGGAAGGCAGAGAGCCCGCCCATTACCGGCGCCGAAACCGTATCGGTCATGGTTGCGGGAACGGCCATGCCGAGGGAGCTTTACAATGAGAGGCTGGAAAGCCTGCTAAGCGCATTGGACGGTTCTGAAAGGCGGATGGATGAGGGATCTGCAGCGAGATTGATGGTCATCGGTGCCTGCAATGATGATCCGCACGTATGTAACCTCATTGAAGAGAGCGGCGGTATCGTGGTGGTGGATGAAACTTGTTTCGGTTCCCGAAACATTTGGCAAGACATGGATGAAGGGGGAAGCGATCCTCTTGGAGCCATCGCCAAATACTACGTCAACGAGCGCCCCTCATGTCCAAGGATTCTCGGAGATCATGATCGGAGGGCGGATTGGATAATAGACGCGGCTCGGGCCTTCGGCGTAGATGGGGTAGTGGGCCAGGCATTGGTAGCTTGTGACATGTACGCGTCTGAATTTTACATGCTGAAACCGAAACTCAGAGATGCGGGCATCCCATTCTTGCAGATCGATGCCGAGTATGTGCCGGCATTCACAGGACAGCTGAGAACCAGAGTTCAGGCATTCATTGAGACCCTGGGCTAGGAACGGAGCAACGCATGTCAAAGAAAGAAACGGTTCAGAAGAAGAAGAAAGACGCGGAGATCTTCAAAGAGCTGAAAGAGGAATGTGAGGCGTTCTTTGCGAAGAAAGAGATCGAGTTGATGGAGGCTATGGAGAAGGCTGACCCGATATTGGGCGGCACGAATTCAGTCATCCCGGAGTTGTGCACGGCTCTGGGTATAGCTTCCTGGTTCACAGCGGCACTTCAACTTCGAGCCATCGGCAGCGAAATGGGTCCCGAGCTTATCGATGCGGGAACGAATTTGCTCGGCTCGAATTTCATGTGCTCGCTTCAGAGGGCTGGAATCGCGATGATGGAGAACGACTTGTACCCCACCCCGACGATGATCGTGGGAACGAACTCTCCTTGTGACGCTGTTGTCATGCTTGGGCAGATGCTGCTCAACCACCCGCCATGGAAAGAGATCCCACGATTCAGCCTGGATGTCCCGTATCAGAAATCCGAAGAGCGCATGGACTATTTTGCCGGGCAAATGAGAGAGTTTGTCTCTTTTGTCGAAGACCACAGCAACAGGAAGTTGGACATGGACCGTTTGAGGGAGGTATGTGAAGAGGCGAACCAGGCGTATCAACTGATGAATGAATTCCAGGAACTGAAACGCTCACTACCGTGTCCCTCGGAATGGAATTGGGGGTTCGATGCTTACACGATTGCCAGGATCCTTGCACCCGGCACGACCGAGGCAACCGACTGGGTGAAGAGGCTTGTTGAAGCGGCCGAGATACGGGTGAAGGAAGAGAAAGGTATCGATGGCGTAGACGAGAAGATCAGGTATGTATGGTTTGACGTGCTCCCAAGTTTCTCTGAAAAGCTCTTCCCGCGGATGGAAAAGGAGTTCGGGGCAGTGTTGATCATGGACATGTTCGCCTACAACCCGCCGTGGACACTCATTGATACTTCGAGCGAACAGGAAATGTTTCGGTCCTTTGCCCGCAGGTTTCAGACGGACGATCCGATGGTGAGGCAGGCCATGGCCACGATGGAAATGTACACGGGCGACATCCATCGCATTGTCCATGACTTCAGCATCGATGCTGTGATCTTGCCTACCCACAGGGGGCACAAGGATATTAACGCGGCCGTGAAGATCATTCGAGACATGTGCAAACATATCGATGTTCCGTTCACGACGATCGGATGCGATATGTTTGATGAAAGGTTCATGAGCGTAGATCAAATCGTCGAGAAGATGGGAATCTTCTTCGAGTCTGCCGGCCTCGCTTGAAGTGTAGAGCCTCCCTGCGGCCCGCGTTTCAGGTGGGCGTTGAGGCTACTTCTCTTTCTGAGTGCGTATGCCGTCCATCAACACTGAATAGCTACTTGCGAATATCTCTCCCCACCTCCCCGTGCTGCTGTTCGAGGACTTGTCCGCGACGGCGAGGTCCAACAGGCCCGTAGCTGTCCGCCACAAGATCGTTGTGAAGGCATTCACGTCCAGATCCTGCCTTAAAAGGCCGCAGTCAATTCCTTCGTTGATCATTTCCCTCACATAATCGACGTGGCGCAGAATTTCCCCCCGCACGATATCCGCCGCCCCTGAAGAGATTCTCGTATCGAAGTCTTCGGCCAGGTAATGCTGTGTGATCCGAAAGAACTTTCTGTTGAGAAGCATGTAGTCAACAAACGAAAGATACATGTTCCGCAACTTCTCCTCGAGCGGCTTCTCAGAGTGCTTCGCTTCTTTGAACCTTTCTTCCAGGCCCGCAAAGCCTTCCATCATGGCCGCTACGTAGAGTTCGTCCTTGTTCTTGTAGTACAGGTACAGGGTCGCCTTGCTCAGCTTCGCTTTCGCTGCAATCTCGTCTACGGATACGCCGTATCCCTTGTCGTAGAAGAGCTGTTTGGCGGCGGAGACAATCACCTTCTTTCTCCGGTTCTTCTCCTTCTCGGATCGGGCTTGAAGATACGTCATAGGCCTGTATTCCTCTCCTTACGACTAGGCCGGCGCAAGCGGTGGCGGCGATGGAGAACCCTTCGAGCATACCGCCTCGTTTGGGGGTGACCGCTAGTCTTTCCTTACCACGGGTTACATGTACAAGAATAGAGCTTTTTCGCCTGATGTCAAATGGAAAACGGGACCTTCTTTTTGAGCCATCCGTGCCCATTCCCCCAGACCGGGCGGCGAAGGCCCGAGGGGCGTCAACAACCCGGCTGCCGATTCATCCACCCCATATTTTATATTTATTTCAATAGGTTATGATCACAGAGGTGGCCATGAAACCCGCGTTCGGATGACCGAAAGGAAAGCGAAAAATCCCCTTGACAATTCAGTACTAACGGTTATAAATTACTCTTAGTATGACTATGCGTAAGAAATAACCAGTAGTAATTATTGGAGTTCAAAATCCTACGAGAAGGAGAGAGGTATGAAGACGGCAAGAGCCTTCGTTTCCATCGTTGGAATCTGCGTGCTCCTCTTTGGTTTCGGACACGAACTGTTCGCAGGCGAAGCGCCCGTGGAGGTCATCGATAAGACGAACTGGGAGAAGGCCGAGGGGCTCGTTCCTGCGGCACTGCTGGAATGGATAAAGAAGGGGGAATGGACCCTCCCCGTTGTGAGCGAGATTCATTTCAACGAGAAAGAGTTCTTTCCGGACTACGCTCTAAAGAGTTTTACCGAGAACGTTGGGAAGTACGAGCTGGATGAAAACGGCATCATCGTCGATGCGAAGACAGGCGAGATGGCCAAGATGATCATCGGGTTTCCCTTCCCGAAGGTCGACCCGGAGGACCCGAAGGCCGCGATCAAGATCATGTACAACAAACAGTATGTGACGTACATCCTCGGGTTCAAGCGGTTCACGACCACGCTCACCTGGGTAGGCAAGAACACGGGATATGAACGGGATATCGAGGCCTATTTTCGCGATGCTTATCTCACAGGGTTTCCGGGCGCCAAGGCATACAGGAATCCAAGGGACGTAGAGCGATACTCGATCATCTCGGTACGCAAGCCCTACGATCTGGCCGGCACCTCGGTCATGCTCTGGCGATATCTCTCGGCTAAGGCGGATGTCAACTTCAGCTACATTCCTGCCATTCGTAGGGTACGGCGCACCACTCCGGCCAACCGGTCCGACGGGTTTGTGGGATCGGATTTCTCGGTGGACGATATCCTCGCCTATGACGGGAAGATCCCCGACTTTGACTTCAGGTTGATCAGGAAGCAAGAGGCCCTGGTTCCTTTCGCAAGTCCCGACACGATAGGAATAGAAGTAACGGAGGAGGGCGAATGGGAGATGGCAAAGGACCGTCCCCATCTGCGCTATGGTTATCATGACAAGGAGGGGCAGAGGGCTCCGTGGGCCCCCGTCAGTAGCATCTACACGAAAAGGGATGTCTGGGTAATCGAAGCAAGGTCGAAGGATCCGTACTACAACTACGGGACACAGTACATGTGGGTCCTGACCGACACTTGGGGACCTACATACAAGACAGTGCACGACCGCGGGGACAAATTCTGGAAATTCATGTCGGTCGACACGGCAGGCTACCAAACGAAAGACGAAACGGTGAAGTTCGTCAGCTGGCTGGATCACGTGATCGTAGATCCACGCAGAGATCATGGCACGATCATCACGCTCATGCGTCCCGAGACTCTCTATGTGATCAACGCCGAGCTCGACTTGAATGACTTTTCTCTGGGCGGATTCCAGAAATACTGCAAGTGATGAAAGGGTGATTCGCTAAAGGGGTATAGGAATCCCGGTTCTTCGGTCATTGAACTGCACGATTTGGGGGGATCATGAAGTCAAGAAAAGTTTACAGTCGATTGCTTTGCTGCGTCCTGGCGGTCTTCATCTCGGCCGAGGCGGCCCATGCCGTAACGATCGACAACAAGCACACTCTGGAGTTCACTGCCAAGGCCCAGACACGGGTGTCGTTCCGGCTGCAGGACTCCCAGGGGTTCACCTCGCCGAAGCTATCGGTGGGCGACCTCGTGCAATGGCGCAACATCGCCTACCTGGAGGTGAAGCACGACCTTGCGGAGTTGATGAAGACCATCGACTTCATGAAACCCCTCGATCGCTGGGGAGTCAACGTGAAGTACCGGATCGTGGGCCGGTTCATGTACGAAGCGGTCTACAATGTGGGGCCCCAGGAACTCAAGGATGTTCGGGACCGGGACAAGGAGAACATCGACAGTTTCAAGCAGGCCTACGATCTGTGGGAGTGCTACGCGGACTTCTCCAGGGGGCCCGCGTTCATGCGGATCGGCCGCCAGAATCTCTCCTGGGGGGAGACGGATGTGTTCCGGCTTCTGGACATGATCAACCCCCTGGACGATACCTACGGGGGCATCTTCGAGGATCTGGACGATCGGCGGATCCCACTCTGGATGCTTCGAGGGAACTACAACTTCGGCTACCTGGGCCCCTTTTCCTCGCTGACCCTGGAGGGGTTCTGGGTTCCGGGCAACTGGGACGCACGGGTGGCCCCGATCTCGCCGGACGGCACGCCGTACGCGTTACCTCTGGCACCCGCGCCGGTGCCGATCCTGGTGGAGACACCGAGCAAGGTGATGTCTAACAGCCGCTGGGGGGCGCGTATGATGTGGGTGCTCTTCGAAACGGCCAACATGTCGGTGGGCCACTACAAGAGCTTCATGGACCTTCCGTCGACGGTGCTGAACGTTGACTTCTCCGCCTTTCCTCCGGACGCCCACCTGGAGCTCTATTTCGACGATGTGCAGGTCACGGGTGGGACCCTGAGTTTCTGGCAGTCGAATCTGGACGTGGTGGTACGCAGCGAGGTGGCCATGTTCTGGAAGGAGTCGGTCTTCATCCCGCAGGAAAACGTCCCCCTCATCCCGACGGGGCTTCCGATCCCGGGGTTGGAGGCCCTTCCGGCCCAGGGGCACAAGACCGAGCGGGATATCCTGAGGTGGATGATCGGTTTGGACAAGAACGTGTGGATCCGGAAGCTGAACCAGACACAGACCTTCTTCGTATCCATGCAGTACTTCGGCCAGTGGATATTGAACCATGACAGCCGGATCAGTATACAGCCGCAGCTCTACCCGGATGACCAGCGCTACGCGAGCATACGAGAGTTGGATGGAACGTTCACGCTGCTGACGAACACCACCTACTTGAGCGGGAAGCTCACACCGCAGGTCGTGGTGGCCTACAACGCCCGGGGGGCGTGGATGTTCCAGCCCCAGATCGGTTTCCTGCGGGAGCCTTTCCGGTTCCTTGTTCAGTACAGCGGAATCTACGGGTCCTTCACCAGCCTCGGTTTCTTCCGGGATCGGGATCAGATCAGCTTTGTTGTGACGTACCTACTCAACTGACCGCGGAACGCAGTGACGCGGTCATCCCCCGCGCAGGCTGGGGATCCCCCTGCCCAGTGTGCTGAGGGATTCCTGCTTGTGCAGGAATGACCGAAAGGGAAAACGCAGTGACGCGGTCATCCCCCGCGCAGGCTGGGGATCCCCTAGCTCACAACGCTGCGAAAAAAGGTATCCGGGGATTACTTCCCGAAGCAAGGGGAAAGCGAAGAGTGCAGAATATGCTTTCTGGCACCTTTTTTCGCCGGATACGGACGTGGAGCCGTCATCCCTGCGGGGCTTGTCCCTGCGGATGCGAGGAGAAAACGTCATGGGAAGGAACGGAATATCCAATACGGATTCGTATGATGTGTTAGTCGTTGGAGCGGGTCCGGCAGGAGCAACAGCGGCCAAAGTGCTGGTGGAGAGCGGATACAGCGTGGCGATTGTGGAAAAGAAGAAGCTGCCGCGCTACAAGATGTGTTCCGGAATCATCGAGGCCCGTGCCCAGCAGCGGGTCGAGCAGTATTTCGGGAGCCTTCCGGATCGCGTGTTCTGCCGCCAGAGGGTTCTGGAAGGCGTCCGCGTGTGCATATCAGGTGATTCGCTGATCGATCCAATGCCGGACGCGCCCCCCATGTTGCACGTTTGGCGCTCATGCTTTGACCACTGGCTCACGCTTGAATCAGGAGCCGACATAATGGATGAAACCGAGTTGATCGGCCTGGAACAGACAGATTCGGGCGTTCGGGCAGCGATTCGAAGGAACGGGAATGAGGGTCTGCAAATCGAGGCTTGCTACCTTGTAGGGGCAGACGGTGCCGACTCGCGTGTACGGAAAAGGTTGGAGCCGGACTTTGATGAGGGAATCGGTGGGTTCATGCAGGAGCAACGTTATTGTCTGGCCCACGTCGATCTGGATCCAAGGTACTTCTACGCTTTCCTGGATCCATCACTGAGTCCTTTCTTCGCCTGGCTGAGTTTCAAGGACGAGTATCTTGTGTATGGCGCTTCAGCCGAAAGGGGGGGGCGGACAGCGGTCTCGATGGACAGATTCACCGAGTTGCTGGAAAGGAATTTTGGACTGAAGTTGGAAAAGGTCGTAGAGAAGAGGGGGTGTGCTGAATTTGACATGGGAATGAGAGGGAATTTCTTTCTGGGGCGAGGCAAGCTCTTGCTCGTGGGAGCAGCTGCCGGATTCATGAATGGACTAGGGGAAGGGTTGTCGTCGGCCTTCAGAACGGGTGCCGGTGCGGCTTCTGCTATCCTGGAGGCCGAGAAGTCTTCCGAAGATGTGTATTCACTTTACGCGAAGCTCGTGAAACCCGAACAAGAGCAGGTAAAAGCCTCCTGGGACCTCATACGCGCGCTTTCGGGGAGAGACTATTGAACAAGAGCATTCTATTCTTTGCATATGTATCTTTGGCTCACAACAAAGAAATGGTGTCCACCACGTTGGGAAGGGGAATTGGTTGGTTCATCATTGTATTCTATTCTATCCGAATCGTCAGTCAGGCAATATTCTGGGACGTACGATTGATGAAATCAATTGCAATCATAGCTTTCTCGATAGTACTGATCGGAATCTACTTAATGGCGTTGATACGACAAAGAAACATTCCGAAGAATAGTTCTTAACCCAATTGTGAGCTTCTAATGGAGATAGAGTGAGGGGTATGAACGAAGCGGAATTCTTCAGGGAGTTCACGCTCAGGATATGCAGCAGTCTGCACATTCAAACAGCACTTGAGCGCTGTTGGGAATATGTGAAGGGCGTCTTTCCCTGCACCGCCATGACTCTCCACCTGCCCGACGTCAAGAAAGACAGGGTAAATGTCGTTGCAGTGGCGGGGGATACGCACCTGATCGCGAAGGGTATTGGGCGAGAGATCCCCTTGCCCAAAGAACTGCGAGACCTCAGTGTGGAAGCGTGGGAGTTTCTCGAGCCGGTCCAGGTGATCAACGATGTTCGAAAGCACCATGTCTACAGCCGGATCCTGCAGTCTCTCGGTATCGATACGGATGTCTCGATCATGGTCTTGCGCTTGGAACTCGAAGACAACCGTGTGGGGAGCCTCTGGGTATGGGCAACGAAGCGAGGTCGGTTCTCTGATAAGGAAGCGGGGCGTCTGCTCTCGGTTCACGACCCCTTGGCCCTGGCCATGTCGAATGCGTTGCAGTATCAGAAGATACGGCTCGAAAAGAGGATCCTGGCGGATGACAAACGGTACTATGAGGAACAGTTGCTGGGAACGGCCGGGGACGTCATCATCGGCGCCGACAGTGGCATGAAGGAGGTGATGGACCAGGTTCGGCAGGTTGCCGTGTTTGACAGCCCGGTCGTGCTGCATGGGGAGACCGGTGTAGGAAAGGAGATCGTCGCCCAGACGATCCATTGCCTGTCCCCGAGAAGCAAGGGCCCCTTCGTCAAGGTGAATTGCGGCGCGATCCCGGACACACTGATTGACAGCGAGCTGTTCGGACACGAGAAGGGTGCTTTCACCGGCGCGGTGAAAGAGAAAAGGGGTCGGTTTCAGAGGGCGGATGGTGGAACCATCTTCCTGGACGAGATCTCGGAAATGCCCGGGTCTGCACAGATTCGGCTTCTGCACGTATTGCAGACCCGGGAAATCGAGCGTGTGGGTGGATCGGAAACCCTTCGAGTGGATGTGAGGGTTATCGCCGCCACGAATCGAAACCTGGAACAGCTGATCGCTTCGGGCAGCTTTCGAGACGACCTGTGGTTCCGCCTGAACGTCTTTCCCATCCAGATTCCCCCGTTGCGAATGCATAGGCAGGATATTCGCGCCCTCGTGGATTACTTTGTCGAAAAAAAGAGCGAGGAGTTGAGGATCAAGCCTCCTCCCGGATACCGCCTCGAGGATCTGGATCGGCTCGTCGCCTACGACTGGCCGGGCAACGTGCGTGAGTTGAAGAACCTCGTTGAGCGAGCCTTGATCAAACGAGAAGGCGGAGTCCTGGATCTCGCTTCTCTGGTGGAGGAGAGGGCGGAGACGTGGCCCGGCCTCCCTTTCGGTTCTCAGGAAGGTGGGCCTTCGCTGAACGAGATGATTACGGCGAGCATTCGAAGAGCCCTGGTCCAGTCGAAGGGCAAGATCAGTGGTGCCGGCGGCGCAGCCGAGTTGCTGCGATTGCATCCGAACACGCTAAGAAACAAGATGGCGAGACTGGGGATTCCGGTCCCGGGAAGGAAGAAGAAGCGCTGACCCAAATTCACCCCGCCCTGCCTACGTGTTGATTGGTCTTCCTGCCCAATGGGTTCTTCCTGATTGTCCAACACCACGGCCGTAGTGCGCCAAGCCCACCTCGAGCTCCCTACCGCATTCACCGTATGTGGTGAACGAATCGACCGAATACGGTGAAAGGCTGCTAGGCCTTCCTCGTAATCCATTGGAACGTAAACGGAAATGATCTGGCACAGAACTTGATAGCACATTCCCGAAGGTTCTCACCTGACTACAGTCGTATCCACCGAAATTTCCAACTCTATCGAAAGGGGGGAGCACGATGGACAGACGAGAATTCTTCGGCCTGACTGCAAAGGTCGCGGCCTTGGCTGCCATGGGCACGGTCGCAACAAAGACAACCGGGTGTGCGCTCACCGAAACCAAGTACGACGTCCACAATCATCTCCTGCCGGATTTCTATGTGAATGATCTGGCCGGCATGGGCATTACTACATCGGGGGGGCTGGACATACCTCAGGGATGGTCACCGGCGTCCGCGATCGCGCTGATGGACTCGAACAACGTGAGTGGGGCGGTGATCCACCTTTCCTCTCCCGGAACGTTTTTCGGCGACAACGCGGCCGCCGCTCAGTTGGCCAGACAAGTGAACGAATACGGGGCCACCATGGTCAACGACTATCCCGGCCGGTTCGCATATTGCGCAACCCTTCCCATGCCCGCTGTTGATGAATCCCTTGCAGAAGCCGTCTATGCGCTGGACGTTCTGAATGCGGATGGAATCTGTCTGTTGGCATGTTCAGGAGACAAGTTCCTGGGCGACCCCATCTTCGAAGACCTCATGGCGGAACTCAACAGTCGGCGGACGACCGTCTATGTTCATCCGCACTACCATTCGAGCAGCGAGTCCCTGGGACTCGCGTACCCGCAGCTCCTGATCGAATTCCCCATGGACACGACACGAGCCGCAGCAAACCTGGTCGCCACCGGTACGATGGAGCGGTATCCGAACATCCGGTGGATTCTTGCTCATGCGGGCGGAGCGGTGCCCTATCTGGCCTGGCGTATTGCACTATTGGATTACGATCCCACCGGGGAATTCCTACAGAGAGCGCCCAAGGGCGGGCTTCATTACCTGAAGCAGTTCTACTTCGATACGGCTCTGTCCACCTCCGTCTATGCACTTCCCTCCGTGTTGGAGTTGGTGCCTGCGAGTCAGCTGATCTTCGGAACGGACACGCCCTTTGCACCGGATCAGCTCTTGCTGAAGCAGGCGCTGGATCTTTCGCTGGTTGGCTTGAGCCCCTCTGTTTTGAATCAGATCCTCAACAATGCCGCGACGTACTTCCCCAGGCTGCTGAGTGCGCCATAGCCGGTAGGGCTGAAGAAATGCAGAGAAAATGTGTTGGGACGCTCCTCCTGATCTCTTTCATAGGTTCGTGCCTATATGGCTGTACCCCCTCCTTCACGACTGCGATCCCGGATGGGCCCCACCGGGTGGGCGTGCGGATCGAGAACCTGACCATTGATGAACGTGCCATCCGGCTCGTTGTCTGGTACCCGGCCCAGCCTGAAGATGGCGCTGAACCTCACATGTTCGAGAGCATGGTGCTCCCATTCATCGTACCGGGGCTGAAGATTCCCAGGCCGGGGGGCTTCTCTGTGCATTTCTACGAGAAAGCCCGGGCCTACAAGGACTATTCGGCCGCCTTCTTCAATTGCTGCAATCAAACGAGGTCGAAGCGGTCCAGGTTCATCACCTTGTTCCACACCGCTATGAAGTCGTGCAGGAACTTCTCCTGGGAGTCCTCACATGCGTAGACTTCCGCCAGGGCCCGGAGTTGGGAGTTCGAGCCGAAGATCAAGTCGACACGGGTGCCGGTCCATCTGAGTTCACCCGTCGCGCGATCACGACCCTCGAACACGTCTTCGTCTTCAGAGCTTGTCTTCCACTCCGTGTTCATGTCGAGCAGATTCGCGAAGAAGTCATTGGTAAGCGTCACCGGCCGCTTTGTGAAGACGCCGTGCTGGGACCGTCCCAAGTTGGCATCCAAGACGCGCATACCCCCCAACAGAACGGTCATCTCAGGGGCGGTCAGCGTCAGGAGTTGCGCCCGATCGATCAGCAGATCCTCCGCCGACACAGCGTACTTGGTTTTCCGGTAGTTGCGGAATCCGTCTGCAGCCGGTTCGAGTACGGCGAATGACTCCACGTCGGTTTGCTCCAGGGACGCATCCGTGCGTCCAGGCGTGAAGGGAACGGTCACATCGTGACCGGCATTCTTTGCAGCCTGCTCGACCCCTGCGCATCCACCCAGAACGATCAAGTCGGCGAGAGAAACCTTCTTCCCGCCCGACTGTGCGGTGTTGAAATCCTTTTGGATCCCCTCGAGGGTCTGCAGCACCGTCTTCAGCTGGGCCGGCTCGTTGACTTCCCAATCTTTCTGCGGTGCAAGACGGATTCGTGCCCCGTTCGCACCGCCGCGCTTGTCGGAGCCGCGGAACGTCGATGCCGACGCCCAGGCGGTGGAGACCAGTTGGGGGATCGACAGGCCCGAGGCAAGGATCTTGCCCTTGAGGTCGGCGACGTCCTGCGCGTCGATCAGCTCATGATCGACTTCCGGCACTGGGTCTTGCCAGATCAGCTCCTCTGCCGGGATCTCTGGGCCGAGATAGCGCGAGCGGGGGCCCATGTCGCGGTGTGTGAGCTTGAACCACGCCCGGGCAAACGCGTCCGCGAACTCCTCGGGGTTCTCCAGGTAGCGCCGCGCGATTGGCTCGTAGATCGGGTCGAAGCGCAGCGAGAGGTCCGCGGTGGTCATCATGGGCCGGTGCTTCTTCGACGGGTCGTGTGCGTCCACGATCATGTCTTCTTCGTCCACGTCCTTGGCCAGCCATTGATTCGCGCCGGCCGGGCTCTTTATCAGCTCCCACTCGTACTTGAACAGCACCTTCAGATAGCCCATGTCCCATTGGGTCGGATTCGGCTTCCAGGCGCCCTCGATACCGCTGCTGATCGTATCGCCGCCTTTGCCGCTGCCGAAGCCGCTCTTCCAGCCCAGCCCCTGCTCTTCGATGCCCGCACCCTCGGGCTCGGGACCCACATGTGCCGCATCGCCCGCGCCATGGCACTTGCCAAAGGTGTGTCCCCCGGCGACGAGCGCGACGGTCTCTTCGTCGTTCATCGCCATGCGTGCGAAGGTCTCGCGGACGTCACGGCCGGAGGCGACCGGATCCGGGTTGCCGTTCGGCCCTTCCGGGTTCACGTAGATCAGACCCATCTGCACAGCGGCGAGCGGGTTCTCGAGATCCCGGTCGCCTGAATAGCGTTTGTCGCCAAGCCACTCGGTCTCCGTCCCCCAGTAGATGTCCTCTTCCGGCTCCCATATGTCTTCGCGCCCGCCGCCGAAGCCGAAGGTCTTGAATCCCATCGACTCCAGAGCGCAGTTGCCGGCGAGAATCAGCAGGTCGGCCCAGGAGATCTTCTTTCCGTATTTCTTCTTGATCGGCCAGAGCAGACGTCGCGCCTTGTCGAGGTTCACATTGTCCGGCCAGCTGTTGACAGGCGCAAAGCGCTGGTTGCCGGTTCCTCCCCCGCCGCGGCCGTCGCCCATTCGGTAGGTGCCTGCGCTGTGCCATGCCATCCGGATGAAGAGCCCCCCGTAGTGACCGTAGTCGGCCGGCCACCAGTCCTGAGAGTCGGTCATCAGCGCATAGAGGTCCTTCTTCAGGGCCTCCAGGTCGAGTTTCTTGAACTCTTCAGCGTAGTTAAATGCCTCGCCCATCGGATTGGACTTGGAAGAATGCTGATGTAGAATGTTAAGATTCAACTGATTCGGCCACCAGTCCCGGACCGACGTGCCGTCGCCGGCAATGGGTTTGTCAGCCCTGCCCGTTACCGGGCAATTGCTTTCGTCAGTCATTGCATTATCTCCTTTCAATGTCTGAATTTATGCATCGGATTGATATGAAGAAAGTGTTTCGGTGTCCATCTTCTATAACCGGTTTCAAAACCTCTTTACTTGCTGGTTTAACTATTTTTTGGAACCACTTCTAATTAATTTTTGTGGACGTATTAATTGATTTTTATATCAATGGGAGTCTTGAAAGATCGTTGTAAGAGCGTCGCAGAATTTTTAAGAATCATATCAGATCCGACGAGCACGACAAGTAACAGTTCTCGCACCCACTTATGTTAATTATACACCACATTTTGTGGCATTATCAATTTAAAACTTGATATAAGGAAATCGATAGGCTCGTAAAAAATCCTAATTCAGACGGTTTCTCAAAAAATTCATGATCAAGGTGTTAAAATCTTGAAGAATGAGGCGTACTTACAGTACCACGTAATTTGGCTACTTTTTTTTCTTTGTATATTTGGCCATTAATGAAAACACATCAAACTCATCATCCCCTTCGTATCGGGGTGCATAGCGTTCAAAGGCCTTCACAAGGGCATCGTGACGCTGGTTGATTCGTACAATGTTATAAGCATGGGAGACGATAAAAAATTCACCGTTTTTAATCTGCTCCATTACAATCTCAGCATATTTATCCGTATCCATCCCCATTTCCATGTTTGCTTTTCTAATCTCGGAACGGACAAAACCGGGACAAATCAATCCGACTTCGATAAACTCCGGAACCTCTTCCCTCAGGGATTCAGTGATGGCAAGCACTGCGTGTATACTAGCAATATAAGCGGCACACAATGGCGTATCATAGAACAAAGAAGCCTCCGAGCCCACATTGTATATGGCGGCGGGTGTTCCCTGGTCAATAAATCGTTTTCCGAACACGGATATGCCGTTCACAACTCCCAAAGTGTTGACGTTAAAAATATCATGAAAAGTTTCCAGAGGGGTATCCATCACCGTCATTCTTCCCATTTGTCTGCCGGCATTGTTTACGATAACGTCAACCGATCCCAAGGTATCCCATGCAAAATCAGCGAGGTTTTCGACCTCTTGCCGCTT
Source organism: bacterium (assembly GCA_028277985.1). Lineage (GTDB taxonomy): Bacteria > Desulfobacterota > DSWW01 > DSWW01 > DSWW01 > S015-6. Next base: position 420 of record JANQFG010000232.1, on the reverse strand, counting down.
GGAAACATCACAGGGGAAGTACTTCGCTTCGATGTCCAGACAGTTAAGTTTCTCCACAGCTTCCTTCAATCTGCTTTCACGCCGTCCTGAGATGACGACCCTGGCCCCCTCCTTGCCGAATTGTTTAGCAAGTGATAAGCCAATACCTGTTGCGCCTCCTGTAATGACAACAATCTTACCTTTTAAATCCTTCATAGCTTACTCCTTTTTGTGCGTTGCTTGACGAATTTCATCTATCGATTACATTCCGATCGTCTCACACATACTTTTCGTTTGAAAAGAGGGGAAGAAGATAGCGATATTCAAGCCCGATCTTCATCGCTGTTTTTGGTTGCCGATCTTGAAATATTCGGTACGTTTACCAAAAATCTTTTATTAAAGCACGGGAAAAATGGATCATTACGGAAAAGTGGTTGTTGT